>NZ_JBMDJC010000060.1:0-768 GCF_057808995.1 Acidovorax sp. FG60
AATTACATGGCGCTGAATTCGCCCGAAGGGATCTTGCCAGTGCGCAGGGCTTCAGCAGCCTGGGCGCGCACAGCAGCGCGGTCAGCCGTGGACGTGTAGGTCACCACACGCGAACCAGCAGGCTCGATGCTGCGGGTCTGGGCCACGGTGGCGGCTTCAGCGGCCACTTCGGCACGGGTGCGGTTCGTGTCGAACTTCAGGGCAAATTGCGAACCATCGGCTTCGTCAGCGTGGGCGCCGAAAGCAGTGAAAGCGGCAACAGCGGCGATAGAGAGGAAACGGACAGACTTGTTCATGGTGAAACTCCAGTGAAATTCAAAAAATAGGGACGAGGTACTTGGCAATACGAAAACGTGTGAAGCGTGGATTCAACAAGAATCAACCACGCTCGCCCGAAGGGATCTGGCCAGCGCGCAGGGCTTCGGCAGCCTGGGCACGCACGGCAGCGCGGTCAGCCGTGGACGTGTAGGTCAACACACGCGAGCCTGCTGGCTCGATGGAGCGGGTCTGGGCAACGCTGGCGGCTTCTGCCTGCACTTCAGCGCGGGTGCGGTTGGTTTCAAATTTGGTAGCGAATTGCGAAGCATCGGCTTCGTCAGCCTGTGCGCCGAAAGAGGCGAAAGCGGCAACGGCAGCGATGGAGAGGAAGCGGGCGGTGTTGTTCATGATGAAAATCCTTGGAAGTTAAAAAGCGTCTCAAAAAAGCCGGGTCAAAAAACCATTCCTGAACCGGGTTCGGTGAGTCGCCTTGCGGGTTCGGCTCATCGA
>NZ_JBMDJC010000061.1:0-679 GCF_057808995.1 Acidovorax sp. FG60
CACAAGCGCCGCAACGCCGCAGACCGCCCGGCAAGGCACTTGCCCGAAGGGTTGGGGCGAAATCGGGCGATTGGATGCCCCGGCTGCTTGCATGGGCATGGGCCCAAGCTGCGCATCCGAAGCAGCCACTCATCCCGATTGCGCCCCAACGCGGCCCCGAAAAGACCGCAAACACGTTCTTGCGTCCATCAACGTGCCAACCAACACCGGCCCTGCCGGGGTTGTGGTCCCTGGCCTGCATCTGCTGCAGGGTGGGGGCGGCACCTTGCTTGACCGGTCTGCTTTCTGGAATTTCAATGAACCAACCTTCCTCGCTCCCGCCGTCGTCCCGCCAGACCTTCCTCGGGCTGCGCAGATTGCCCGCACGCTCGGCGGCCTGGGTCATGCCACTGCTGTTGTCGCTGCTCATGACCTTCATCGTGTCCCTGATCAGCACCGTGCGCGTGGCGGGCTTCTCGCTGGACCTCCCGCGCCTGTGGCTGAGTGCCTGGGCGCTGTCCTGGGTAGTGGCCTTCCCCACGCTGTTGCTGGTGCTGCCTGTGGTGCGCCGCATCACGGCGGCTATCGTCGAGCAGCCGCGCTGACCGATCGCGTGGCGGGCGGTGGGCACCCTCACGCCGCCCATGGGCTGAGCCCACCCGGAGTCACCAGCGTGCGTGCACGCTACTGACATCAGGTT
>NZ_JBMDJC010000062.1:0-655 GCF_057808995.1 Acidovorax sp. FG60
AACACCCCGTCCACCACACAAACGTGGAAGTGGACGTGTTCATTGAGGCTGGAGCCGAATCGGTGAATGAAGGCGATGGCACCGATGTGCAGGCCTGCCTTGTCCATATGGGCCGCACCGGGGCTGTGGGTCTGCAGAGTTTGTGCGATCACCCGCAGAAAGATGCGCAGCACCATGCTCAGCACCGCTCCGTCGCGTTGCATGAAGTACCGCAACCTCTTGGGCACGGAGAGCACCCACTGGCGCACCGGCAGGCGGGGGAAAACGTGGTCGCTCAGGTGTGCCGCCGTCTCCACCATCCGCCGCGTGGTGCACGAGGGGCAGACTCCCCGGCCTTTGCAGGAGAAGGCTACAAAGTAGTCGTGCCCACAGTCGCCGCAGCGAGCGCGGGCAAAGCCATGGGCAAAGATGCCGCACTCAAGATACTTGGCAAACGCTTTGCGCACGAAGGGCTTGGGGGTGTGGTGGTCGCCCTGGCCGTCGAACTGACCCGCGCTGGCCAACTCTAGCCAGGTCTCGTAGTGCTCGGCTACCGTTTGGTAGAGCAGCGTGCGTTCGGGGTGGCGTGGGTTGTAGAGCTTGGGCTTGGAAGTGGCTGACATGAATACTGTACAAATGCACAGTATTCTGCGGCGATTGTTTGGGTACGCAAAGC
>NZ_JBMDJC010000063.1:0-629 GCF_057808995.1 Acidovorax sp. FG60
GTCTTGCGCGTAGCTCGTACTTCTACCATCGGGCCCGCGCGGCAATCGGAGACAAGTACGTGAGGGTGCGCCAGTCCATCACCGAGATCTTCGAGTCCAATCACCGCTGCTATGGCTACCGCAGGCTGCAAGCCTCACTGGCCAGAGAGCAAGGCCCGATCTCCGAGAAGGTGATACAGCGGCTGATGAAGCAAGAGAGCCTGGTCGTTGCAAAACCCAAGAGGCGTCGGTATGCGTCTTACCTGGGCGAGATCAGCCCAGCACCAGAGAACATCATCAACCGTGACTTCCAGGCAGCAGCCCCCAACAAGAAATGGCTGACCGACATCACGGAGTTCCAGATCCCTGCAGGCAAGGTCTACCTGTCGCCGATCATCGATTGCTTCGACGGGATGGTGGTGAGCTGGACCATCGGCACGAGTCCGGATGCAGAGCTGGTCAACACCATGCTGGATGCAGCCATCGAGACCGTCACAGAGACAAGCGATCGACCAGTGGTCCACTCAGACCGCGGAGGTCACTACCGCTGGCCTGGCTGGCTATCCAGAATGAGCGAGGCCAAGCTCACCCGCTCGATGTCCCGCAAGGCCTGCTCGCCTGACAACGCAGCGTGCGAGGGCTTCTTCGGT
>NZ_JBMDJC010000064.1:0-608 GCF_057808995.1 Acidovorax sp. FG60
AAAGGGAGGATCAGGCCGGTCTGTTCGGCCAGGGGGATGAAGTCGCCGGGGCTGATCATGCCGCGCTGGGGGTGGCGCCAGCGCACCAGGGCTTCTGCGCCCATGAGCTGGGATTGGTGGTCCACGACGGGCTGGTAGTGCACCAGCAGTTCGCCCCGGGCCAGGCCCTGGCGCAGGTCGGCTTCCAGGTTGGAGCGGGCGTTGACGGCCGCTTGCATGTCGGGGTCGAAGAAGCGCTGGGTGTTGCGCCCTGCGGCCTTGGCCTGGTACATGGCCAGGTCGGCGCGTTTGAGGAGTTCGTCCACCGTGAGGCGTTCGTCGCCAAAGAGGGTGATGCCGATGCTGGGGGTGCTGTAGTGCTGGGCGCCGTCGAGTTCGAAGGGCTGGTTCAGGCTGGCCAGGAGTTTCTCGGCCACGGTTTCTGCCTGGGTGGCGGCGTCTTGCAGGTCGGGGGCCAGGGCTTCGAGCATGACGACGAATTCGTCGCCGCCAAAGCGGGCCACGGTGTCGGCTTCGCGCACGCTGCCCACCAGGCGGGTGGCGACCTGGGACAGGAGCTGGTCGCCCATGTCGTGGCCCAGGGTGTCGTTGAGGTCTTTGAAGTTATC
>NZ_JBMDJC010000065.1:0-368 GCF_057808995.1 Acidovorax sp. FG60
TGCCGCGTGGCACAAAGAGGTGGCGCTGTTTGAGTTCCTTCAACCGCGGGCAAAGATCAAAACCAAGCAAACGGGCATGTGACATGGCAAAGTCGGTGTAGCCATGGGTATCCACAGCAAGCTGGCTGGTCTCCAGCTTTTCTTGGCGGATGACACCTTCAATGGCCACGCCCGCCTGGCGCTCATTGAGCACAAAGGGCTGCGCATGGAAGATGCCCCACCGGTCTTTTACATGGGAGTAGATTCCAATGGAAGGTGTGTTGCGCCGAGGATCAAGCCGGGCTTGCCACACCCGTTTGGTGGTCTCCATGCTCATCATGTCAGAAGATGCCAAATCGGACCGCCCCCAGGTGGCGGCAATCGGGTGT
>NZ_JBMDJC010000066.1:0-300 GCF_057808995.1 Acidovorax sp. FG60
CCGTGGAACTCGCTTTGCGCTGGCGCGCGCCGCTCGGACAACCACGGCGAGTCAGTTAGCGAGGCATGGGCGCTCCGACGCCCATGCTCACCCCCCAACCGCCCCGCCGCAGGCGCAGCCAGCAGGGGGGTTGGGCAGCCGAACATCCACACGGGCCGTTGCTGCGCTCGGCCCAGGTTGCGCAGCGCGTGGCGCTTGCGCCCGCGAGACGCGGCCGAGCGCAGCAATGGCCCGAATGGATGTTCTGGGTTCCCTTCTGTATGCGCCTGGGGCGCGCAGGGCGCGGGGTGGCATGCGCGT
>NZ_JBMDJC010000007.1:0-289670 GCF_057808995.1 Acidovorax sp. FG60
GAGCGCCGGACTGTTAATCCGTAGGTCCCTGGTTCGAGCCCAGGTCGAGGAGCCAAGAATTTTGCAGGCCCTGCATGTGTACGCGGGGCCTTTTACATACCGATCATTCCTCGATAGCTCAGTCGGTAGAGCGCCGGACTGTTAATCCGTAGGTCCCTGGTTCGAGCCCAGGTCGAGGAGCCAGCCAAGAAGCCCGCCATGTTCACGCATGGTGGGCTTTTTCATTCATACGCCTCAAGAAAATCCACCACCCCTGTGCCTGCCTGACAATACAGTTCTTTGTCATGACTTGCACAAAACTGGCCCAGCCAAGCGGCTCATCCCAATGCGAGGCGGCCGTTGCACGCCGATTTGCGCAAGTCCTATTTGTATTGCAACCCCATGCCCCCGCAACTGCCTTGGCTGGAGCTTGAAGATCCGCTACCCGACCCTGCGAAAGCATGGGGACCCGACGACCCCGCCCCCGGACTCCTGGCTGCCGGTGGCACGCTGGATGTAGCGCATCTGCGAGCGGCGTATGCCCAGGGCACGTTCCCCTGGTACGGCCCGGGGCAACCCATCTTGTGGTGGGCTCCCGATCCACGCATGGTCTTGCCCGTGGCGAACTTCCGACTCCATCGCTCGCTTCGCAGGACCCTGCAGGCATTCCGAGCGAATACAGCCTGCGAGATCCGCATAGACCACAACTTCCTGGAAGTGATCACGGCCTGCGCTACCAAGGAGCGCGACGGGCAGGCTGGCACCTGGATCGTGCCCGAGATGGTTGAAGCCTACACCCGCCTCCATGCTGCGGGCAATGCTCATAGCGTTGAAACCTGGATCGATGGAAAACTGGCAGGCGGCCTGTATTGCGTCGCACTGGGGCAGGCGGTGTTCGGTGAATCGATGTTCGCTCACGCTACCGATGCATCGAAGATCGCGCTTGCAGCCCTGGTGGCCTTGTGCCGCCGCCAGGGTGTGACAATGATTGATTGCCAACAGAACACACGGCATCTGGCCTCATTGGGAGCCCACGAAATCTCGCGAGCCCAGTTCCTGTTTCACATACAAAACGCACTGGACCAGCCCGCCCTCTCGTGGTCGTTTGAACCCGTATACTGGAACGAGCTGCTGCCCTTCACGGCGCCCACGGCATGACGCAACTCAATGACCTACCACTGCAGACCCTGCAGTTCTACGCGACAGCCCCTTACCCCTGCAGTTATCTGCCGGACAGGCAGGCACGGTCGCAGGTCGCCACGCCCAGCCACCTGATCCAGAGCGATGTGTATTCCGATCTCGTGGCCAAGGGGTTTCGCCGCAGTGGCATGTTCACTTACCGCCCCTATTGCGATGGCTGCCAGGCCTGCACCCCCTTGCGCGTGCTGGTGAACGAGTTTCAGCCGGATCGGAGCCAGCGGCGCGCTACCGTGCGGCACGGCAATCTGCAGGCGCGGGTATTGCGCCTGTGTTTTGTACCCGAGCACTATCAGCTGTATCTGCGCTACCAGAACGGCCGCCATGCGGGCGGCGGCATGGACCATGACAGCATCGACCAATACACGCAGTTTCTGCTGCAAAGCCGGGTGAATTCACGTCTGGTGGAGTTCCGCGAAACAGATGGCATAACAGGAGAGCCCGGCGCGCTCAAGATGGTGTCCATCCTGGACGTGCTCGACGACGGGCTTTCGGCGGTCTATACCTTCTACGAACCCGAGCCACATTGCAGCTACGGCACCTACAACGTGATGTGGCAGATTGCCCAGGCACGCTCCCTGGAGTTGCCCCATGTGTACCTGGGCTACTGGATCGAGGCCAGCCCCAAGATGAACTACAAGGCGCGCTTTCACCCCCACGAGATCCGGACCGATGGCCAGTGGCATCGCTCCAGCCCGGGTGCGAATCTGAGCGCGTGAATGCAGGCTCGCATTTCACAAGATAAAATGCTGCGGCCGTCACTGCATCGCCGTCCATGAAAAAAAACGATCCCAGCATCCCCGTCAAACCCAGCGTTCAGGTGCTTGAACGCATGTTTACGCTGATCGATGTTCTGGCGTCACGCGAAGAGGCAATATCTCTCAAGGAAATCAGCGAGAAAACAGGGCTGCACCCGTCCACCACGCACCGCATCCTGAACGACCTCACGATTGGCCGTTTCGTGGATCGGCCAGAATCGGGCAGCTACCGACTGGGCATGCGCCTGCTGGAACTAGGCAACCTCGTAAAAGCGCGCCTGAGCGTGCGCGATGCAGCCCTGACCCCGATGCGCAATCTTCACAAGCTAATCCAGCAGCCCGTCAATCTGAGCATGCGCCAGGGCGACGAAATTGTGTATGTCGAACGTGCCTACAGTGAGCGCTCCGGCATGCAGGTGGTGCGCGCCATTGGCGGACGGGCCCCTCTGCACCTTACCTCCACAGGCAAGCTATTTCTGGCCCTGGACGACCCCCAGCGCGTGCGGGCCTATGCCACCCGAACCGGTCTGGCCGGACACACCCGCAACAGCATCACCCAATTGCCCATCCTGGAGCGCGAACTCGCCAAAGCACGCCAGTACGGTATTGCCCGCGACAACGAAGAGCTGGAACTGGGCGTGCGCTGCATGGCCGCTGGCGTCTACGATGACCAAGGCAAGCTGGTAGCCGGACTGTCCATATCAGCACCCGCTGATCGACTGGACGAAGGATGGCTTCCCAAGCTCCAAGCCACGGCCAACGAGATTTCTCTGGCTCTGGGTCACACACCCAGCATGGAAGCGTCGGCATCCGGTGATGCGGGTTTGCGTCCGGGACTTCGCTGAGCCTCGGGACACGACAGCTACCGCAGCCGGGCCTGATCCATGCAAAAAACCGACGCGGGCAGTGATGCCCGGTCGGCCGGTGGATTCATCAAATCAGCGCACAAGGCAGTCGGCACGAAATTCCGCCGACGCTACCAGCACCAAATGCTTGGCGCACAAGGGATGGATGTACAAGCTACAGGATTAACTGCCTCACCCATTGGACCCTGCACGGGCCTGCAAAGGCGCCGTCAATGACGGCATCGACTCCACCCAATGGCGCACACGCTCAGCATCACCCAGGCGGCTGAATTTGCCCGCCGAATCCAGAAACACCATGATGAGCTTGCGCCCGGCGATCTGGGTTTGCATCACCAGACAGCGCCCTGCTTCCGAGATGTAGCCGGTTTTCTGGAGGCCAATGTCCCAGGTGGGGTTTTTTACCAGCCCATTGGTGTTGTTGTACTGCAATGTTTTGGGGCCCACTGCCACCTCATATCCCGGTGACGTGGACAGTTCGCGCAGCAGGGGATCACCATGCGCCACATTCACCAAAGTAGCCAGGTCACGTGCGCTGGACTGGTTGCGGCTGGAAAGGCCGGTTGGCTCAACATAACGGGTATCGGTCATGCCGAGCAGGCGGGCCTTGACATTCATCTGCACAACAAACGCTTCGAGGCCACCAGGGTACGTACGACCCAGCGCATGCGCTGCGCGGTTCTCGCTGGACATGAGCGCCAAGTGCAGCATCTCGCCCCGGGTCAACGTAGAGCCCACGGTCAGGCGCGAGCGGCTGCCTTTTTCAGTATCAACGTCATCCTGGGTGATCGTAATGGGCTCATCCATCGGCAGCTTGGCCTGGGAAATCAGCAAGCCCGTCATGAGCTTGGTCAGGGACGCAATGGGAAGCACGGCCTGATCATTCTTGCTGAGCAGGACTTCATGCGTGTCCTGGTCGATGACGAGTGCGACGCTGGACTTCAGGTCCAGCGGATCACTCACCTCATGCAGCCCCGCCATTTGCCCGAACGACTGCTTGGCAGGCACAAAGGACACACGGGTCGGCGCCTTGGCGGTCTTGGCCGTGACACGCACAGCCCGGGTATTGGTAGCGACCTTGCGGGCCGGAGCAGCGCGCTTGGCATTGGCCGAACTGACTTGCTGCTTTTTGGCTGGCGCCTTGGAGCGCTCCCCTGAGTGCGCAATCGGCACAACCAGCGCCGTACTGACAACGACAAAGCCCAAAACATGGAAAAAACGGGTCACTGCGGCGCGGTGGCGATGGTGCATCAAAGTGCTCCAAACGGTAATAAGTGTTGAGCAGTGTACAGAATCAAAAAAAGTCGCGCAAGATCAATACCTTGCGCGACTTTCCAAGAAAGTGAATGAAATTATAAATTGATCGTTCAACCCTGTGCAGCCACCCGGTCAGCTTTACTTTGTAACTTGTTCAGCGCACTCAGATAGGCCTTGGCCGAAGCGACCACGATATCGGGGTCTGCTCCCACGCCGTTGACCACGCGGCCACTGTTCTGCAGGCGCACGGTGACCTCGCCTTGGCTCTCTGTCGAGCCGCTGATGGCGTTCACCGAGTACAGCACCATCTCCGCACCACTCTTCACATGCGATTCGATGGCCTTGAGCGAGGCATCCACAGGGCCGTTTCCTTCGGACTCGCCCCGCACCTCCTGGCCGTCTACCGTAAAGACGATGCGTGCTCGGGGGTGCTCACCCGTTTCGCTCTGCTGGAACAGAGAGACAAAGCCATATTGCTCCCTTTCGCTGGTCACGCTCTCATCACTCACCAGTGCCAGGATGTCCTCGTCAAAAATCTCGCTCTTGCGATCGGCCAGTTCCTTGAAACGCGTGAAAGCGGTGTTGACTTCGGTTTCACTGTCCAGGCTCACACCCAGTTCCTGCAGGCGCTGCTTGAAGGCGTTGCGGCCGCTGAGCTTGCCCAACACGATCTTGTTGGCGCTCCAGCCCACATCCTCGGCACGCATGATTTCGTAGGTATCGCGCGCCTTGAGCACGCCATCCTGATGGATACCACTGGCGTGCGCAAAGGCATTGGCCCCCACCACCGCCTTGTTCGGCTGCACCACGAACCCCGTGGTCTGGCTGACCATCCGGCTGGCCGCAACGATGTGCTGGGTATCAATGTTGAGATCGAGGTTGAAATAGTCGCGGCGGGTCTTGACCGCCATCACCACCTCTTCGAGCGAACAGTTGCCAGCGCGCTCACCCAGACCATTGATCGTGCATTCCACTTGGCGCGCGCCGCCAATCTTCACACCAGCCAGCGAATTGGCCACGGCCATGCCGAGGTCGTTGTGGCAGTGCACGGACCAGATGGCCTTGTCGCTGTTGGGAATGCGCTCGCGCAGGGTCTTGATGAAGTTGCCGTACAGCTCGGGGATGGCATAGCCCACGGTGTCGGGCACATTGATGGTCGTGGCACCCTCGGCGATCACAGCTTCGAGCACGCGGCACAGGAAGTCTGGGTCGCTGCGGTAGCCATCTTCGGGGCTGAACTCAATATCTCCCACCAGGTTGCGCGCAAAACGCACCGACTGCTTGGCCTGCTCCAGCACTTGCTCTGGCGTCATGCGCAGCTTCTTTTCCATGTGCAGCGGGCTGGTGGCAATGAACGTATGGATGCGCGCGCTGTTCGCCCCTGCAAGCGCTTCTGCTGCGCGGGAAATGTCGCGGTCATTGGCGCGCGACAGCGAGCAGATGGTGGACTCCCTGATGGCATTGGCTATCGCCTGCACCGCCTCGAAATCGCCGTTCGAGCTGGCCGCAAAACCGGCTTCGATCACGTCCACCTTCAGGCGCTCCAGCTGACGGGCAATGCGCAGCTTCTCATCCTTGGTCATCGAGGCGCCGGGGGACTGCTCGCCATCGCGCAAGGTGGTGTCGAAAATGATGAGTTTGTCAGCCATGTTGTTTCTCCTGGTACTGGTGGGGTGGAATTGGCCCGCAACACTAAAAATCTGGCGCCCAAAACAAAAGGCCCGTTGCGGGTGCATACGGGCCTTTGTGGAAAAAGTGTGCGCGTGCGCCTACTGTCTCCGCCCGTAGGGAGGTAGCAGTAGAGCCAGTGCAAACGAATTCATGCGGTGCAATGTAGCACAACTGGCCAGACATCATTCCAATCACTTGTGCAGTCCACGTTCGTCCGGTTCGTCCGTCGAGGTGCTGATCACGCTGCTGTGCTGTCCTTTGGCCTTGCGCCAGGCGTACACGCCGTAACCGCTCAGGCCGTAGAACACGAACACACCAAACAGCACGATGGGCGGGTGGATGTTGATGATGGCAATGCCCAGCGCGATCAACACAATGGCTGCAAAAGGCACGCTCTTTTTCATCTGCACATCCTTGAAGCTGTAGAACGGCACATTGGTCACCATGGTGAGCCCCGCGTACAGCGTGAATGCGAACATGATCCAGGTCGTCTGACTCCAGGTCAGCCAGTGGTCTTCACCAGGATGCACGCCCAGCTCGGTCATCAGCCAGATGAACCCCGCCACCAAAGCTGCAGCGGCTGGCGAAGGCAGCCCCTGAAAATAGCGCTTGTCCACCACGCCGGTATTCACATTGAAGCGCGCCAGGCGAAGCGCGGCACAGGCGCAGTACACAAATGCGGCAATCCAGCCCCAGCGGCCCAGCCCCTGGAGGGACCACTCATAGGCGATCAGGGCAGGCGCCGCTCCAAAGGACACCATGTCGGAGAGCGAATCCATCTGCTCGCCAAACGCACTCTGGGTATTGGTCATGCGCGCTACCCGGCCATCAAGACTGTCGAGCACCATCGCACAAAAAACGCCCACGGCCGCCATATCGAAACGGCCGTTCATGGCCATCACGATCGAATAGAAGCCCCCAAACAATGCCGCCAGCGTGAACAGGTTGGGCAGGATGTAGATGCCCTTGCGCCGTTTGCGCACCATCACACCGGGGTTGTCGGTGGATTCATTGCCGTCATGCATTAAATTGACCTCCAGCGCTTGCCCATATTGCGTGAGCAGCTATTAAATTTATAGTATCCGGCAATTCCCGCTGCACAGACAGATCGCCGCGCGCCATCAAGGCGAAGGTCGCAGTGTAGCGCCTGCCAACAGGACCGACCGCCAACGAAAAAGGCCACCGAAGTGGCCTCGTGATGCTCCAGCGATGGAGAATCAGTTGCGGGTCTGATCGACCAGCTTGTTCTTGGCGATCCAAGGCATCATGGCGCGCAGTTGGCCGCCCACCTTTTCGATGCTGTGGTCGGCCGTGTTGCGGCGACGGGCTGTCATCGAAGGGTAGTTCAGACGGCCTTCCTGGATGAACATCTTGGCGTAGTCGCCGTTCTGGATGCGCTTCAAGGCATTGCGCATGGCGGCGCGCGACTGCTCGTTGATCACTTCAGGGCCGGTCACGTACTCACCGTACTCGGCATTGTTCGAGATCGAGTAGTTCATGTTGGCAATGCCGCCTTCGTAGATCAGGTCCACGATGAGCTTGAGCTCGTGCAGGCATTCGAAGTAGGCCATTTCAGGGGCGTAGCCAGCTTCAACCAGGGTTTCGTAACCCATCTTGATCAGCTCGACGGCACCGCCGCACAACACGGCTTGTTCGCCGAACAGGTCGGTCTCGGTTTCTTCCTTGAAGTTGGTCTCGATGATGCCGGCCTTGCCGCCGCCGTTGGCAGCTGCGTAGCTCAGGGCCAAGTCACGGGCCTTGCCGGACTTGTCTTGGTGCACGGCCACCAGGTGGGGCACGCCGCCGCCTTGGGTGTAGGTGTTGCGCACGGTGTGGCCAGGGGCCTTGGGCGCCACCATCCACACGTCCAGGTCAGCACGGGGCACGACTTGGTTGTAGTGCACGTTGAAGCCGTGGGCAAAGGCCAGCGAGGCGCCTTGCTTGATGTTGGGTTCGACGTTGTTCTTGTAGACGGCTGCGATGTCTTCGTCGGGCAGCAGGATCATGACCACGTCAGCGGATTTGACGGCGTCGTTGACTTCCAGAACCGTCAGGCCAGCCTTGCCGACCTTGTCCCACGATGCACCGCCCTTGCGCAGGCCGACCACGACCTTCACGCCACTGTCGTTCAGGTTTTGTGCGTGGGCATGGCCCTGCGAGCCGTAGCCGATGATGGCCACGGTCTTGCCTTTGATCAGGCTCAGGTCGGTGTCTTTGTCGTAGAAAACTTTCATGGGTCGCTCCGGTTGAAATGCGTTGTTGGGGGTTGAAATGGGAAAAACGGGGTGAATTGTCTTACACGCGCAAGATGCGCTCGCCGCGGCCGATGCCGCTGGCACCCGTACGTACGGTTTCCAAGATGGCGGTGCGGTCAATGGCCTGCAGAAAAGCGTCGTTCTTCGACTGGTCGCCGGTCAGCTCAATCGTGTAGCTCTTCTCGGTCACGTCGATGATGCGGCCACGGAAGATGTCGGCCATGCGCTTCATCTCCTCGCGCTCCTTGCCCACCGCGCGCACCTTCACCATCATGAGCTCGCGCTCGGTGTAGGCACCTTCGGTGAGATCCACCACCTTCACGACCTCAATGAGGCGGTTCAGGTGCTTGGTGATCTGTTCGATCACATCGTCGGAGCCCGTGGTCTGGATCGTCATGCGCGAGAGCGATGGATCCTCAGTGGGCGCCACGGTGAGCGATTCGATGTTGTAACCACGGGCAGAAAACAGGCCTACAACGCGCGACAGCGCACCGGGTTCGTTTTCCAGCAGAACGGCAATGATGTGTTTCATAGGTGCAGATTCCTCTTTTCGCTGCCCTCCCCCGTGCACGGTAATGCACGGGCTTGGCAGGCAATAGATTCGTCAAAAAGTGAATGCTATCTATTCGATAGCTGGTAGCGCTTGATGAACAAGCGCTGGAGGCCGATTTGGCTTAAAGGTCCTCCGACCCCAGCAGCATCTCGGTAATGCCCTTGCCGGCCTGGACCATCGGGAACACGTTCTCGGTGGGGTCGGTGCGGAAGTCCATGAACACGGTGCGGTCCTTGAGCTTGCGGGCTTCGCGCAGAGCGGGCTCTACGTCCTTGGGACTCTCGATCAACATGCCCACATGGCCGTACGCCTCTGCCAGCTTCACGAAGTTGGGCAGCGCGTCCATGTAGCTGTGGCTGTAGCGGCCGGAGTATTCGATCTCTTGCCACTGCCGCACCATGCCCAGGTAGCGGTTGTTCAGCGAGCAGATCTTGATCGGCGTGTTGTACTGCAGGCAGGTGGACAGCTCCTGGATGTTCATCTGCACCGAGCCTTCGCCAGTGATACAGAACACCTCGGACTGCGGCTTTGCCAGCTTGATGCCCATGGCGTACGGGATGCCCACGCCCATGGTGCCCAGGCCGCCAGAGTTGATCCAGCGGCGTGGCTCGTCAAAGCGGTAGTACTGCGCGGCCCACATCTGGTGCTGACCCACGTCGGACGTGATGTAGGTGTCCGCGTCCTTGGTCATGTTCCACAGCGTTTCGACCACGTACTGGGGCTTGATGACGTCTGGGCTGCCCATGCTGTACTTGAGGCAGTCGCGCTTGCGCCAGCCTTCAATGGTGTCCCACCAGGCGGCCAGAGCACCCGAGTCAGGGCGCGTGCTGCTCTCGCGGATCATGGAGATCAGCTCGGTGAGCACGTCCTTGACGTCGCCGACGATCGGGATATCGACCTTCACGCGCTTGGAAATGCTCGACGGGTCAATATCAACGTGGATGATCTTGCGGTCGTTCTGCGCAAAGTGCTTGGGGTTGCCGATCACGCGGTCATCAAAACGCGCGCCCACGGCCAACAGCACGTCGCAGTTCTGCATGGCGTTGTTGGCCTCGATGGTGCCGTGCATGCCCAGCATGCCCAGGAACTTGCGGTCCGATGCGGGGTATGCACCCAGGCCCATCAGCGTGTTGGTGACCGGGTAGCCCAGCATGTCCACCAGCGTGCGCAACTCATTGGTGGCATTGCCCAGCAGCACGCCACCGCCGGTGTAGATGTAGGGACGCTTGGCCGCCAGCAGGAGTTGCAGCGCCTTGCGAATCTGACCACCATGGCCCTTGCGCACAGGGTTGTACGAGCGCATTTCCACGCTTTGTGGATAGCCACTGTACGGCACCTTCTTGAAGGAAACGTCCTTGGGCACATCCACCACCACGGGGCCGGGGCGGCCGGTGCGGGCAATGTGGAAGGCCTTCTTCATCGTCATGGCCAGATCGCGCGGGTCCTTGACGAGGAAATTGTGTTTGACGATGGGGCGGGTAATACCGACCGTGTCGCACTCCTGGAAGGCATCCAGCCCGATGGCGGGCGTGGGCACCTGTCCGGAAATGATCACCATCGGGATGCTGTCCATGTACGCCGTAGCGATACCGGTCACTGCGTTGGTGAGACCTGGGCCGGATGTGACCAGCGCAACGCCCACTTCACCCGTGGCGCGGGCATAGCCGTCGGCAGCGTGCACGGCGGCCTGCTCATGGCGCACCAGCACGTGCTGGATGGTGTCTTGTTTGTAGAGCGCGTCGTAGATGTAGAGAACTGCACCGCCGGGATAGCCCCAGATGTACTGGACGTTCTCAGCCTGAAGCGACTTGATGAGGATCTCGGAACCCATGAGGTCCTGAGCACCGGAAGCGGGGGAGGTGTTGCCCTGCGAAGCAGCGGCCGCTGAAGAGATTTCAGCCTTGGAGATTTCCATGATCGATCAACCTTTGTGAATTTCTCTGACGAAAAACCTTGGGTGCTCCTAACATGCGCTCTTGTGAAGCCAGCTTGGAACTTGAGGCCAAGGACATGGGCGGGATGATTGCCGCGCCGGACCGTGACCCGTTTGCCTTTGAATTGCAGTGGCGATTATCGCACTGCAACACATGTAAAACTGCCATCCCCCGAAAAAAACCCCGGCGGATGCGATAATTAAAGGCTCCACGTGCCGGATAGCCACATTTTTGTGAACTCACCGGCACCGATCCCCTCCCGGGCTGACCCGTCTTGGCAACCGAACGAGAACTCTCCGACTTCCTCAAAAGTGTAGAAAAGCGCGCATTCAAGCGCTCGGTCTACCACGTTCGCAATGAGGAAGCGGCGCTCGACATCGTGCAGGACAGCATGCTCAAGCTGGCAGAGCACTATGGTGACAAGCCGGCGGCTGAGCTGCCCATGCTCTACCAGCGCATACTTTCCAACTGCACGCTGGACTGGTTTCGCCGCCAGAAAACCCGCAATGCACTGTTTTCGAGCATGAGCGACTTTGAAGGTCCCGGCGAAGATGGCATGGATTTTGATCTGCTTGAAGCGTATTCAGGACCAGAAAATGGGGAACGGGCAGAGAGCGCTGAGGATCTGACCCGGCGGGCGCAGATTTTTCACGGGATCGAAGCCGAGATTGCCGAGCTGCCCCCACGTCAACGGGAAGCGTTCCTGATGCGTTACTGGGAAGAAATGGATGTAGCAGAAACGGCAGCCGCCATGGGCTGCTCCGAAGGCAGCGTCAAAACGCACTGTTTTCGTGCCATACAAACCCTCAGCAAGGCACTGAAGGCCAAAGGAATCGAGCCATGAACACTGTACAGACCCCATCGACACAGGCAGAAGCTGCGGCAGAGCGCTTTGCACTGCGCGTCACGGCGCGCTTGTCCAGCGGCACCGACGAATTGCCTTACGACATTTCCGAACGGCTGCGCGCCTCGCGCATGCAAGCCCTTGCCAAGCGCAAGAAAGACACCGTGCCGGTGCGTCTGGCTGCACCCGTTGTGGTGCATGCGGGTGGCAGTGCCACGCTGGGCCGTGGCGGCAACGAGGGTGGCGGCTGGTGGAATGCACTGGTGTCTGCCGTTCCGCTGATGGCACTGGTGGTGGGGCTGGTGGTCATCAACATTGCCCAGGACGAAAGCAGCGCCAATGACCTGGCCGAAGTCGATGCAGCCCTTTTGACCGACGATTTGCCGCCAGCAGCCTACGCTGACCCTGGCTTCGTACAATTCCTCAAAACCTCTGCCCCGTCGAACTGAGCCCCGCCCCCGACCGCGTACTGCATGCACCCAAGTTCACCCGACGCTTCCCCTGCCCTGCCAGCCTTCGTGCTGGCTTTGGCGCTCTTGGGCGTGCTCGCAGCGGTGGGTGGCCAGGTGCTGGTACAGATGCGCATGGCACCCGGCACCCTGCTGCCTGCGGGGGCTGAAGCTGCGGTTGCCAGCCCCAACAATGCCCGCACGTCCACCCGGCCTGGCGCCATGGCAGTGCCACAGGTCGAGACCGGCCCGGGCTGGGAAACCCTGACCACGCCCCAGAAACTGGCGCTGTACCCACTGGCAGAGCGCTGGGCGCTCATCAGCGAAGCGCAAAAGCGCCGCTGGCTTGCGCTGGCCGCCAATTTCTCGGCGCTTCCTGAAGAAGAACAGGCCAAATTTCATGACCGCATGACGGACTGGGCCAGCCTGAGCGCACAGCAGCGCAACCAGGCCCGGCTGAACTATGCAGTCACCAACCGGCTTGCCCGCGACGACAAACGCGCCCAGTGGGAGGCATACCAGGCGCTGTCCGACGAGGAAAAACGTGCGCTGGCTGCGCGTGCCGCCCCCAAGCCCAAGGGCGCCGCCACGGCCTTGCGCCCCGTGTCGCCCAAGAAGCTGGCCCAGGTTCCTGCGGCCACGCAGGCCAACCCCAGCCGCCCCAACGCACCGAAGATTCCGCCCGTGCTCGACCACAGCGCCCCCCGTGTGGCGGCACCGGTCACCCCCACGGCGCCCCCGGCGACCGGCGTGCCCACGCAAAATCCGGCCTCCAACGTGGTCGAGACTGCCCCCGTCTCGATTCCGGTGGCAATACCAGCAGCACTCCCCCCTCTGGGCGCAGGTTCCGCAGAAACACCTGCGACAACAGCGCCCATGGTCACTCCCGACAACTCTGGCCTGTATCCTCAGTAGTCCCGTCGCTGGCCGACACTCTCCGCCTTGCTTTCGCCTTCTGGAATGACCGCCACCCCTCCCGCCCCAGCACCGCAGGCATCCCTCTCTGCAAAGACCTCTTCCGCCGCCCTCGGCCCCACGCCCAATTTGTGGCGCCGCATGGCCTGCTGGCTGTATGAGGGCATGCTCATGTTCGGGGTGGTCTTCATTGCAGGCTACCTGTTCGGCACCCTCAGCCAAACCCGCCACGCCCTGGACAACCGGCACGCCCTGCAGGCCTTTCTGTTTGTGGTGTTTGGCATTTACTTCACCTGGTTCTGGGCCAAAGGCCAGACCCTGGCTCAAAAGACCTGGCTCATCCGTGTGGTGGACACCGCCGGGCAACCCATCACCCAGGCGCGTGCGCTGCTGCGCTATCTGCTGAGCTGGGTGTGGTTCCTGCCGCCCTTGGCAGCCTATCTGTTGGGGGTCTCGGCCATTGAAGTGCTGGTGCTGCTGTTCGGCTGGGTTGCCATCTGGGCCATCCTGAGCCGCTTTCATCCCGAGCGGCAGTTCTGGCACGACGCCCTGGCAGGCACGCGCCTGGTGCACTTCGAGCTTCCGAAAAAGTAGCACCCGCGCGCGGGCTGCAACGCCCGCTGTCATGCGGCTGCGACACAATATCCCTATGCCCCTGTCCCCACCCGAGTCCTCCGCGCCCGCCAACCCCCAGAAGGCCCGCACGGGCTTGAACCGCATCTGGCACGCTGCGGGTTACTCCATCGAAGGCCTTCGCGCAGGCTGGAACGAAAAGGCATTCCGCCAGGAAGCCATTGCCGCCCTGGTGCTGCTGCCCGCGTCTCTCTGGCTGGGGCAAAGCTGGGTAGAAACCGCGCTGCTGGCAGGCTCTGTGGTGATCGTGATGATCGTGGAGCTGCTCAACACCGGCATCGAAACCGCCATCGACCGCATCGGCCCCGAGTGGCACGACCTTTCCAAACGCGCCAAGGACATGGGCAGCGCTGCCGTACTGCTGGCCTTGCTGCTGTGCGCGGGCATCTGGGGTGCAGCGGTTTTTCAGAGGATTTTCCATGGCTGAACCGACTTTTTCCGTGTGTGTGTATTGCGGCTCGCGACCTGGCGAGAACACGGCCTTTGCCGACGCTGCCAAAGCCGTGGGCCAATGGATTGGCGAGTACGGCGGCCAGCTGGTGTATGGCGGCGGCCGCAGCGGCCTCATGGGTACGGTGGCCGAAGCCACGCGGCTTGCGGGCGGGCGCGTAGTGGGCGTGATTCCCCAGGCGCTGGTCGACAAAGAGCTGGCCAACCGCCAATGCGACGAGTTGCACATCGTGCAGACCATGCACGAACGCAAGGCCATGATGGCCGAGCGCAGCGATGCCTTTTTGGCCCTGCCCGGCGGCATCGGCACTTTTGAAGAACTGTTTGAAGTGTGGACCTGGCGCCAGCTGGGCTACCACGACAAGCCCCTGGGCCTGCTCAATGTGGCCGGCTACTACGACGGCCTGCTGGACTTTCTGCAGACCAGCGTGACCAGCGGCTTCATGGGCGAATGGCAGATGGGCCTGCTGCACGCCTCTACCGATGCCGAGGCACTGCTGCGCACGCTGGTGCAAGACGCCGGCCCCGACCAAGCGCCCGTCCCGCTGCGCTCGGTGATCTAACGGCCTTCAAAAAACTGGCGCAGCGCAAGGCCAGCGCCACCGTGGAACTGGCTTTGCCAGGCCACTGGTGGCGTCCCCCTCAGGGGGAAGGTGCGCAGCGACTAAGGGGGGAGCCTTACACAGCCGCGTCGTCCAGATCCCCAGTACGGATACGCACCACACGCTCCACAGCCGTCACAAAAATCTTGCCGTCGCCAATCTTGCCGGTGCGCGCCACATTCACGATGGCGTCCACACAGCGGTCCACGTCCTCGGTTTTCACGACAACCTCGACCTTGACCTTGGGCAGGAAGTCCACCACGTACTCGGCGCCACGGTACAGCTCGGTGTGGCCCTTCTGACGGCCAAAACCCTTCACCTCGGTCACGGTGAGACCGGTCACGCCACACTCGGCCAGGGCTTCGCGGACTTCTTCGAGCTTGAAGGGCTTGATGACGGCGGTGATCATTTTCATGGCGGGTCTCCTGGAGGATGTAAAAAAAGGGGTCTGAAAGCGCAGCGCCGAAGCGTCACGCCCTGAATTTGCTGGTGATAGGGTAACGCCAGTCCTTGCCAAAGCTGCGGCGCGTGACGCGAATCCCTACCGGCGCCTGGCGGCGCTTGTACTCGTTGAGCTTGATGAGGCGCGTGACACGCTCCACATCGGCACGTTCAAAGCCGCTGGCGATGATGGACTCGATGGGCTCGTCGTTCTCCATGTAGCGCGCCACGATGGCGTCCAGCACCTCGTAGGGCGGCAGGCTGTCCTGGTCTTTCTGGTCGGGCCGCAGCTCGGCGCTGGGCGGGCGCGTGATGATTCGCTCTGGAATCGGACTGGCGCCCGTGCCATACGGGTCGTTGGCGTTGCGCCAGCGGGCCAGGTCGAACACGCGGGTCTTGGCCACGTCCTTGATCACGGCGAAGCCCCCTGCCATGTCACCGTACAGCGTGCAGTAGCCCGTGGACATCTCGCTCTTGTTGCCCGTGGTGAGCACGATGGATCCGAACTTGTTGGACAGCGCCATGAGCAGCGTGCCCCGGATGCGCGCCTGCAGGTTTTCTTCGGTCGTGTCTTCGGGTAGCCCTGCAAAGTCGCTGGCGAGCGCGGCCTTGAAGGCCTCGAACTGCGGCTTGATGGAGATCTCGTCGTAGCGCACGCCCAGGCGCTCGGCCATGTCGCGCGCGTCGATCCAGCTGATGTCGGCCGTGTAGGGCGAAGGCATCATCACCGTGCGCACCTTGTCGGCCCCCAGCGCATCCACGGCAATCGCCAGCACGAGGGCCGAATCGATGCCCCCCGACAGCCCGAGCAGCGCGCCAGGGAAGCCGTTCTTGCCCACATAGTCGCGCACGCCTAGCACCAGCGCATCCCACAGGTCGGCCTCCAGGCTTTTCTCTGGAGCTACGTCTGCTTCAATTTTTATAGCAGATTGCGCTTGATGGACCTGCGCAAACACCAGTTTTTCTTCAAAACCCGGCCCCCGGCAGGCCACCGTGCCATCGGCATTGAGCGCGAACGAGCGGCCTTCAAACACCACCTCATCCTGCCCGCCGACCAGGTGCGCGTACACCAGCGGCAAGCCCGTCTCGGCCACCCGCTCGCGCATGGTGGCTTCGCGCTCGGCGCTCTTGCCCAGGTGGAAAGGCGATGCATTGATCACCGCCAGCATTTGTGCCCCCGCTACGGCAGCATCGCGTGCAGGGGTGGCAAACCACGCGTCTTCGCACACCAGCACCCCCACGCGCACGCCTTCCACCTCGAAGATGCAAGACTTGTCGCCCGCCACAAAGTAGCGGCGCTCGTCAAACACCTGGTAGTTGGGCAGCTCGCGCTTGGCATAGGTCTGCTCGATCTGCCCATCGCGCAGCAGGCTGGCGGCATTGAAGCAAGCGCTGAACGCCGGAGCATCGGGCGCCACGGCCTGCGGGTGGCCCAGCACAATGGCCAGGCCTTTCAACCCCGCAGTCTCGCGGGCCACGGTTTTCACGGCATCATCACAGGCCGCAATGAAGGCGGGGCGCAGGAACAGGTCTTCGGCCGCATAGCCGCAAATCGCCAGCTCGGGCGTCAGCAGCAAGCGGGCGCCCTGGGCATACGCCTCGCGGGCCGCCGCAATGATCTTTTGGGCGTTGCCGGGCATGTCGCCCACAACAAAGTTGAGCTGCGCAGTGCAAATGGAGAGCGTCATGGAACTGGAATCGGCCCCTGCGGCCAGGTTGAACACCGCCCACACGGGCCCGCAGCTTGCAAAACAAACCCGGGGCGTGCATGGCTGAATCTGCCATTATCGCCCGCGTACTTGCCACTGCGCTGGACGTGGATGCTGCGGCCTGGAACACCCTGCTGGCCCAGCAAAGCCACCCCACGCCCTTCATGCGCCACGAGTACCTGGCCGCCCTGGAGACCAGCGACAGCGCCACCCCACGCACCGGCTGGGCGCCGCGCTTCATGACCCTGTGGGAGGGCGACACCCTGATTGCCGCCTGCCCGCTGTACCTCAAGAACCACTCCTACGGCGAGTACGTGTTCGACTGGGCCTGGGCCAGCGCCTACGAGCAGCACGGCGTGCCCTACTACCCCAAGGCCGTGATCGCCGTGCCCTTCACCCCCGTGCCGGGCAGCCGCCTTTTGGCCCGTGACGATGCTGCACGCGCTCTGCTGGTGCAGGCCGTGTGCCAGTGGTGCGAGGACGAAAACGTGTCGTCCGTGCACATCCTGTTTGCCAGCGACGACGACGTGCTGACCAGTGCGCAGCAAGACCTGATGCTGCGGCACACCGTGCAGTTCCATTGGAAGAACAATCAATACTCAGACTTCGACCATTTTTTGGCCAGCCTCGCCCAGGACAAACGCAAGAAGATCCGCCAGGAGCGCCGCCGCGTGGCGGATGCCGGGGTCACGTTTCGCTGGTCGCGCGGGGCGGACATCAGTGCAGCCGACTGGGATTTTTTCTACCGCTGCTACGAACGCACCTACCTCGAACACGGCAACCCGCCCTACCTCACGCGGGACTTCTTCGCCCGCATGGCGGCCCACATGCCCGAGGCCTGGCTGCTGTTTGTGGCCGAGCGCGACGGCCAGCCAATTGCTAGCAGTTTGATAGCTATCAGCGCTTTGCCATCCAGCGCTGGCAGCCAAAAAGACCAAAACATTGTGGCCTACGGCCGGTATTGGGGCGCGCTGGAGCGCGTGGACTGCCTGCACTTCGAAGCCTGCTACTACCAGCCACTGCAGTGGTGCATCGAGCACGGCGTGATCCGCTTTGAGGGCGGCGCCCAGGGCGAGCACAAGATGGCCCGCGCCCTGCTGCCCGTGCAGGCCACCAGCGCCCACTGGCTGGCGCACCCGGCTTTTGCCGACGCGGTGGAGCGGTTCCTGCAGCGCGAAGGCGCCGGGGTGGCTGAGTACCTGAGCGAACTGCACGAACGCAGCCCGTTCAAGACAGCCTGAGCCAGCGCAACGCCAGCCCGCCCCACACCAGCTTGCACCAGCCTGACAACGCCACCAGCGCGTTGGATGCGCCCAACCTCGGGTTCTCCCGACCTCGGCACAGCTTTTGCAACGGCATACTGGCGGCCGCCCGCACCCGGGCTGCGCACCACGGCGGCCCATCCGCCCGCCCGTCCACCCACAGCACCCTCACCATGGCCGCTCCGCAGCATGTCCCATTTCTGACGGTGGAAGACGAAGACGACTGGGTCGTCTCGTTCGCGCTGGGCCCACAGGGCGCCCACCGCCTCACCCTGGTGCGCACCCCTCGGCTGGAATTCATGCTGCGGCCCGAGCAGCGCGGTGTGTCGGTGGGTGCCGAAGCGGGCCAGCGCCCCGCCCTGCTGGTCGCGGTGCAGTGGGGCCCCAAAAGCGTGGACGTGGTGTCCACCGCCAAGCGCTACAGCCTGGACATCAGCAAGGTGGACAACGCCACCCGCACGGCGGCACTGCGTGTGCTGGGCAAGATGAACTTTGACCAGCGGTTTCAGCTGGCAGGCAACTGACCAACGGCTGCCGACGGCCCGTCAAACGGTCACAAATAGATAGCTGTCTGCGCTTTTCTGATAAGCGCTACGGGCCAATCTGATTCAAACATTCAGGCCAGCAGAGTGGGCCAATGCGGTCCATTTGCGCTCGCTCGCAGCGGACTCCACCACCTTTTCGATAAAGCGCACCCCCTCGGCACCATCTTCCACGCGCGGATAGTCGGCAGCCAAAGGGTCGGCCGCGCGGCCAGCGGCATGCGCGCGGATGTCGGCCGCCACACCCAGGTAGATGTTGGCAAAGGCTTCGATGAACGCCTCGGGGTGCCCCGCAGGGATGCGCCCGGCGCGCAGCGCCGCCGGGCTGAGCCAGGGTGAGCCGCGCGTGAGGATGCGGCGAGGGCCGTCCACGGGGGAGTGGATGAGCTGGTTGGGTTCTTCCTGCCGCCAGGTGATGGTGCCCAGCGTGCCGGACACCTGCAGGCGCAGGTCGTTCTCCAACCCCGCTGCCACTTGCGATGCCACGATGAAGCCGCGCGCGCCGCTGTCGTAGCGCAGCAGCAGCTGGGCGTCGTCGTCCAGCCTGCGCCCGGCGCCAAAGGTGGTGAGGTCGGCGCACACCCAGGCGGGGTGCTGTCCGGTGACGGTGGCGGCCAGGTTTTCGGCGTGTGATCCGATGTCCCCCAGGGTTCCTGCGCTGCCGCTGCGCGCCGGGTCCAGCCGCCAGTCGGCCTGCTTGTTGGCGCCGCCCTCTTCCACGGCTGTGGCCAGCCAGCCCTGGTTGTATTCGACGGTGATCTTGCGGAGCTGGCCCAGCACACCGCTGTGCACCAGGTGGCGCGCCTCACGCACCATCGGGTAGCCGGTGTAGTTGTACGTGACGCCAAACACGGTGCCCGCCTTCTTCACGGCGGCCACCAGCTCGTCGGCCTGCGCGCGGGTGTGCACCAGCGGCTTGTCGCACACCACATGGAAGCCCGCCTGCACAAACGCCAGCGCCACCGGGTGGTGCACATGGTTGGGGGTGACGATGCTCACCAGATCGATGCGCTCGTGCGCCGGGCGGCGCAGTTCGTCGGCCAGCAGGTCCTGCCAGCTGCCGTGGTTGCGGTCGTCCGCCAGGCCCAGTTCGGCGCCGGATGCGCGCGCCCGCTCGGGTGAGGACGAGAGCGCGCCCGCCACCAGTTCAAACTGGCCGTCGAGCGCCATGGCCTTGCGGTGCACCGCGCCGATGAAGGCGCCATGACCGCCGCCCACCATGGCGTAGCGGAGCTTTTGGGGACTGGACATACGAAACGCCTTTGCTCGCTGTGTGTTGTTGTTATCGGTTTTATGCAGGGGTGCGGCTAGGCTTGCTTGTCGCGCGCAAATACGGCGTCGAACGCGCCCGCCGCCGGCTTGAAATCCAGCCGTTTGCAGAACGCCGCGCTCTCCGTTGCGCCGTGCACGCGGTCCATGCGGCTGTCTTCCCACTCCACCGAGAGCGGGCCCTGGTAGCCGATGTCGTTGAGCGCCACGATGATGGATTCGAAATCGATCATCCCGCGCCCCACGCTGCGAAAGTCCCAGTTCCGCCGCGCATCGCCAAAGCTGGTGTGCCCGCCGAAGGTGCCCACCGTGCCGTCGCCCTTGCCCCACCACACGTCCTTCATGTGGGCGTTGTAGATGCGGTCGGCAAACTGGCGGATGAACTTCACGTAGTCCACGCCCTGGTAGGCCAGATGGCTCGGGTCGTAGTTGAAGCCAAAGCGCTTGTTGCCGCCCACGGCTGCAATCGCGCGCTCGGCCGAGGCGATGTCGAACGCGATTTCGGTGGGGTGCACCTCCAGCGCGAAATTGATGTCGTGCTGCTCGAACACATCGAGGATGGGGCCAAAGCGCTTCGCAAAATCGGCAAAGCCCTTGTCCCAGTATTCCTGCGTGGTGGGCGGAAAGGCATAGATCGAATGCCAGACCGATGAGCCAGTGAAGCCCGTGACCGTCTTCACGCCAAACTTGGCGGCAGCGCGCGCTGTGTCCGACAGCTCGGCCGCTGCGCGCTGGCGCACCCCCTCGGGCTCGCCATCGCCCCACACATGGGGTGGCAGGATGGACTGGTGGCGCTCGTCGATCAGATCGCACACGGCCTGGCCCACCAGATGGTTGCCGATGGCAAAACATTGCAGGCCGTGCTGGGCCAGCAGTGCATGTTTGTCTTTGACGTACTGGGGCGACGCCAGCGCCTCCTGCACGTTGAAATGGTCGCCCCAGCACGCCAGCTCCAGGCCGTCGTAGCCCATGCTTTTGGCCAGGGGCGCAAGTTCTGCCAAAGGCAGGTCGGCCCACTGGCCGGTGAAGAGGGTGACGGGTCTTGGCATGGCGGCTCCAAGGGACGTTGGGTTGCAGGTTCGAAGCGGCTATAAGCTATATTTTCAATAGCTGCTAGCGCTTACTGGATAAGCTCTAGAGGCCAATTTGGCTTGATTTTTCACACATCTCAGATCGCCCCTCACACCCTCTCCCCTGGTGGGAGAGGGCCGGGGAGAGGGGGGAGTGAAACGGGCGCGGCGCGGGTGCAGCCCCTCTCCCCAACCCTCTCCCGCGAGGGGAGAGGGGGTCAACCCCCAGCGCCGCTGCGGGTGCACGGGCTGATGTCCTCATCTGAGGGATGTTCCTGATCAGGCAACTTGACTCACATTGACGCCATCAAAACGGCGAATCAGGAAAGTAAAAGTCCTTCGCCGTTTCCTTCGTGATCAGCACCGACGGAATGATGGTGTTGGCGGGCAGCTTCTCGCCCTTGATCCGCGCCTCGGCCGTGAGCTTGATCGAGTCGTAGATGAACTTGGGGCTGTACGACACGTTGGCCTGGATGAGCGGGTTGCTGCCGTCCATCAGCGTCTTGATCATGCCCTTGGCACCCGCGCCGCCAAACACCAGTTTGATGTCCTTGCGCTTGGCCTGCTCGATGGCCTTGAGCACGCCCACGGCCATGTCATCGTCGGCGGCCCATACGGCGTCGATCTGCGGGAAGCGGGTCAGGTAGTCCTGCATCACCTTGAAGGCGTCGTCGCGGTTCCAGTTGGCGTATTTGGCGTCCAGCAGCTTGATGCCGGGGTGGTTCTTCAGCACGCTGTTGAACGCGTCCATGCGCTCGTTGTCCAGCGTGGTCGCAATGCCGCGCATGGCCACCACATTGCCCTTGCCGCCCAGCGCCTTGGCGATGTACTCGGCCGGAATCTTGCCGAACGCCGTGTTGTCACCGGCCACGTACGCGTCCTGCGCGCTGGTGTCGGTCAGGCCCCGGTCCACCACCGTCACGTACACGCCCTTGGCCTTGACCTGGGCCACGGGCTTGGTCAGCGCGGCCGATTCAAACGGGAAGATGACCAACGCATTGATCTTGTTCACCGTGACCAAGTCTTGCAACTGGTTGGCCTGCTCGGGCGCGCCGCCTGCGGTCTTGACGATGACCTGCAGGCCGGGGTGGGCCTTCTCCAGGTCCTTCTTGGCCTGGTTGGCCCAGTACACGATGCCGCCGGTAAAGCCGTGCGTGGCCGACGGAATGGCCACGCCCACCACCGTCTTGTTGGCCTGCGCCATGGCGGGGGCGGCCAATGCGAAGGCAGCGGCGCCCACGGCCGTGAGGGCCAGGCGGCGGGTGAAAGAAGAAAGTTGGCTGTTCATGCGTTGTCTCCTGTTGCTTTGGAATATGGCCATGGAAGCTGGCCGGCTGGGGAACACGAAAGTCAAATGACCTACCGAGAAAAACGAAGATCCATCACCGCTTGCCCCTTTGCATGAAGGCAACCGCAATAATCACGAACCCCTGCACCGCCGCATTCAGGTACACGCTGATGATGCTGGTGAGGTTGAGGATGTTGCTGATGACCGAGAGCAGGATGGCCCCCACCACCGTGCCGGTGATGCTGCCCGCCCCGCCCTTCAAGACGGTGCCGCCCACGATGACGGCGGCAATCGCCTCCAGCTCCCACAGCAGCCCCGTGGTGGGCGATGCAGAGCCCAAGCGCGGCACATACAGCAGCGTGGCAATGCCCACGCACACGCCCAGCAGCATGTACGTCAGGATCTTGATCTTGTGCACGTCCACCGCCGCGTACTGCGCCACCTGCTCGTTGGAGCCGATGGCCTGCACATAGCGGCCATAGGCCGTGCGGTTCAGGATGACGCCGCCCACCACCGCCACCAGCAGGAAGATCCAAACCGGAATCGGCACACCCAGCAGGTTGGCGTAGTACACCGGGCTGTAGATGTCCGACAGATCGTTCTCCAGCGTGATCGCGCCGCCGTTGGAGAAGTACGTGAGGTACGCGCGGAAGATACCCAGCGTGCCCAGCGTGACGATGAAAGGCTCGATGCGGCCCTTGGTGATGAGCAGGCCATGCACCAGCCCGAACACCGCGCCCAGCACCACCGCCAGCACCATGCCCACCACCACAGCCGCCATGGGCGAGCCCAGCACGGGCGCCATGGCGTTCATGAACAGGATGACCGAGCCCGCAATCAGCGCCGCCATCGACCCCACCGACAGATCGATGCCGCCCGAGATGATCACAAAACACATGCCCACCGCGATGATCCCGATGAAGGCCGTCCGCGTGAGCACGTTCATCACGTTGTCGTAGGTGGCGAAGTTGCTGTTGAGCAGCGTGCCGGCAATGCACAGCAGCACCAGCCCGATGACCGGGCCCAGCCCGTGTAGCTTGCCCCACCAGGCCGTGGCGCCGCCGTGGCGGCCTGCACCGGGTACAGCGGGTGCTGCGGCAGCCGCTGCGGTGGGTGCGTTTTCAGCGGGTACCTGTGGCATGGGCGATCAACTCCTCTTCGGTCAAATGGGGTTCTTGCAGCGTGGTCTGCAGCCGCCCGGCGCGCATCACCGCCACGCGGTGGCACAGGCCGATCAGCTCCATCAGTTCGGACGAAATCACGATCACCGCCAGGCCCTGCGCCGCCAAGCGCTGCACCAGGTGATAAATCTCGCGCTTGGCGCCCACGTCCACGCCGCGCGTGGGCTCGTCCAGCACCACCACGCTGGGCCCCGGGTGCAGCGCCTTGGCCAGCGCCAGCTTTTGCTGGTTGCCGCCCGACAGCGATGAGGCGCGCACCTCCAGCGACCCGGTGCGGATGCCGAACTCCTGCACCGCATCGCGCAGCGCAGCCTGCTCGGCCGCCGGGTCGAGCCAGGGCTTGGCATAGCGCTCCAGCGCCATCAGCGTCAGGTTGGGCCGCAGGCTGAAGTGCACGTGCAGGCCCTTGCCCTTGCGGTCTTCGCTCAGGTAGGTGAGGCCGTGACGGGCCGCATCGCGCGGGCTTTTCAAATTCACCGGCTTGCCCGCCAGCTCCACCGTGCCGGCCGAGCGCGGGCGCAGGCCCAGCAGGCCTTCGAACAACTCCGTGCGGCCCGCGCCCACCAGCCCGGCAAAGCCCAGAATCTCGCCGCGCCACACGTCAAAGCTCACATCCTCGGCCCAGCCCGGCACCGTGAGGCCGCGCACCTGAATGGCCGGTTCTCCACCCGCAGGCGCGGGCAGCTTGGGCGGGAACAAGTCCGCCAGCTCGCGGCCCACCATCAGGTTGGCCATCTGCCGCCGCGTCACGCTGGCCGTGGCCTCGCGCGCCACCAGCAGGCCGTCGCGCATCACCACCACCTCATCGGTGGTGCGCTCCACTTCGTCGAGCTTGTGCGATATGTAGATGATGGTCACGCCCGCCGCCTTCAGCCCGGCCATCAGCGCAAACAGGCGCTCCGTCTCGCCCGGGGTCAGCGTGGCGGTGGGCTCGTCCATGATGAGCAGGCGCGCATTGCGAGCCAGCGCCCGGGCAATCTCCACCAGCTGCTTTTCGGCCACGATGAGCTTCTTCACGCGCGTGTCGGGGTCCAGCGGCAGGCCCACCTGTGCCAAAGCAGCGCGCGTTTTCTCGCGCATCGCCTTGTCGTCGAGGAAGGGGCCCTTCTTGATCTCGTGGCCCAAAAAGATGTTCTGCGCAATCGTCAGGTCGTCCGCCAGGTTGAACTCCTGGTGGATGAGCACAATGCCCTGCGCCTCGGCCGCGCGCGATCCGCCGCCCGGGGCGCGCACCGCGCCGTCCACCACCACCTCGCCGGTGGTCGGGCTCTCGTACCCCGCCAGAATCTTCATCAGCGTGGACTTGCCCGCGCCGTTCTCGCCCAGCAGGCCATAGACGCGGCCCGGCTGCAGCGCAAAGCCCACGCCGTGCAGCACGCGCACCGGGCCGAACTCTTTGGTCACGTTGCGGAACTCGACGGCCACGCTCATCGCACAGCCCCCACACCAGCACGCGCACCCGTCACCGAGCCCGCACGTGACAGGCTCTCCTGCATGGCCAGCACGCCCGCACCCACCACACCGGCATCGTCGGCCAGCGGCGCGTATTGAATCTCCAGGTGCCGCGTAGAAAGCGCCAGCGACCGGTGGTACACGCTCTGCCGCACCGACGCGAGGAACAGCGGCCCCATGTCCGTCACCCGCCCCGCAATAAACACATGCGACGGGTTGAAGAAGTTGACGATGGACGCCAGCATCTGCCCCACCAGGCTGCCCGCGCGCTGGATGATGGCGTTGGCCGCCACATCGCCCGTGCGGCTGGCCTGGGCCACGTCTTCAATCGTCAGCGTGCCGGTGCTTTGCAGCCGCTCGGCCAGCAGCGCGCTTTCGCCGCGCTGCGCGGCCTCCATCGCCATGCGCGCCATGGCGGGCGCTGCGGCCATGGCCTCCACGCAGCCCTGGTTGCCGCAGTGGCAGCGCGGGCCGTGTTGGTCCACACAGATGTGGCCCACATCGCCCGCCGAGCCATTGGCGCCCCGGTACACCTGCCCATGGCACACGATGCCGCAGCCAATGCCCGTGCCCACTTTGATCACGAGGAAGTTGGGCAGATTGCGCTGCAGCCGGTACATCTCGCCCAGCGCCATCAGGTTCACGTCGTTGTCCACAAACACCGGTGCGGCAAACGCCTCGCGCAGGTAGTCGCGAATGGAAAAACCGTCCCAATCGGGCATCAGCGGCGGGTTGACGAGCTGCCCGCTTTCAAAATCCACCGGCCCCGGCACGCCCATGCCAATGGCAATTACCTGACTGGACGCCAGCCCGCAGCGCGCCAGCAATTCGCGCATCAGCCCCCGCACCCGCGCCAGGATCACGCCCGGCCCCTGGCGCACATCGATGGGCTCGCGGTGCCGCGCCAGCACCGTCATGTCGGGCCGCATCACTGCTATCTGCATGCTGGTGGCGCCCAGGTCGGCGCCAATCACTACGCCCAGGGTTTCGCTCAAACGAAGGGTTTCGGCCCGCCGGCCGCCAGAGGACTCCTGCAGGCCCACCTCGTCGAGCAGGCCTTCGTCCAGCAGCGCCGCCACCATGGCGTTGGCCTTGCTCTTGGAATAGGCCAGGCGCTGCGCCAGCGCATTGCGCGACGCGCCTGCGGACCAGAAGATGGTCTGCAGAACGCTCAGGTCTTCGGCGCCGCAGTGACTCCAGCGGGTGGATGGCAAGGCTTGTCTCCTGTCATGTTTTTGTGCAGCACCTCATGGGGGTGGGTACTTGACAGGGATGCTATGCGGTCTACTTTGGCCGGGCAAGACTGAACTTTGGACTAAATCTAGTCAAACTAAGTCCCTGGTGAGGGTGAATGATGACCATTTGCCAGGGAGCACTCGACGGCAAAAGCGTTCTGACGAGCAGGCGACAAACGGCTTGCGAACCGATCTTCGCGTTCGTGCTGGTTTGCATGTGCTTCTAACGCGATACCATGGGCTGGGACGGAGAAGTAAGCAATTCAGAAGGAGAACCTGATGGCTGGTTACGCGCAGTATCAAGAAGAGATCAAAGCGGACGTAGTGGAAACACTCAAACTTTTTCAGTGTCAGCCAATCCTTTTCATAGGAAGCGGGTTCTCGCTTAGATATGCTAATGGCCCAAATTGGGAAATGCTGTTGACTCAGGCAGCAGAGGCGTGTCCAGCAATTGACAAAGACTTCACGTATTACAAGCAGAAATATAATAACGACCTTTCAAAGGTCGGATCAGTATTCGCGGACTTGTACTTCGAATGGGCTTGGACGAAAGAGGGGAAGAAAAACTTTCCACCCGAACTATTTACAGCCGAAACACCCCGTGACTCATACCTAAAGCACACTGTCGCAACGCTCTTAAACAACCTATCGGTAAAGGCCGGTGAAAAGACTCTTCAAGCGGAGCTTGCCGCACTAAAGAAGCTTGGCCCACATGCCGTGATTACGACTAATTACGACACGTTGCTTGAACCATTGTTTCCGCAGTACGAAGTCGTTGTAGGTCAAAACGTCTTTCGGCAATCAGCACTTGTCGTCGGCGAAATTTTCAAAATACACGGGTCTATTAAAGATCCCCGGTCACTAGTGCTCACAGCAGAGGACTACGAGGTTTTCGACCGCACTAAGAGATATCTAAGCGCAAAGTTACTCACCTACTTTGCCGAGCACCCACTTTTATTTATTGGCTACGGCGCGAATGACGAGAACATCAAGAACGTTCTGTATGACATGAGCCGGATGTTCACACCGACAACCGCCTTGATTCCCAACATTTACATCCTCCAGTGGGACAAGGAAATTAATGATGCCAGTGAACCTGCTCGCGAGCGCGTATTAGAAGTTGGAGACGACATCAACGTCCGGATAAAGAGCATCTCGGCCAATGATTTTGGCTGGGTATACGAAGCGTTTGGTGCTAACGGTGTGATGGAAAAAGTCGATCTGAAGGCACTGAGATCACTTGCCAATCGGATGCACACGTTGATCAGAACGGACATTCCTTCCAAGAACGTACAAGTGAACTACGAAGCGCTGGAGCATGCTATTTCGAATCAGGGGACTTTTGCCAATTTATTTGGTGTTACCGGGCTTGGCGATCCGGGAGCGGCAAATGCGAACCATCCCTACACCTCAACGGCTTTCGCAGAGCAGGTAGGCGTTCCGCACTGGTACCACACAAACGAATTGATCAAAAAAATAAAGCAAGACTGCGGTTTCGACATGCAATCTTTTGACAATATCTACCATGTCGCGATCAAAACCGGGCAAGCCGCAGGTTCAAAGGTTCGAAAGTACTCCGACGCAGCCGTAGCTCTACTGAAGAAGGTCAGGAATGGCGAGGCATATGAGATCCCCGCGCATGTCTTGGCCGCTCAACCGAAGGGCAAGAAGGCATGAGTTGACCTGTTTTGGGCACATCCGACGCGGATGGCGGGCCAGGAACCATCTGCCAAATAGCGCCATAGGCAGAGGTCACGGCCCAGCCCCCACAAGCAAGCGACCATGGGCGGAAGACTCGCTATCCATTCAATAGCTACCAGCGCTTTATCAATAGGCGCTAGAGCCTGTTTTCAATCATATTTCTTGAGGGCATGTGCTTGTCTGCGCTATCTAGAGTGACCCGCCCGGCAAGGCTCCCGCACACTCTCAGCAAAGACCACGCGGCACCACCCCCTCCGCCTCGCACCAGCGGCAGTAATCCGCCCGCCGATCCGCCGTGGTAATCCGCTGCAGCACCGTGTGGTGCGGCCCCAGGTACTCCACGCTGCCCTTGACCACCACATGCACCAGCAGCTCCTCGGTACCCGTCGCCTCCCACCAGTCCACATTGCCGGCGGGCTCGTGGATGTAGTCGCCCGGCCGCACCACGCGGCCATCGTTCAGGCGGCGCTCGCCCGCCAGCGTCAGGGCGTGCACTTCGCCTGTGTGGCGGTGCAGGCCCAGCCGCGTGCCGGGCGACAGGCGCATCAGCTCCACCCAACCGGCATCGTCGGGCAGGAACTGAATGGGCAGGGACCACTTGCCTTCGCCTTCGGGAATCCAGTCCGCCAGGCCCGCGCGCTCCAGCGCCTGGGTCACGATCACGTCGGCAAGGTGGTTGTTCGTTGTCGTCATCGTCGTCATGTCGGTGCTCCTGGGTAGCTATTGGTTGATGGCTTGCTTGATTGCTTGACCGCTTATTGCTCGGGGTGCTGGTGGCGGTATTCCTGCGTGCGGCCGCCAAAGCCGTATGCGGTGGCGCGCACGTCCTGCACGTAGACGTAGCTTTCGGGGTGCAGCGCGCCCAGCAGACCTTCAAAGGCTGCGAACGCCTCGGCGATGTAGCGCGCCTTCTCGGCCTTGGTGTTGGTCTCGTCCACCACTTTGACGTCGAAGTAGAAGCTCGACTGTTTCAGGTCGGCCAGCGACCGGCCGGCGACGTACCAGTCGGCCGGGTCGACAAAGGTGATGACCACGGCGGTGAGGTCGCGCCGCTTGCCGAGCACGCGGGTGGTCAGGTCCAGCAGGGTTTCTGCAATGCGGGCAGACAGCTCGGGCGTGCGTTGGGCGGACACTTTGACGTTGAGGATGGGCATGGAGGGCTCCTGTAAAAACTCATGGGGTTGAACGAGCCTTCACTGTAGAAATTGCGCCCCGCCACGGAAACCGCCCGTGGCGATAATGGCTTTTGCTCCGCACGCAAAGGCGCGCTCGATGAAACAAGAACCCCGCTCCTTCCTCCCCGACCCAGCCGACCTGCGGTGGCTGGTGCGGTCGCTCGACCTGCGCTCGTTTTCTGCAGCGGCGCGCGAGATGGATGTGGCGGTGTCGGTCGTCGCGCGCGGTGTGGACCGGCTGGAGGCCGGCTACGGCGTGCGCTTGCTGCGCCGGTCCACGCACGGCCTGTCGGCCACGCCCGAGGGCGCAGAGCTGGCGCAGGAAGCGCGTGCCTTGCTGGCGCAGCTGGAGGACATCGGTGCATCGCTGTCGGACCAGCGCAGCCGCGTGGCGGGCACCTTGCGCCTGGCCTCCAGCCAGGAGATTTGCGAAGCGCTGGTGTTGCCCCACCTGGCGGACCTGCAGGCGCGCTACCCCGCGCTGCGGGTGGAGCTGCTGGCCGATGACCGCGTGGCCGACCTGGTGACGGAGGGCATCGACGTGGCGCTGCGCACCACCGTGGGCCACAGCGACCTAGTGGTGGCGCGCGCGCTGGGCCGGTTCGAGCGGCGCCTGTACGCGGCCCCTGTATATCTGAAACAGCACGGCACGCCCGCCGAGCCTAGCGAGCTACAGCAGCACCACACCGTGACGCACACCGCGCAGGGGCCGGCGGTGACATGGGCTTTTCACAATCCAAAAGGCAACGCACAAGGCAAGCCGCTGGAGGTGACCGTGCGCTCGCGCCTGGCCGCCAGCAGCTCGGCCCTGGTGCACCACGCACTGGTGAGCGGCGCGGGGATCGGCATGTTGTCCAGCCCGCTTGCGGCAGCCGATGTGGCGCAAGGCCGGTTGGTGGAGGTGCTTGCGCCTTTTGCGTCCCGCACCGTGCACACGCTGTACGCGGTGTCGTCACCGGGCCGGCGCAATGCGGCCAGGGTGAAGGCGGTGATTGATTTTTTGGCGAAAGCGGCGAAGGACCGGTGGGCGCTGGCGCCTGTGCGTTGAGGGCGTTTTATGCACCACCGGCTGGCTGGCCGGGGGCTGCTGACCCCAGCTGCAAGACAGCCTGGGGGTGAGCAAGGTACGGGCGTGCGGGTCCAATGAGCTGGCCCGCTTTCATTGCTTGCTAGCAGGCCGATGCCACCCAGCCTCTGAACGCAAACCCCATGTAAAACATCTGCACATCGGTGAAACCGGCCTCGCGCAGAATCGCCTCGTCTTCCTGCGGCGTCAGCACCGCCAGCTCTGCAGCCACCTTGTCCCGCGCCTTGGCCGCATGCTCCGGCGGCACACCGGACGCCACCTGAAACGCGGCGTAGCGCGACAGCCACCGATCGCGCTCCCCTGCCCCGCCCTCGGCACCGGGGCCAGCACCATCCGCCACGCTCAAATGCGCCACCACCAGCGGTGCCCCGGGCCTGAGCCGCCGCCAGATCTCCGCCACCATGGGCACGCGCTCCTCGCGCGGCACAAAGTGACAAGTCAGCAGACACGTAGCGCCATCGAACGGCCCGGCCGGTGCGCTCTGCACATAGCCGTGGTGCAGCGCCACGCGGTCACCAGGTACGCCCGCGCACTGCAGCCGCTGCGCCGCCAGGTCCAGCATGGGCTGGCTGGGGTCAACGCCGTCGAACCGCCAGCCGGGGTGCGCCCGCGCCATGTCTTCCAGCTCCAGCCCGCCGCCTGCGCCCACCACCAGCACGCGGCCGTGAGCGGGCACACGCTCGGCCAGCAGGATGCGGGACATGCGCAGCAGGCTGTCGTAGCCGGGCACGTTGCGGCGGGGGCCTTCGGCGTAGCGGGCGACGGCGGCGGGGTCGGTGAAGGGGGACGCGGTGGGATGGGTCATGTGTGTGGTGCGCGCGGTGGGTACTGCGCTGTTGCGATGAATTTGTCCAACGGGTTTACTAGCTCAGCGCAGGGTTTCGACAGGCTCAACCCGAACGGTTAGGGTGGACAACATCTGTCAGAAATCAAGTCAAATTGAACTCTAGCGCTTATCCATCAAGCGCTAGCAGCTATCAATTCAGTAGTAATTTGTTCGTACCCAAGCACTGTTCCTGGCTGCATGCTAGCATCACGCAACTTTAAATGTTGCATGAAACGAGATAGCCGACTTTCCAATGTTCTCCACGCGCTGCTGCACATGGCAGAGATGGAGGGGCCCGCCACCTCTGAGGCCATGGCGCAGGCCATGCAGACCAACCCAGTCGTCGTGCGCCGCCTGATGGCGGGGCTGCGGTATGCGGGGTTTGTTTCGTCGGCCAAGGGGCATGGTGGCGGGTGGGTGCTGTCGTGCCCGCTCACCGACATCACGCTGCGCGACATCTACGAGGCGCTGGGCGCGCCCACGCTGTTGGCCGTGGGCAACCGCGTGGAGAGCCCCGGCTGCATCGTGGAGCAGGCGGTGAACCGCGCGCTGACCGACGCCTACCAAGCGGCCGAAGAGGCGCTGCTGGCGCGGCTGGGCGAGGTAACGCTGGCGCAGCTCTCTGCGGAGTTTCATGAACGCATGGTGGCCGGGTGCCACGGTCACAAGGAGATTGAGCATGGCGACAGCAGCAATGGCAAAAACCCAGGCGTATGAGGTGATCGTGATAGGCGGCAGCTTTGCCGGCCTGTCGGCCGCAATGCAGCTGGCGCGTGCCCGGCGGCGGGTGTGTGTGGTGGATGCAGGCCAGCCGCGCAACCGGTTTGCGGCAGCGTCGCACGGCTTCTTCGGGCAAGACGGCGAGCCGCCGCTGGCAATGATCGAGCAGGCGCGGCGCAAGCTGGCGGCCTACCCCACGGTGGTTTTTGTGCAGGGCACGGTGGTGTCGGCCACGGCGCAGCAACGCGCCGGGTCGCCAGAGAACGGGTTTGAAGTGGTGCTGGACGATGGCGCAACCATGGAGGCCCACAAGCTGGTTCTGGCCTTTGGCGTGCAGGATGGCTTGCCCGACATTGCGGGCCTGCGCCAGCGCTGGGGCGCCACGGTCTTGCACTGTCCGTATTGCCACGGCTACGAGTTTGCAGGCCAGCGGCTGGGCGTGCTGTACCACTCGGCAGGCTCGGCCATGCACGCGCAGCTGATTGCCGACTGGGGCCCGACCACCCTCTTCCTGAATGGCGACACCACACTGGAAAACGCCGAGCAGGAGCGGCTGCTGGCGCTGGGCATCACCATTGAGCCCGCGCCCATCGCCGCGCTGGAAGGCCTGGGCCAGGCGCTGCAGGCCGTGCGGCTGCATGCCACCAGTGGCGGTGATGCGCTCGTAGTGCCGCTGGATGCGCTGTATGTGGCCGCCACCACGCGCCCCGCCAGCCCGCTGGCCGAGCAACTGGGCTGCGCGTTTGACGATGGGCCCATGGGCCCTTACCTCCGCACCGATGCGAACAAGATGACCACCGTGCCCGGCGTGTATGCCGCTGGCGACCTGACGCTGATGCGGCACAACGCCACGCTGGCCTCGGCCGAAGGGGTGCTGGCGGGTGTGGGGGCGCACCAGGCGCTGGTGTTTGGGCAATAAGAGCAGCTAACAAAACTCTTCTGGCGTTGTTGCCGCGTCTTGTCGTACTGCTCGTACTGCCTGCGACGCAGCGCCTAGCCAGAACCGCTTCGCTGATTTTTGTCAGCCGCTCCAAGTAGCGCAGCGCTGCCGCGGCACCAGGCCACAAAGTAGCAAGATCGGCTAAGTACCGGGGCGCAAGCTGCGGCACACTCTGCGGCCATGAACCTGGACCAGAGCGCCGATCAGCACTACCGCGACCGCGTGGCCCGCGTGGTCGCCCACATCGTGGCGCACCCGCTGGCAGCGCATCGGCTGGAGGACCTGGCCGCCATTGCCCATTTTTCCCCTTTCCACTTCCACCGTGTCTACAGCAGCATTGCGGGCGAAACCGTGGCCGCCACGGTGCGCCGCGTGCGCCTGGCCTTGGCCACGCGGCTGCTGGAGCAAGGTGGGCAGAGCATCACGCAGGTGGCGCTGGAGGTGGGCTACGACAGCCCGCAGGCCTTCACCCGCGCATTCAGCCAGTTCACCGGGCAATCGCCACGGGCGTTCCAGCGGGACATGCACCGCCTCATCCTTGATCCAGGCGCCGCAAACGCGCACGCAAACGCGCATACAAAGGCCGAGCAAACGCTGGCCGTGCAGATCGTCGAGCGACCGGCGCAACGCCTGCATGCGTTGCGCCACCAGGGGCCGCCATCCACCATCCCCCACACGCAGCGGCGGCTGTACCTGCAGTGCGGGCAGCGCGCTGTCCACCGGCTGGGCGCATCGTGCGGAGACCCGCAGGACGTGGAGGGCGGCAGCTTTCGCTACTACGCGGCCGTGGTGCTCCCCGACGCGCCCTCAGAGGCAGACAACGGGCTGGAACGGCTGGACATCCCCGCAGGGCTGTACGCACGCCACACGCTCACCGGCCCCTACACGCGCATCAATGCGGCACTGGCGGCCATCCACACACGCTGGCTCCCGGCCAGCGGCTATGAGCCGGACGACCGCCCCACGCTGGAACACTACCTCAACTCCCCGCGCAACGCCGCGCAGGCGGACCTGCGCACCGACCTGCTGATTCCCATCCGACCCACCACCTCCCTATGACCTGTTATCGCTGGCTCTTTCGTTCCCTTTTGCCCGCAGCGCTGTGCTGCGCCGCCACCCTGGCCCACGCTGCAGGCTTTGCCTTTATCGAGGTGCCTGCAGACAAGGACGGGCCCGCGCTGCGGGGCGCCGTGTGGTCGCCCTGCAGCACGCCGCCGGGCCGCATCGACCTGGCGCCGCTGGTGCTGCAAGGCACGCGTGACTGCCCCGTAGCTGGCCAGGGCCTGCCGCTGGTGGTGGTGTCGCACGGCGCGGGCGGATCGGCCCTGGGGCACCACGACACGGCGGCCACGCTGGCCGACGCAGGTTATGTGGTGGCCGCCATCAGCCACCCAGGTGACAACTTTCAGGACCTGAGCCGCCAGGGCTACCTGTCGGCCTTTGCCACGCGGCCGGTGGACATGAAGCGGCTGACGGATTACATGCTGGGTGCCTGGCCCCAGCGCGCGCAGCTGGACGCGGGCAAGGTCGGTTTCTTCGGCTTTTCACGCGGCGGCTACACGGGCCTGGTGGCCATCGGCGCCGTGCCGGACTGGACGTCACGGCAAGACCTGTGCTCGCCGCTATCCACCCGGCCCTTGTGCGGCGAGATCCGGCGCAAAGAAATCCCCGCCACTCCTGCGCCGGACCCGCGCATTCGGGCGGCAGTCATCGTCGACCCCTTGAGCGTCTTCGATGCCAAGGGCCTGGGGCACGTCAAAACCCCCATCCAGTTGTGGGCCTCGGCGCTGGGTGGTGATGGCGTCACGCTGCAAAGCGTGGAGACGGTGCGCCAGGGTCTGCCCAGCGCGCCCGACTGGCAGCTGGCGATCAACGCCGGGCACTTCGCCTTTCTGGCGCCCTGCTCACCAGCGCTGGCCGAGGCAGTGCCCGGCATCTGCCGCGATGCAGCAGGGTTTGACCGGGTGGCTTTTCACCAGGGTTTCAATGCCCAGGTGCTGGCGTTCTTTCAGCGGCACATCGCGGCAGCCAAAGCGCCTTGAGGGCAGGCTGGGATTCGTCGCACCCACATGGCCCGTGGGTTGACGCAGCCCGCGCCAGCCACCTACACTGCCCACCTCGCATCTGGTCCTTGGGATCGGAGCGAACCGCAAAGCCCTCCACCACCGTTGAGGGCTTTTTTTCGTCCGCCCTATGGAAAGCTCTCCCTGCTTGCAGAGAGGGCTTTTTGCATTTCTGGAGCCTTTTTCTCATGCACACCGCTTCGACCCACACCGCCCCCGCAGCCGTTGCAGGCATCGCCCCCCGCATCCACCTGGTCATCGGCCCGGTGGGAGCGGGCAAGTCCACCTTTGTGCGCCACCTGGTGCAGCAGCACCGCGCCGTGCCGCTGAACCTGGACGACTGGATGGCCACGCTGTTTTCGCCCGACCGGCCCGATACGGCTGACATGGCCGATGTGATGGCCTGGTATGTGCCGCGCACGCTGCGCTGCCTGGAGCAAATCTGGAAAACCGCCGAAGCCGTGCTGAACGCCAGCGGCGATGTGGTCCTGGAGGTGGGCCTGATCCAGCAGCACCAGCGCGACGCCTTCTATGCCCGCATGGGGCCGTGGGCCGACGCCATGGTGGTGTATGTGCTCGATGCTCCGCGCGACGTGCGCCGCGAGCGCGTGTTGCGGCGCAATGCCGAACAGGGAGCGACGTTTTCGATGGTGGTGCCGCCGCACATCTTTGAGCTGGCCAGCGACCTGTGGCAACCACCCGGCGATGTGGAGTGCGCGGAACGCACCGTGGTGTTTGTGCCGATGGCGGAGCGGTAGGCCGTGGTTGCAGCTGTGCTTGCACGCAGGCCCTTCCGTGGCGATGGAAGTGCCCCGGGGCCAGACCACCTCGACTACATGAACTGCGCGCGCAGCCCCACCATGAGGCGCCTGCCCGCGGCGGGCTCGAAGTAGCGGCCGTTGGCGTCGTTCACGATGAGGGTGGCGGCGTGGTGGCGGTTGAACACGTTGTCGAGCCGGGCCCAGAGCTGCCAGCGCGTCGTGCCTGCACCTGCACCTGCACCTGCACCTGCTTGTTGGCCGCCCCAACCGTAGGCCGCGTGCAGGCCCAGCACGGCAAAACCGGCGGCCCGCTCGCTGTTGACATCGTTGGCAAACACCGGCCCCGACACGTTCGCCGTGGCACCCAGTTGCCAGCGTGTGGTGGGCGCGTAGTCGATGGCAAGTTGCGCAGCGTGCCGCGCTGTGCCCGGCAATTGGTTGCCTGCGGCGACGTTGGCGCCCCCTGCCCCGGCGTAGGCGCTGCCAAAGTGGGCATCCAGGTAGGTGTAGCTGGCGCGCGGGGCCCAAGTGCCCCACTGTGCACGCCAACCCACTTCGAGCCCCCGGCGCCGCACGTTGTCCACGTTCTGGAACACCGAGCGGCCGTTGACCGTGGCCACGGGCACGATCTCGCCCTGGCTGCGGGTGTCGAACCATGCCAGCTCCAGCTGCTGGTGGGTGCCTTGCCACTTGGCGCCCACCTCCCACTGGCGGCTGCGGGCGGCAGCCAGGCCGAAATTGGGGCCGGTGTTGCCGGTGCTGTAGGCCATCTCGGCCAGCGTGGGGGTTTCAAAGCCCTGGCCTGCGTTGGCGTACAGGTTGAGCTGGTCGGTGGCAGCCCACACCAGACCCAACGCGGGGGTGGTGTGGCGCCAGTTGCGCGCGCCACTGTCGTCGGGGTTGGCGGGGGTGACGTAGCGGTCATCCACCTGCACGCGCACCCGGCTGGCGCGCAGCCCGGCGATGGCGCGCCAGCGGGGGGAGAGCCAGGCGTCTACCTGGGCATACACATCGGTGTTGGCGGCACTGTCTTGTTCGTCGCGTCGCAGCGCACCGCTGGTGCCCGCGTTGTTCACAAACCCCTGGCGGTGTTCAGACAGGCGGTTGGCCTCTGCCCCCATCGTCCAGGTCAGGGGCAGGCCCGAGGGCAGGCGCACGGCCCGCGTCCAGGTGGCGGCCGCGCCCTGGTAGCTGCGGTCCAGGTCCACCACCCCGCCTGCGCTGTTGGCCGCCGCGCCGCTGAAAGACAGGTACTGCGTGAGCTGCCGCCCACCGCCATAGGCGCGCAGCCGCACGCTGTCGGTGTCGCTGAGCTGGCGCTCCAGCACCAGGCCCAGCTGGTTCTGGCCCACCGACTTGCGGGTGTTGAAGGTGGTGGCCAGGGCGCTGGCCTGGCGCGGGTCGCCATCAAACTGCGCGCGCGTGAGGCCCAGTGGGTCTTGCGCCTGGGGCTGGTCGTACAGGTTGACCAGGGCCGTGATGCGCGTGCGGCTGTCGGGCTGGGCCTGCAGCTTGGCGTTGAGGTGCGTGCGCCGCGCGGCGCTGTGGCCGCGCCAGCCCTCGGTTTCGAAGTGCGACACCCCCAGCAGCCCGCCCAGGCGCTGGTCGCCAAAGTCCAAGGATGCATCCACCAGCCGCTGGCCGAACGAGCCCACCGCCAACCCCGCCTGGGCGCCACCGCCGGGCCGGGGCGCGCGGGTGGTGACCTGCACCACGCCCCCCGCTGCGTTGCCATACAGCTGCGCGAGCGGGCCGCGCAGCACTTCGACCTGGCTGGCCGACGGCAGGTGTGCGGTGGCCGCCTGGCCCTGGCCGTCAGGCATGGTGGCGGGGATGCCATCCACCAGAATGCGCACGCCCCGCACACCAAAGGTGGCGCGGGAGCCAAAGCCACGCACGGCGATCTGCAGATCCTGCGCGTAGTTGCCCCGGTCTGTGGCCACCACGCCAGCCTGCCCGGCCAACAGCTCTGACAGATTCACCAATGGCGTGGGGGCCGTGAAGGCATCCACGGGCACGCTGCTGTGGCTGGCGGCACCGTCAAACTGGCGCTGCGCCTGCGCGCTGCCGGTGACCTGCTGGGTTTCAAGTGTGGGGGGCGTGGTGGGTAGTGACTGGGCGGGATCGGCCGGGCTATCTTGCGCATGGGCATGGGCGTGCGCCACCACGCACGCGCAACTGGCCAGGATGCGGGAGACCCGGCTAACTTGGGCGTCGCGGGGCCAATGGTTGGCAGCAAAAGACATGGGTGCCGATTCCTGGTTGGGGAATTTCTGAACGGGGCTTTACGGAGCGTCGCGTGGCGGGCACAGGGGCCAAGCCCAGCAAACCGCAGGATAGTCTGCTCTGGCCCCGTGGCGGTCTTGCCAACCCACCGCAACGAAGGGCCGAGCACCTACGCAGACGTCATTCGGACCGCACCACGCGCCAGACCACGTTGCCCACGTCGTCGGCCACCAGCAACGCTCCCTTGCCGTCCAGCGCCACGCCCACGGGCCGGCCATAGGCATCGCCGTCCTTGCTCAAGAAGCCCGTCAGAAATGGCTGGGGAGGCCCCGAGGGGCGCCCGTCGGCAAAGGGCACGAACACCACGTTGTAGCCCGTCAGCTCCTTGCGGTTCCACGAGCCGTGCTGGCCGATGAACGCGCCGCTGGCGTAGGCGCCGGGCATGCGGGCGTCGGAGAACGCCAGGCCCAGCGGCGCAACGTGTGAGCCCAGGCCAAAGTCGGGGGCGATGGCCTTGGCCACCATGTCGGGGTTGGGCGGGTTGAAACGGGTGTCCACATGCTGGCCCCAGTAGCTCCACGGCCAGCCGTAAAAGGCGCCATCCTTCACCGAGGTGAGGTAGTCGGGCACCAGCTCGTTGCCCAACTCGTCGCGTTCGTTCACCACCGCCCAGAGCAGCTTGCTCTGCGGCTCCCAGCCCAGGCCGTTGGGGTTGCGCAGGCCGGTGGCAAACAGCCGCTTGCTGCCAGTCTCTACATCCACCTCCCAGATGGCGGCGCGGCCCTCTTCCGCCGCCATGCCGTTGTCGCCCGCATTGCTGTTGGAGCCCACGGTGGCATACAGCTTGCGGCCATCGGGGCTGGCGATGATGTTCTTGGTCCAGTGGTGGTTGGCCCCGGCAGGCAGATCGGTGACCCTGACGGGTGCCGTGTTGACCGAGGTCTGCCCGGTTTCGTAAGGCACCTTCACCACACCGTCGGCCGTGGCAATGAAGAGCTGGGTGCTCACCAACGCCATGCCAAAGGGCGAGAGCAGGTCTTGCATAAAGGCGGTGCGCACATCCGCCACGCCGTCACCGTCCGTATCGCGCAGCAGCGTGATGCGGTTGGCGCTGGGCGTGCCAGCACCAGCGCGTTTCATCACCAGGCCCATGGCCAGGCCACGCAGGCCGTCGGAGTGCACGTTTTTGGCGCCCTCTGCAGGCGGCGGCTTGTTGCTTTCAGCGACCAGCACATCGCCATTGGGGAGGGTGTAGACCCAGCGGGGATGGTCCAGCCCACGCGCCAGCGCCGTGACCTTGAACCCCTCAGGGGCCTGCGGCTGGGTGCCCTGCGGCCAACCCTGTGCAGGTGCGATGTTGAAGGTGGGCACCAGGCCACTCTTTTCCGGTGCGGGCAATTGCGGGTTCGGACCCAGGCCGGGGCCAGAGGTGGCCGGCTGGGCCAGGGCCAGAGCCATGGACCCAGCCAGGGCCAACGCCAGCGGCCCCTGGGTGAAGCGGTGGGAGCAGAGGTGCGTTTTCATCAACGCAGTATGGGCGGCCCGATTTGCGGGCAGCTGTAGGCCAGTGCCGTCAGTTCCGCATGTGATGGCGGCGTGTGATGGCGGCGTGCGCACCGTGCACCCACATAGAGGCAGCGGGCACACAATGCCGCGCCGATTTTCGTCTTTGTAGCCTTGGATGCCCCCTGCGCCGCGCCAAGGGCATGGTGGCCAACTGGCCCAGCGCGTGGGAAAGGTTGTCGGTGCTGCCGCCGGACCCTGTGCTCGCTTGAACGGGCTGGCGGGAGGTGCGTTTTGACCTCGGGCCGGACTTGGGTTCGGATCATCGGTCGGTGGTGGTGCAACTGACGGAATCGCCGTAGTGCACACCACCCGAATACTATTGATTTGATAGCTTTAAGCGCTTATCCATCAAGCGCTGGATACCTTTTTCGGCATAATTTCTGCGGAGGCGTTCCTCTACGGCCTGCGAGCACAACGGGCCGTTCACGCTGAGCCTTCCCAATCACCTGGTGGGCCATTGACAGGCGCAGCCCGAACGGATTTGCGCCATCTACCCCCATCCAGCACGATGTTCCCGGCGGGGGTAAGTTGTGGCGCCCTCAACAGCCGTTCGCGTGCACGGCAGTGCCTGGGTTGAGCTTCTGGCACGCTTTGACCTGGTTGGATTTGACCCGGTTATCCACCCAAATAGTGATGTGCGGATCCGTGGCCTGATGGCAGCCTTTTTCGACCTCGACCACACCACACGAGTCCAGAATCTGGCTGGCCAGGGGTGCGCCGGAACTGCGGTCCTTCGCATTGTTGAGGAACGCCTCAATCTGAGTCTGGGTGTAGGGCTGCCCGGTGGCGCCGTTGTTCACATCGTTGTTGTTGGGTTGATTCCACTGAGGCTGGAATACATAGGTCGGCCTCGCAAAGGCTGTGCCGCACAGCAGCAACACGCAGACCGCAGTCATGAATTTTTTCATTGCCAAGTTCCCCTTCATGCCTACTCTGTGACGATTTTCGGCGCCCTCGGCTTCATCACGTGTTGATGAAGTGAGCGCATGGTGGCGCCACCAAAGCGGTTTGGCGATTACAGGAAATTACAGCGAAGCTGCTCCCAAACGTTTGGCGCATTTCACACATTGAGCGTGGGAGCGGGCCTGATCAGCGACTTGCGGTGATGGAGCCCGGAGTACCCACCCCCTTCGAGCGGGGCCGCCGAATCGTCCACAGCGCCACAGCCATCAGCCCCACGCCGCCCAGTTGGATGGGGCTGAGCGTGCGGCCATACACCACCCAGTCCACCAGCACCGCCGTGAGCGGGTACACAAACTGCAGCACCGCAATGCGCCCCAACCCCAGGCGCGACATGCCAGCAAACAGCACCACATACGCCAGGCCGGTGTGCAGCACGCCCAGGCCCAGCAGCCAGACCCACGCGGCGCCCTGCTGCGGCCAGCCCAGCACAAAGGGCGCCCACACCAGCGCCACCGCGCCCACCAGGCACTGCCACAGCGCCATGGCAAAGGGGCTGATGGTTTTCTGCGTGTTGGCGAGCAGCGTCACGCCCGCATAGCAGAGCGAACCGCCCAGGCACATCAGCACGCCAGCCACATAGCTGCCGCCGCCGGTGCTGCTGGCCGCTGCTACACCTGCGGTGCCGTCGAGCAAGCCCGTGGTCAGCACCAGCCCGCCCAGCGCGGCCAGTGTGGCCAGCCACTGCGTGGGCGCCACGGCCTCGCGCAAGAACAACGCGCCAAAAACGATGACCCAGATGGGCTGGATGTGAAAGATCACGGTGGCCACGGCAATCGATGTGCGTGGGATGGCTGCAAAAAACAGCGCCCAGTTGAGCACCATGAGCACGCCCGTAGCGCAGGCCACCCAGCGGGCGCGGCCGTGCAGAAAAAGTTGCTGTCCCCGCCCCGTGGCCAGGCACCAGGCCAGCAGCGCCAGTGCACCGAATGCGCAGCGGAACCACACGGTGACCAGCGGGTGCTGGCCCGCCTCTTCCACAAACACGCCGATGGTGCCCAGCAGCACGCCACCGGCGACGAGCAGCCACTGGCCGTCGCGCTCGCGGGTAATGGCATTGGCATTGACGGGCAGCGGTGTGGTGGCCAAGGAAGGCGATGCGACGGTGCTGGCTTTGGAGTGGTTCATGCCGCCGATGCTCACGCTTTACAGGCATCCTGTAAAACGGATAAATCGAACAGCTACCATTCGATAAACGAATTTACCAACCCACCGAGAGCCCCACCACTGTCATCACTGGTCCGACCGATAAAGGCCCCCATGAACTACCCAGACTTTCAGATCGACTGGCTGCGTGCCTTTGTGGCCGTGGTGGATGCAGGCTCGCTCTCGGGCGCGGCGCCGCTGGTGCACCGCTCACAGTCGGCCGTGAGCATGCAGATCAAGAAGCTGGAGGCCGCTCTGGGTCGCCCGGTGCTGCTGCGCGGGCCGCGCCACCTGGAGGTGACGCCTGCGGGGGCCGAGCTGCTGTCGTATGCGCGCCGCGTGCTCGATTTGCAGGCTGAGGCACATGCCGCATTGTTTGGCCCCAAGCTGGCGGGCCGGGTGCGGCTGGGGGTGCCCGACGACTATGCGTCGGCCTACCTCACGCCAGTGCTGCGCAGCTTTTCGCACCGCTACCAGGGGGTGGAGATTGAGCTGACGTGCGAGCAGTCCACGTCGCTGATCCCGCGTGTGGTGAAGGGCGAGCTGGACCTGGCGCTGGTCTCGCAAGACAAGCCGCAACGCGGGCGCTTCTTGTTCGACGAGCCGCTGGTGTGGGTGGGGGCCGCCCAGTTCGAGGCCTGGCGGCGCGACCCGCTGCCGATTGCGGTGTATGAATCGGCCAGCATGGCCCGGCAGGCCACCCTGGCCGCGCTGGGCACGCGGCGGCGGACCTACCGCATCGTGTACCACAGCTCCAGCCTGGCGGGCCAGCTGGCTGCTGTGGAGAGCGGTTTGGCGGTGGCGGTGCTCACGCGGTGCAGCGCCCCGGCCCATTTGCAAATCTTGCAGAACCTGCCGGCGGAGTTTGACCTGCCGCCGCTGGCTTCGATGAACGTGGCGGTGCTGCGCAGCAAGGTGTCGCTGCGCTCACCGGCCGTGGATGCGATGTATGAGCAGATGGTGCGAACCTTGGGCCGACGGGGCGAACTCCTGCCCAAGGCCTGAGCGCTGGCTCCTTCCGTTCAGGGCCTCAGGCCCCCAGGATGTGCTCTACCAGTTTCTCGCGCGGCCCCAGCAGCGCATCGCCTCCGATCAACCGCAGCGCACCGCCCTGCCCCTTCACCACCAATTGCGGCACGCCCCGGGCACCCACGGCACGCAGCGTGGCCTGGGCGCGGGCTACGCGCTCGGCCACCACGCTGTGCAGTGCGGCGTCGGGTGCCAGCGTCAATGCGGCGGCATCGGCCAGGCCCAAAGCCCGCAACAGGTCCGCCAGCACCTCCGGTTCTGCGGTGTCGCGGCCTTCCACATAGCGTGCGTGCTGCAGCGCGTGCAAGGCTCCCAGTTCATGCGCAGGCGCGGTCTGCGCCACGGCAGTCAGCGCGAGGGTGGCAGGGCCTGAATCAAAGCGACCGGACGCAGCACCCAGAATTTGATCGCGGTAGGCCTGCGTGAAGGGCTGGCCTGTGAGCTGCTGGATGCGCTGGTCGTTGGACCAGGCATAGGCGGCAAACTGCGCGTCCATGGGCCGTGCGCCTGCGCCTGCAAACAGACCGGTGGGGGCCAGCACCACCTCGACACCCTCCTGTGCTTGCAGGAACTTGAGCGCGGGCGTGGCGGCATAACACCAGCCGCACAGGGGGTCGAACAGGTAGGTCACGGTGACGGTGGGCATAGGTCAGGTTCTTTCTTGAGGGTCTGATGTTTCGGACGCAATCAGTGCGGCTTCAAACGCCGCAATCTCTTCGGCCAGCGTGCCCCGGCTGCGGAAGTGGCGGGCGGCGCGGTCGTACCAGTTTTCCGCGTCTTCCAGGTCGCCCTCTTGCAGGTGCAGAATGCCGTGCAGCCAGGCGCCGAGCATCGTGCCGTCGTGTTGCACCAGATCGTGCGCCGCGTTCCAGCGCCCGGCGTGCAGGTGCTGCAGGACTTGTTGGAGCGGGTGTGTAGCGGTCACGATCTGGTTCCTTTCTTTCAACAACTTGCTTTGACAGCTTTCAGCACGTCATCTCACCACTTCATCTCGCCCTTGTTGACCTTGGCGCCGATGTCTAGCGACAGGCCCATGGGCGCTGCGGGGTAGGCCTTCTTCATCGCGTCGATGAGTTCTGCGCTGGTCTTGGTGGCGGCGGCGTTTTTCTCAAACGCTTGCAGGTAGCCCTTGGTGTAGCTGATGTTGGCAGCGTCCAGCGTGCCACCCGAGGGCATGTGGCCGGGCACCACCACGGTGGGCTGCAGGGCGGCCATTTCGTCGAGCTGGGCCACCCAGGCGCTGCGTTCCGCCACCGTTTGCGTGTCAGCCGTCCACACGTGGGTGTTGGTGCCAAACACGCCGATGGTGCCCACCACGGCCTTGATGGATGGAATCCACGCATACGGGCGGTGCGCCAGCAGGCCGGTGGTACCACGGATCTCCACGGTCTGGCCGTCCACGCTCAGCGTGTTGCCGCTGATGGCCTTGGGCAGCACGGGCGTGCGCGGTGCGTTGGCGCCCATCTTGGGGCCCCAGAAGGCGAGCTTGCCAGCCAGCTTGGCGTTGATCTTCTCCAGCACGGCGGGCGTGGTCACCACGTCGGCCTTGGGGAAGATTTCTTTCAGCGTCTCGACGCCAAAGTAGTAGTCGGGGTCGGCCTGGCTCACGTAGATGGTCTTCAGCTCCTTGCCCGTGTCGAGCACGTTGGCAGCAATGCGCAGCGCGTCGGCACGGGTAAAGCCTGCGTCGATGACCATGGCTTCCTTCTCGCCATAGACCTGCGTGGAGTTGACGTTGAAGCTGTTGCCGTCGGCGTTGTAGACCTTGACTTGCAGGGGCTGGGCGGCCTGGGCGCCGGTGAAGGCAACGGCGAGGGTGGCGGCAATGAGGGTGGTGCGGAACATGGTGGTTTCTCCAGTGTGTTGAGCGGTGGTGCAGATGACGGAATGAAGTTTATTTGCGCCAATCGATCTAATAAACCCGATAATTCGCGCATATTTGTTTCTCTAATCGATCAAATAACCCCTTATGGACCGCCTGACTGCCATGCATGTGTTTACCGAAGTCGCCACCAGCGGCAGCTTCAGCGCCACGGCCGACAAGCTCGATATGTCGCGTGCCATGGTCACGCGCTATGTGGGCGAGATGGAGCAGTGGCTGCAGGCCCGCCTGCTGCAGCGCACCACCCGCAGCGTGACGCTGACCGACGCGGGCGAGCACGCGCTGCGCCGCTGCCAGCAGATGCTGGCGCTGTCGCAAGACCTGGAAGAAGAAACCGCCACCACCACCGAGGGCGCGCTGCGCGGGCAACTGCGGCTGACCTGCAGCGTGTCGTTTGCATTTGCGCAGATGGGCGCGGCGATTGCGGACTTTCTGGCGCAGCACCCGCAGCTCAAGATCGACCTGGACGCGAGCGAAGGATCACTGAACCTGGTGGAAAAGCGCATCGACCTGGCCATCCGCATCAGCGCCGAGCCCGACCCGTTGCTGATCGGCCGGCCGCTGGCGCGGTGCGATTCGGCCCTGGTGGCATCCCCCGCCTACCTGGCCGCCCACGGCGTGCCGCAGCAACCTGCCGACCTGGCGCAGCACCGGTGCCTGAGCTACGCCAACTTTGGCAAAAGCGTGTGGCAGCTGACGCGCGGCGAGGTGGTGGAGCGTGTGGGCGTGAGCGGCCATTTCAGCGCCAACGAGGCCACCACGCTGATGCGCGCAGCGCTGGCGGGCGGCGGCATTGCTATGCAGCCCACCTATCTGGTCAACCCGTATCTGCACAGCGGCGAGCTGCAGGTGGTGCTGCCGGGGTGGGAATTGCCGGTGATGACCATTTATGCGCTGTACCCGTCGCGCCGGCACTTGTCGCCTGCGGTGCGGGCGCTGCTGGATTTTTTGGTGGCCCGGTTTGCGGGGGTGCCGTGGTGAGGGATGGTCGCCCAGGCTGAGTTACTACTAATTTGATAGCTGTTAGCGCTTGTCCATCAGACGGTAGAGGCCCATTTGGCTTGGTTTTCTCCACACTTTGAAGGCGCGCTGACACACCCTCTCCCCTGGTGGGAGAGGGTTGGGGAGAGGGGGGAGCATGGGGCGCGGTGCTCGGAAAAAGAGCCCCCTCTCCCCCGCCCTCTCCCGCGAGGGGAGAGGGAGTGAAAACCCGGCGCAGCGCGTGTTACCCCCCGCCGCTACCAGGCCTTCGATTTACTCCGCCTCAATCCCCGCCGCCTTGATCACCTTGCCCCACTTCTGCGTCTCCGCAGCCTGGAACTTGACGAGTTCATCGGGCGTGGTGGTCCAGGCTTCGGAGCCCGCGTTCTCGAAGAAGCTCTTGGCCGCTGCGCTCTTGGTGGCGGCCGTGAGCAGCTCGTTGAGGCGCGCCACCACCGGCGCGGGCGTGCCTGCGGGCACGTAGGCCGCAAACCAGTAACCCATGTCGTAGCCCTTCACGCCCGCTTCGTCCAGCGTGGGCACATCGGGCAATTGCGCGCTGCGCTTTTGCGTGGAATAGCCCAGCGCACGCAGCTTGCCCGCCTTGACCTGCGGCACGCCGGTGGAGGTGTCGGTAATCATCAAATCGATCTGCCCGCCCAGCAGGTCGGTGATGGCCTGCGGGTTGCTCTTGTAAGGCACGTGGAGGATGTCCACGCTGGCCAGCTGCTTGAGCATTTCGCCCGCCATGCGGCTCGATGAGCTGCCGCTGCCAAAGCTGAGCTTGCCGGGGTTCTTCTTGGCAAAGGCCAGCAGCTCGCCCACGTTCTTGTACGGCGCGCTGGCGTTGACCACCAGCACCTGGCCTCCCTTGCCCAGGCCGGTGACAGGGGCGAAGTCCTTCACCGGGTCGTACGAGAGCTTTTTGTACAGGTGCTCGTTGGCGGCATGTGTGGTGTTGGTGGTGATGAGCACGCTGTAACCATCGGCCGCCGACTTGGCCACGGCCGACGCGGCGATCATGCCGCTGGCGCCCGCCTTGTTGTCGATGACCACGGGCTGCTTGGTGTCGTTGGTAATGGACTGGCCCAGCGCGCGTGCCAGCTGGTCGGTGGCGCTGCCCGCAGCAAAGGGCACGACAAAGGTGATGGCCTTGGTCGGATAGGCACCAGCCGCCTGGGCCAAGGCCGCTGGGGCGTGCAGTGCACCCAGCGCCAGTGCTGCAGCAGTGGCGAGCAGAGCGCGGCGGGGGGATGAATGGGTCATGTTGTCTCCTGGTGTTGGTATGGATGAAAAAGCGAAACTGGAGGTCTAGGCCGTGGGACCGCCAAAGTGCTGCGCCAGGTGCGCGGGCACGGTGACGGGCATATCGAGCAGCAGATAGCTCAGTGCCTTGCCGTGGCTGTCGAGGTTGAGCGAGTCGTTCACGCCGCCGTCGAGCACGTCGTCCAGCACGATGTTCATGGCCTGCAGTTGCGGCAGCAGGTAGCGCGTGACCCGGCGCGGGCGGCGCTGCGCAAACTGCTGCGCCACGGCTGCTTCCGTGACCTGTTCGACCAGCACATCCCACAGCGCGGGGTGCCAGGCGATGACGCTGATGTTGGAGCGGTTGCCTTTGTCGCCGGTGCGGCTGTGGGCCAGGCGATTCAAGGGAACAGTGACGGTAAGGTTTGTAGTGGTCATGGCTTGAGTCCTCAATCCACCATCTCGAAGTAAACGGACACGGCCTCGCGCGGCACCAAGCACGAGACGGTACCCAGGCGCGGCCGCATCGCCGTGCGCACGCCACCACCGCCCGCGGGGCCGCAGGTGTAGAGCGCGGTCACTTCGCGCACCAGGCGCTGGGCGATGGCGTGGTCGCGGTGTTGCAGGGCCACGCGCAGGCGCACATCGCGGGCTTCATCGTTGCTGTGGGCGGGGGCATCCAGCCAGCGGCTGGTGTCGTCGCCAAAGATGCTGGTCACGCCGATCAGGTCGATGCGCAGCGGGCCCAGGCCGCTCAATCGCTCGCGCAGCACCTCGCCCGCCAAGCGGGCACGGGCCTCTGCGCGCGGGCCGGCGTAGGAGATTTCGCCCTCCGCAAACCAGCCCGATTCAAAACACACGTTGACCTTGAGCGTGGCGGGCCGCGCATGGCCCTGCACGCCTTCCAGCCGCACAGCGTCGGCGCCCACCGTGGTCACGCGGGCGGTGGTGATGTCGGCCACCACATCGGGCGTGAGGTACGCCGCCGGGTCGTGCAGCTCGTACAGCAGCTGTTCCTTCACCGTGCGTTCGGTGATGCAGCCGCCCGTGCCCGGGGGCTTGGTGATGGTGCAGTGGCCATCGGCGTCGATCTCGGCGATGGGGTAGCCCAGTTGCGCCAGGCCCGCCACGTCCTTGTAGCCGGGATCGGCAAAGTAGCCGCCTGTGACCTGCGCGCCGCATTCCAGCAGATGCCCGGCCATGGTGGCGCGCGCCAGCCGGTCCCAGTCGTCCAGCGCCCACCCGTAGTGCGCCAGCGCGGGGCCCAGCACCAGCGATGGGTCGGCCACACGGCCACACACCACGATCTCGGCGCCTGCGCGCAGCGCATCGGCAATGGCCTGCGCGCCGATGTAGGCGTTGGCGCTGACGATGGGCTCGGTGGGCATCGCTGCGCCCAGTGCCCCCTGCAGCAGCGCGCGGTGTTCGGGGCCGCTCAGGTCGTCGCCCTGCAGCACGGCAATGCGCGGGCGGGCCAGGCCCAGCTCGGCCGCCAGCGCGTGGATGCGACGCGCGGCACCGTGCGGGTTGGCCGCGCCAAAGTTGCTGACGATGCGCACGCGGTGCGCCAGGCACTGCGCCAGCACGGGGCGCAGCAGGTCCACCAGCAGGGGTTCATAACCTGCATCGGGGTCAGTGCGGCGCGCCAGCTGGGCCAGCGCCAGCGTGCGCTCGGCCAGCGTCTCGAAGATGAGCACCGCAGGCTGGCTGCTGGCGATGAGCGCCTGCACCACGGGCAGGGCCGCGTCGGTGCGGTCGCCCGAGAAGCCGGCGGCGCAGCCCATCAGCAGGTTGGTTTTTTGGTCGTTCGGCATGAATCCGTTGTCTCCTGAGCGTGACTGTAGGAACATGGCGGTATTCTGTGAAATCGATTGTTACGATGAATCCATCTGAAAACCAGATGAATCACACCCCCCCCCCGCATGAGCGCCCCCCACCTCTCCAGCCGCCAGCTCGACGCCTTCCTCGCCCTGGCCGAGCAGCGCAGCTTCACGCGCGCCGCCACGTTGTGCCATTTGTCGCAGCCCGCGTTCAGCGCCCTCATCCGCGCGCTGGAGGACGACCTGGGTCTGCGGCTGTTCGACCGCAGCACGCGCCATGTGGACCTCACGCCCGAGGGGAAGAACTTTCTGGAATCCGCCCGCCGCATCCGCGCCGAAATCACCAGCGCCCTGGCCTCCGTGCGCAGTGCCGCCACACTGCAGCGCGGGCGTGTGGCGGTGGCGCTGCTGCCGTCACTGGCCGCAGGCTGGCTGCCGGGTGTGCTGGCACAGTACCGCGCGGCACACCCGGGCATCGAGATCGACATTGCCGACGTGCTGTCCGAGCCCTGCATCGACCGCGTGGCCAGCGGCCATGCCGACTTTGCACTGGCCGCCATCCGCGCCGACACGCCCGCGCTGCAGGCCGAGCCGTTTTGCAGCGACAACTTTTACCTGGTGTGCCCAGCCGACCACCCGCTGGCGCGCCGCCGCAAGGCGATCACCGCGCAGGACCTGGCCGCCTGGCCCTTCATCCACCTGGCGCGCACCAGCAGCGTACGCCAGTACCTGGAGGCCGCCCTGCACCCGCAGGCCATGCACACGCTGATGGAGGTGGAGCAGCTCGCCACCGTGATGGGCATGGTGCGCGCGGGCCTGGGCATCAGCGTGGTGCCTGCGCTCACGCTGTTCCACTTCGAGCAGCCGGGGCTGGTCACGCGGCCGCTGTCGCTGCCGGGGCTGACGCGGCAGATTTACCTGGTGCGGCGGCGGGACGAGAGCTTGTCGGTGGCGGCGCAGGCGCTGTATGCGCTGGTGATGGCGCAGCGGCCATGATTCACAGGCGGCAAAACGTACAAATTTGATAGCTATCAGCGCTTATGCAACAAGCGCTGGCGGCCAAATTTGCTTGAAATCCAGCCGCCTAGGTGGCGGCTGCGCGCGCATAGCTCACGGTCAGCATCTCCCACTGGTGCCCATCGGGCTCGTTCCAGTACACGATGCGGCCACCGTGGGCTGTGTCCACCTGGCTGTCCACGGGGCCGTGCACCGCGCTGCGGTACGGGATGCCCGCCGCCTGGATGCGCGCGAGGATGGCGTTGAACTCCGCATCGCTCACGCGAAAGCAGTAGTGGATGCGCGGAATGGGCTCGGGCCATTCGTCGAAGTCGATGGTGAAACCATCGTTCACGAACACAGGGGAAAACGGCCCCACGCCGGTTTTGGACCAGGGCACTCCGAGCAGTTCGGCCAGCAGCCGGGCGGCGGCCAGTTTGTCGCGGGCGGGCACCATCAGGTGATCGAGCTGGATGGGCATTGTCCAAACCTCCTGTAGAAGTCCAAGCCCTCGCGGCCTGGGGGGATCAGATGGCCGCAGTGTAGGGGCTGCCGCTGGGGTTCAACCCGCCAGCGGAAACTACCCCAGGAGCCTCTGCAGGAATCGAGCGGCACTGGTGCGCTGCGCATAGGGATGGGCTGCCAGGCGCAAAGCGCAGCAATAGCCGTAGCTATTGCGAACATTTGCTTGCGACGCAGACCGCCCGATCCGCAGATGTACACGGCGCGGTGATTCGTGCAGAGGCTTCCTCGGCTTCATGCTCACCCGCGACCCAGCACCGCCAGCTCTTGGTGCAGCAGCAACTCCACCTCCGCCGGTTCAAACTGGTCCTGCAGCAGCGGGATGGCAAAGCGGTATTCGCCGCCCTCGTGTTTGCGCAGCACATAGGCCAGCTGCAGGCGTGCCAGTGACTGGCGCAGGGCCTGCGCATCGCCCGCAATGCCGTGGCTTTGCAGCAGTTGGGCCAGGGTGACCAGGCTGGACTGCCCGGCCTGGGCTGTGTGGTAGACCACGATGCGGTCGAGGCGGCAGGCGGCTTCGTCGTGGCTCAGGCGGCCCCAGCCGGCCAAGGCGTCTTGCACGGCTTGCGAGGCCAGGGCCTGGGTGAGGTGGCGGGCTTCGATGACACGTTCGCCGGGCAACAGCGCCTCCAGGCATTCCTGGCACAGGATGGCCACCAGGTTGGCACGCTGGCCGCTGGCATCGATGAGGCGATCCACCAGTTTTTCGTTGTCAAAGCCCAGGCGCAGCTTGCGCAGTGGCTCGGTGGCCAGTTCGCGGCAAGCGGCGCGCTCCAGGCCGCCAATGGCCAGCACCTCGCCAAAGTTGCGCAGAGGGCTTTGGTAGTCGAGCACGGCCGTGGCATACAGGTCCCAAAAGCCCGCCAGCATGAACCAGCAGCGCCCCTCTTCGCTGAGCGCGCGCAGGGTGGACAGCTGCACGTAGCCGTTGGCCGATTCATCGCGGAAGAACAGGTCGGCCTCGTCGATCAGCAGCACCAGGCGCTTGCCCTGGTACTGCGCCTGCAGATGGTCCACGATGGCTTCAAGCGGCGTGTCGGCCGGCAGGCCAAACTGCAGCGCCATGCGCGGCGCCAGGCGGTGATCGCGCAGCGAGACGTAATGGCACACAGTGTGCGGATGGCCCGCCATGCGGCGCTGCACGGCCTTGAGCAGGCTACTTTTGCCGAGCTGGCGCCCACCCACCACCAGGTAGTTGGCGGGCTCGCGGTTGATGACACGCGCCAGCAGCTGGGCGCGGCCGAAGAAGGCGCCTTCGCGCGTGACGCCGCCGCGCGTCTGGTACGGCGAGATGCGGGTGATGCGCAGCTGCGCGGCCAGTTGGCGCAGCAGCGCTTGCAGCGCCTCGCCGCCGATCAGCCATTCGGTCTGGCTGGCGCTGTCCACCATCACATGCAGATTGGCGCGGTCGTCGGCATGGGCGCGCAGCAGCGGCCAGGGGGTATCCACGCTGTGCTCGCTCAGAATGAGCAGCACATCGCTGCCCGTCTGCGTGGCACGCAGCTGGCGCAGCACGGTGGCTTCGTCGATGCCGGGGGTGGGCACAAACACCAAACAACGGTCCAGCGACACGGGCAGGTCGGGCGGAAACTGCCACTCGAACACCTGGCCGGGCAGCGCCCAACCCGTGCTGGGCTGGCAGCGGGCCGACACGCGCTCGGCCAGCGCGCGGGCCAATGCCGGGGCGCGCTCGCCGCCCGTGGCCTGGGCGCAGGCCACGGCGCGGCGCCAGTCCACCATGCGAATGTCGGCAGCCAGCAGCGTGGGTTCCAGCCGCCGCAGCCAGCGCAGCAGCCGGTCGATCTGAGGCAGCCGCGCCAGCGGGGTGCGGCGCAGGCGCGCGGGCCGCAGCTGCCCGGCGCCGATCATGGGGTGGCGCACCACCCATACCACGGCGCCTGCGGCAAAGATCACGCCGCACCACAGGATGAGCGAGCGCAGCCAGCCGAACGGGTCTGCGTCGGGTGTGGGTTTGACGGGCTCGAAGTCGTCGGAGCTGCCTTCCAGGCAGTTGATGGGCAGGTAGCCCGGTGGAATGGGTGGGTTGCCGGGGCGGCACGTCCAGGTGTGGGTGCCGGGTTTGAGCTCCACCACCACCTGGGTGCCCGCCAGCTTGCCCAGCTCGGGGTTGTGGGCGATGTCGGCCTGCAGCACGTTGGGGCGCGGAGACGTTACGCGCAGCTGCGGGTTGGCAATGCGCGGTGCGTATTGGTGGATGTCCTTGGGCCAGCCATCCAGCTCGTTGCGCGCCTCGATCATGGCGACGCGCCACTGCACCAGCTCGCCCCACACCGGGCCTACATTGACCGACGCCAGGAACGAGCCCCGCGTGACCGGGTTGAGCTGCGGCGTGAACAGCGCGCTGGCCACGAACAGCGTGACCACCGCAATGACCACGGCACGCACCACGGCCCTGGAGAAAAAGGGGCTCAAGCGTTCGAGCATGCGTCCAGCACCATCAAGCCTGCATCGCGGATGGTGGCGCAGCGCCAGTGCAGCCGCGCCGCATCGCCCGTGCCGCGCACGTGGATGAGGTTGCCCCAGAACAGGCTGCGCAGTTCGTCGTCCTGCAGATAGGGCCGCGCGCGGCCCAGATCGTCGGCCTGCAGCAGCTGCTGCAAGCGCGTGCGCGTGGCGGGCGCCTGGGCCAGCGGCAAAAAGGTTTGCCACAGGCGCGGGCTGCTGGTCAGGTGGGTGCGCAACGCAGCAGACGATGCATGACCATCACCCACCCCTTGGTCTACCAGCCACTGCAACCCTTCTTCAAACAACGCGGGATGGCCGCCGCTGAGCGCCTGCAAGTCGGCCACCACGGGCTCGGTCCAGGTGTGCTCGGGCCAGCGGTGGCGGGCCAGTTGCGTGAGGTCGTCCAGCGACGGGTCGGGCCAGTGGTGGACCTGCGCAATGTTGAGCAGGGAGAGATCGCCACTGCGGTATTTGAGGTCGGCCAGAGCCTGCCCGCCGCACAGCAGCAGGTGCAGGCGGCCGCTGTGCATCTCGCTCAGGCTGCGCAAGATGCCCGCCAGGGTTTCGCGCAGTGCGGGCGTTCCCTGCTCAAAGCGGCTGACCAGGCAGAAGATGCGCTCACCCGCCATCAGGCGGCGCTCCAGCGCGGATTCAAACTCGTAGTCCGACGCCACATCGCCCAGGCCACATTGGCGGCCGATGGCGGCGAAGTATTCGGCGGGCACGGTGCTCACGCTGTAGGGCGGCTGGATGTGCAGCACCGAGCCTTCGCCGTACTGCGCGCGGGCTCGCTGCAGCAGCTCGTGCCGGAACGGCGGCTGGCCCCAGTGCGCGGGCGACAGCAGCAGCGAGATGGGGTATGGCACCGCCTGGGCCAGTTGCGCAAACACCTTGTCCTGGAACGCGGCGAACGGCTGCGCGCCGGTGGATTCGGCCTGCAGGGGAAATTCTGGTGCAAACCCGGCGGCGCTGAGCAGGCGGTTGGCCTCGCTTTCAGTGAGGCGCAGGTAGCGGGTGCAGGCCACCAGCTTGTCGCGCGAGCGCGGGTTGGGCACCGAGATGCCGTTGCGCCAGTTGTTCACCGCCTCACGGCTCAGGCCGATCTCGGTGGCCACGCCGGAGGCGCTGGCGCGGATGCGGCGCATGTAGACCGACAGAAGATCGGCAAAGGAATGGGGGGACATGGAGTTGTGGACTAACAAAGGCTGGTACACCGAGCCAAAACCAAGGGCAGCGAAAAACATGGGGATGGTGGGCAGGCATTGTCAGCCTTGCCAGACCGCTGCCATCCCACTGCGCACTGCGGATGCGCTACGCCAGGCGCTGCACCATGGGCCAGGCCTTGTAGCTGGCGAGGCCACAGGCCGTGAGTACCGGGCTGTACAGCACCATGGCGCCGACCACCGACATCAACCAGCCGGGCTCTTCGTACTCCTCGGTATCGTCGGCCTTGGCTGTCGCGCCCTCCTTCAAGGGCTCCTTGCTGCGCTCCTCTTCTTTGCCCTCGCCCGAATCGCCGGTCATCTCCTGCACCAGCATCACTGCCACCACCAGCAGCGAGATGGCCAGCAGCGCCAGGTAGCCGTATTGCAGCGCGGGCTGCGTGAGCGGATAGAAATAACCCGCCAGCAGCGCGGCCGGGGCCAGAAAGAACACGTGCATCATGAGCCTGTACCAGGGAAAACCGTCCGCCGGCCTTTCCAGCGCCCCCATGACCATGCGGTAGGTCAGCGCCCCCAGCATAAAGATCACCCCACCCCACCATTCGATTTGCGTCAGCATGTTGTTGTTCTCCGGAAATTCTTTTACTGGGGTGCCATCACCGTGGCGGGGCCGTCGTCGCCAGGCTGGTCGGCGTCATCGTCTCCGTCGTCCCCGCGCAGCTCCTTGTGTTCGGTGGCCATGTAGTACAGCGGCAGCGCCACGGCCAGAACCAGCCCCAGGCCCATCCACAGCCAAAAGCCTTTGAACAGCAACACGGTGACCACCGTGAATGCCACCGCATGCACCAGCCCCTTGAGCCCGGCGCGCAGCAGCAGCACGGCAATGAGGCCCTGCATGGGCGATTTGCCGCTCTTGCCCATGGCCTGCGCCATTTCCACGAAGGCCTCGGCCGCCTCCCGGGCCTCGCGCATGCGCTTTTCCTCCTGCTGGCGCAGCTTGGCCACGGCAAGGGGCTTGGCCGGGTCTTTGGAGCAGGCATAGGGGTCATCGGCCTCACCCCCCTCCTCGCCGCCGTTGCCCTGCACTTCGCCACCATGCTGCGCAGGCTCTACCACTGCGCGCCACTGCGGGTTGGCGTCCATGAATGCCTTGCGCGACACCCACTGGCCCTGGTCGAAGTGCATGCGCTCGGTTTCCCCCACCTGGTCGTAGAAGATCTCCAGCACTGCAGCCCGCAGGCCCTGGTCAAACAGGGCTTCGAGCTGGCGCAGCGGTGGTGGGTCGCTCGTACCCGTGTCGAACTGGAGCAGAAGGTGCGTGGAAGCGGCAGATGCCGACGCATTGAACCATTCCGCATCCCACAGGGACTCCAGGTTGGCGGCCCCCAGCTTGTCCGCCCAGCGTTGGGCCTGTTCCGTGTTGTCTGAGCACAGGTATTGGTACGTGAGCTGTGCGAGCTTCAGCTTGATCGGATCTTCGAAAAACAGTTGCAAGGTCAGGGTGTTTTGCGACATGGGAAACGCTGTTCACAGCGGTAGGCATTGCGATGGATTGGAATTGTGTGGGCCAGGCCCGCGCATGTCCCCTGCGGGCTTGTCCATGCCGGGGCGGCGCGAGGTTGACAAAACGTCCACCGGCAAGGGTCGCCAAGGCGCTGATTGTCACAAAACGTTCATGCATACTGGCCGACCCGCGCGCGGAGCGCGCTTTCACCACAATTGGAGGGAAAACAACGATGCGATTCGATACCCGCTTTTTTGCACTGCTGTCTGGCACCGCGCTGATGCTGGGCCCGGTAGCTGCGCAGACCGACCGGGCCGCGCCTGCCCGCGCCACCGCAGCCACCCCGGCCGCCACGAGCTTTGCAGGCAGCCCGCGCGAGAAACTGGTGGTGGCCATGCCCAAGACCTATGCCAAAAGCGAAACCATGCTGCTGTGGGGGGACTACTTCAACCACCTGGCGCGCTGCGGCAACATTGATCTGCAGAATCTGCAAGGCGAATCGCTGGAGAAGAGCACCAACATCGATGTGCTGGGCGAAAAGGAACTGATCGACAGCCTCCTCAGCGGCAAGGCACAGCTGGCGCAGGTCAACCCCGGCCTGGTGCCCCAATTGGTGGGCGCTGGCCAGCCTGCCCCGTTTGGTGTGCCCGGCAACAAGGCCAGCGGCAAACGCAATTCCTACACACTGATCCTGATCTCGCGCGTGGACAGCCCTTTCACCAAGCCGCAGGATCTGGTGGGCAAGAAGATTGCCCACTCCACACCCACCTCCAACTCCGGCAACCTGGCGCCGCGCGCGCTGTTCCCGGCCATCGGGCTGGTGCCGGACCAGAACTACGAGGTGGTGTTCTCCAACGGCCACGAGCGCTCGGTCACAGGCGTGATGCACGGTTTCTACCCCGCCGCAGCCGTGGCCAGCGATTTGTACCAACGCATGGTGGTCAAGGGCGATGTGAAGGGCTCCAGCATCCGCACGCTGTGGGAGAGCCCACCCTTCATGACCGAGACCTGGACGCTGGGCAAGGACGTATCGGCCGAGCTGCAGGCCCGCGTGAAGAAGTGCTCGTACAGCTACAGCTTTTCGCCCAAGCTGCGCCAGCTGCTGCCAGGCAATGACACCTTTTTGCCCATCAATTTCGAGCGCGACTTCGCGACGGTGATGGAGGTCTACACCAAGACGCAGAAGGCGCAGGCTGCCAAGGCTGCCGCCAAATAAGTCCCGGTGTCAAAAGCGTCTATCGCCGCCCCCGCAAGCCGGACTCTGGTTTGCGGGCTCAGATGGTGCAGCAACAGATTGCCGCCATAACACGACAGAGCCAGGAAGAACAGGTCGCCCGGCACCAGCAGACCCTGGCAAGCAGGGATGCAAACACGAAAACAGCGCCGGTACCGGAAGGCCGTCGTACCCCTGGCCTGGTGGAAGCCATCAACACTCTTGTCTGAATGCGGCCACTCAGGGGGACGCATTGCGAGAAGTGCGCCGCGGCAAATGCCATCAACTCCATCTCCGACAGCGCTCCAGAATGGTGGCCTGGATAGGTACGGAACCACGGCAGCGCCACCACACCGATGCACATCCTGCCGACAGCCGCTGCCAGCGCGCGCCTACACACCGGCCCCCTTGCAGAGCCTACAGTGGATCGCACGAACAGCCGCTGCGCAGTGCACATTCCGTCAGGTGCCATAAGGTGACGTCAGGTGCAACGGCAGCCCCGGCAGCAACCCCAGCAGGAGCAAGCCCCATGCGCATTCACACCCCACCCCGTGCCCATTCGCCCTGGCCGCTGATCGTCGGCGCTGCCGCAATGATGGCGTTGCTGGCGCTCACGGCCTGTTCCACGCCCCGCGCGCCCGAGGGCATTCAGCCCGTTACGGGGTTTGACGCAGACCGCTATGCAGGCCACTGGCACGAGGTGGCACGCATCGACCACGCCTTTGAGCGCGGCCTGACCCAGACCAGCGCCACTTACAGCCGCAACGCCGACGACACGATCAAGGTGGTCAACCGAGGCTACGACCCAGTGCGCAAGGAGTGGAAGCAGGCCGAGGGCACGGCGCGCTTTGTGGATGAGCCCACGCGCGCTGCGCTCAAGGTGTCGTTTTTTGGACCGTTTTACGGCGGCTACAACGTGGTGGCGCTCGATGAAAACTACCAGTGGGCCATGGTGGTGGGCTCCAGCACCGATTACCTGTGGATCTTGTCACGCACGCCCACCCTGCCCTGGCATGTGCGCGAGCACCTCATGGAGCGGGCACAGACGATGGGTGTGGATGTGCGCAAGATTCTGTGGATGCCTGCCGCCAGCGAGCAACACGCCAAGCGGGCCGTGATGACCTGAAAAGCTTCAACACCAGCAAGCGCAAATCGCTATATTTTTGATAGCTATTCACGCTTACCTAATAAGCGCCAGGGATCCTCTGCACGAATCGAGCGGCAAGTGTGCGCTGCGGATCGGGAGGGGCTGCAAGGCGCAAAACGCAGCGATAGCCGCAGCTATTGCGAGTATTTGCAACGCGGCAGACCGCCCGAGCCCGCAGATGCACGCGGCGCGGTGATTCGTGCAGAGGGTCCCTTGATGCCATTTCTATTCAAATATCAGCCGATACCCGGCACGGTGGCCGCCGCCACCAGGCGCTGGGTGTAAGGGTGTTGTGGTGCATCCAGCACGTCGTTCACGCTGCCACCTTCCAACACCGCGCCGTCCTTCATCACCACCACGTCGTGCGCCATGGCGCGGATCACATCCACGTCATGGGTGATGAGCAGGTAGCTCAGGCCCTTTTCTTTTTGCAGCCGCTGCAACAAGCCCAACACCTGCTGCTGGATGGTCACGTCCAGGGCGCTGGTGGGCTCGTCCAGCACCAGCACCTGCGGCTGCACGATGAGAGCCCGGGCGATGGCCAGGCGCTGGCGCTGGCCGCCTGAAAATTCATGCGGATAACGGTCCAGCAGACGGGGGTACTGTGCTTCGGCCAGTCCCACCTCTTCCAGCGCGGCCTCGACGCGCATGCGGCGCTGGGCCACGGTCAGTGTGGGCTCGTGCACCTTCAAGCCCTCGCCCACGATCTCTTCGACCGTGAGGCGCGGGGACAGCGACGAAAACGGGTCTTGAAATACCACCTGCACGCGGCGGCGCAGCTGCTGGTTGGCGGGGGTATTGCGCATGGCTGGTTGCTGCCACGCCTGCCCCCCGACCTGCAACTGGCCGGCGTAAGGCAAAAGCCCCAGGATGGCCTGCGCCAGCGTGGACTTGCCCGAGCCGGACTCGCCCACCACCCCCAGCGTCTGGCCGGGCAGCAATTGCAGCGTGGCGCCCTGCACAGCCACAAACTCGCCCTTTTTGAACCAGCCCTTGATGCCGGGCAGCGGCGTGGGGTAGACCACGCGCAGATCCTGCGTCTTCACCACCGGGGCAGTGCCTGCGGGCGGATCGGACTCGACCACATCGCGGCGGGGTTGGCTGGCAATCAGGCGGCGCGTGTAGGCGTGCTGGGGTGCACCAAACACCTCGGCGACGGGGCCCTGCTCTACCAGCACGCCCTGCTCCATCACGGCCACGCGGTCGGCAAAGCGGCGCACCAGGTTTAGGTCGTGCGTGATGAGCAGCACGGCCATGCCCGTCTGGCGCTGCAGATCACTCAGCAAGTCCAGGATCTGGCCGCGCAAGGTCACATCCAGCGCGGTGGTGGGCTCGTCGGCCAGCAGCAGCTTCGGGCTGCTGGCCAGGGCCATGGCAATCATCGCGCGCTGGCGCTGGCCGCCTGAGAGTTGGTGCGGGAAGCTGTTGGCCCGGCGTGCAGGCTCGGGGATGCCGGTCTGGGCCAGCAGCTCGATGGCAGCCTGCGCGCACTGGGCGCCGGTCAGGCCTTTTTTGAGCTGTAGGATTTCGGCAATCTGCAGGCCGATGGTCATCAGCGGGTTGAGCGCGGTCATGGGCTCCTGGAACACCATGGCGATGTCGCCACCACGCACGCCGCGCATCTCGCGCTCTGTCAGCGCCAGCAGGTCGCCCCGCCCTTGCAGCGTTGCCTGCCCGGTGATGGCGGCATTGCCCGCCAGGCGCAGCAGGCTCAAAGCGGTGATGGTTTTGCCCGAACCAGACTCGCCCACCAACGCAAGCTTTTCGCCTGCGGCAATGCTGAAGTTGACGCCCCTCACCACTTCTTTGGGGCCAAAGCGAACGTGGAGGTCCTGAACCTGCAACAAAGGGGTCATGGCCGTAGGGGTCACTGGTCGGCCTTTCGGGGGTCCAGGGCATCGCGCAGCGCATCGCCCATGAAGGTCAGCAGCAACAGGGTGGTGACCAGCACCGCAAAGGTAGACAGCGAAATCCACCACGCGTCAATGCTGTTCTTGCCCTGGTTCAGCAGTTCACCGAGCGACGGCGTGCCCGGCGGCACCCCCAGGCCCAGGAAGTCGAGCGAGGTCAGCGCCAGGATGGCGCCACTCATGCGGAAGGGCAAAAAAGTGACCACGGGCGTCAGGCTGTTGGGCAGGATGTGGCGCCAGATGATCTGGCTGTTGCTCACCCCCAAGGCCCGGGCAGCCTTCACATAGTCGAGCTGGCGGTTGCGCAGGAACTCGGCGCGCACATAGTCGGACAAACCCATCCAGCCAAACAGCGACAGCAGGATGAGCAGCAGCGCAATGCTGGGCGCGAACACGGCGCTGAAGATGATGAGCAGATACAGCTCGGGCATGGAGCCCCAGATCTCGATGAAGCGCTGAAACGCCAGGTCGGTCTTGCCGCCAAAGAACCCCTGGATGGCCCCGGTGAGCATGCCCAGCAGTACGCCGGTGATGGTGAGTGCCAGACCAAACAGCACACTCACACGAAATCCGTACAGCAGCTGCGCCAGCAGGTCGCGCCCCCGGTCATCCGTGCCCAGCCAGTTGTCGGCTGTGGGGGCCGACGGGTTGGGCGCCTTGGCAAAGTAGTTCAGCGTGTTGGGGCCGTAGGGGTTCAAGGTGTACAGCGCCCAGTTGCTGCCTGCGGTAATGCGCTCCTTGATGAAGGGATCGAGGTAATCGGTGGGGGTTTCGAAGTCTCCCCCGAAGGTCTTTTCGGAGTAGTCCTTGAGCATGGGAAAGTAGGTCTGCCCCTCATAACGCACGATGAGCGGCTTGTCGTTGCTGACCAGCTCGGCACACAGGCTCACCAGCACCAGGGCGCAGAAGATCAGCAGGCTCCAGTAACCCAAGCGGTTGCGCTTGAAGCGCAGCCAGGCGCGGCGGGAGGGGGAGAGCGAAACGGAACCGGCGTTCCTGTCTGGATGCCCATTAGTTGATGCAGTCATGCGGACACCAATTGCCATTTACCAGCAGCGGTGAGCACAACATTGCTACGCCCCTGTCTTCTGAACGTCATGATTTCAACCTCTCCGGTGCTGCGCATGGCTGCTGAATAAACCCAACGCTTCTCGCCGTGGGGGTCGATCATGATGGAACCATGGCGCACACAGCCCAGTTGTGGAACCACTGCGTGTTGGGCACGTGTTGAGCAGGAAGGCATTTGCAACGGCAATCCCTCTACATCGCTCATGGATTGCTCAAGCCTGTGCAGCAGCGCGGTAGTTCTTTCAGGGGTACATCCAATTGTTAGTTGTTGCAACCATTCATCGGGTCCGAACTCAATCAACGGGCCACCAGGTGGAGTGAAGAAGTCAGTGACTAACAAGCTCAGGTAGTCGTCGTCTGAGAGCAGTCGATCAAACAGCGAAACATCGCCCGTTCTCTGATACGACGCTGCCCAAAGGACGCCAAGCACCATCTCGGACAACCCAATCCACACACTCACATCCGGTTGGCATTCCGTTGCCAAATTCCATTGGCCGCTGCGAACAGCGTCATAAAACTTCTGCCCCCTGAGAGTAACGGCGCAGCGCAGGTTAAGAAACTCCAGATCGTTGCTACACAATCCTTCCTGCATGACGAATTTGGCAAACTCTGGGTGCTTCAATTGACTTAATACAACCACCCAGCGTGCAATGGCGGCAGCAAATACCTGCTCATCCAAGGCCACAAGCTGCGGGGCCAGCTTCTTGCATTTAGCGCGAAATTTCTGACTGGAGTCGCACAACGGAAAAACCTTCCACAGAACGTCCTCTTGCAGTGGTGAATGGTTGATGCAATCGTCTCGCATGTTCAAATCTTCACGCCTCAAAATCGCAGTCAATCGAATTTGACGCGCGGGTCCACCCACACGTAGCACAGGTCGCTCACCAGCTTGGTCACCAGCCCGATCAGTGTGAACAGATACAAAGTGCCCAGCACCACCGGGTAGTCGCGACGGATCACACTCTCATAGCTGAGCAAGCCCAGCCCATCCAGCGAGAACAGGGTTTCGATGAGCAGCGAGCCCGCAAAAAAAGCACCGATGAACGCAGCCGGGAAGCCAGTGACGATGGGAATAAGGGCATTGCGGAACACATGCTTCCACAGCACCTGCCGCTCGCTCAAGCCCTTGGCGCGGGCGGTGAGCACATACTGCTTTCGGATTTCTTCGAGGAACGCGTTCTTGGTCAGCATGGCCGTCACAGCAAAACTGCCCAGCACCATGGCCGTGACGGGCAGCGTGATGTGCCACAGATAGTCCACGATGCGCGCGCCCCATGTCATTTCATCCCAGTTGGCTGAAGTAAGCCCGCGCAATGGAAACCATTGCAATTGCCCACCAAAAATGACCAGCAGCGCCACGCCCAGCACAAAGCCGGGAATGGCATAGCCCACCAGAATGAGCAGCGTGGTCACCAGATCAAAGCGTGACCCGGCGCGCACCGCCTTGGCCACGCCCAATGGCACGGCCACGAGGTAGCTGATGAAAAAAGTCCACAGGCCCAGGCTGATGGAAACCGGCAGTTTCTCCTTCACCAGTTGCCACACATCCTTGTTCTGGAAAAAGCTCTTGCCCAGATCAAACCTCGCAAACTGTCCCAGCATCTGCAGGAAGCGCTCATGGGCAGGTTTGTCAAAGCCGTACAGCGCCTTGATCTGCTCCAGCCGTTTGGGGTCAACGCCCTGCGCGCCCCGGTAGCTCAGGCCGCCCCCCTCGGCGCCGCCACCGCCCACACCGGCCTTGGCCTCGGCCATGTACTGCTCCACCGGGCCGCCCGGCACGAACTGGATCACCACAAAGGTCAGCAAGAGCACGCCCAGCAGCGTGGGCAGCATGAGCAAGACACGTTTGAGAATGTAGGCAAACATGGGTGGGCGGTCTTATGGCTATTTCTTGTCTGGCGCGGTCTGGGGAGGAATACGCGCCCACCACGTGTCGATGACCCAGCCTTCGCCGCTGGCGTAAGGCGGCACCGTGGCCGGCCGTGCCAGCCGCCAGGCGTTGTAGGCCATGCGGTGTGTGCCCGCCGTCCACTGCGGAATGAGGTAGTGGCTGTGCGCAATGATGCGCTCCAGGGCGTGGCAGGCGGGAAGCAGTTGCGCCTCGGTCTTGGCGGAGGTCATGGCCTTGATCATCGCGTCCACCGCCGGGTTCTTGACGCCCGCAAAGTTGCCGGAATCCTCCACGTCGGCCGCCTGGCTGCCAAACATGTCGGCAAACTCCTGGCCCGGGTTGTTGGTGCCCTGGTAGGCAATCGAGGTAATGTCGAAGTCGAACTTCTGCAGACGCTGCTGGTACAGCGCAAAGTCCACTGACCGAAACCGCAAGGTGACACCAATCTTTTCGAGATTGCGCATCCAGGGAGTGATGGTGCGCACGCCGCCTTCATTGCTGTCCATGTATTCGAGCACCATGGCCTCGCCCTTGGCGTTGCGCAGGGCACCGTCGCGCACCTCCCAGCCCGCTTCCTTGAGCAAAGCCTGCGCCCGCCGCAGGTTGGCCCGCAGTGAGGAATCGCCATCCGTGCGCGGGGGCACCGTCATCGGGCCAAACGCGGCAGCCGGAATGTCCTTGCGGTAGGGCTCCATCAGCGCAAGCTCCTCGGGCGAGGGACTGCCCTTGGTTTCGCACGCCGTGTTGCCAAACAGGCCGTTCACCCGCTGGTAAGCGCCATAGAACATCTGGCGGTTCATCCACTCGTAGTCCATGGCCAGGCCCAGGGCCTCGCGCACGCGCGCATCCTGCAGCAAAGGCCGGCGGGTGTTGAGCACATAGCTCTGAAAACCCGAGGGGAGCTTGTGCACAAACTCGCCCTTGACGAGTTCACCCGTATCGAACTTCTTGCCCGTAACACGTCGGGCCCAGTCGCCCGCGCTGAAAAACCGCATGAGGTCAAACTCGCCCGCCTTGAGGGCCTCCAGCCGCGCAGTGTTGTCCTTGTAGATCTTGACAAGGATGTTGTCGAAATTGGCCGTGCCCTTGCGCACGTTCAGGTCGCGCGCCCAGTACTGCGGGTCGCGCACATAGGTGATGTCCTTGCCAAAACGCACCGGGCCGATTTTGTAGGGGCCACTGCCGATGGGAATATCCATCACCACCTGGTCAAACGGCTTGGCCTTGCCGTTCTCGACGCCCCAGTCGCGGCTGAACACCGGCAGGCCACCCACGGTGAGGGGCAGCTCGCGATTGGGCAGCTTGAAGCGGTAACGCACGGTGCGGTCGTTGATCACATCCACGCCCGCCACCTCGATCAGCAGCGTCTTGTAGGCAGGGGATGTGAAGGGGCCCACCAGCGTGTCGTAGCTGTGCTTCACATCCTGCGCCAGCACGGGCTTGCCGTTGTGAAAACGCGCCTCCGGCCGCAGGCGGAAGGTGGCGGACAAACCATCGGGGGCAACTTCCACATCTTCTGCCAGCAGACCATAACCGGTGGCGGTTTCGTCCATCGAACCGGCGAGCAGCGAATCGAACATCAGCGACGACAAATATGCTGGCGCGTTGCCCTTGATGGTGAACGGGTTGTATTTGTCGAAGGTGGAAACCCGCAGGTTGCTGACCAGCCGCAGCTCGCCGCCTTTCGGCGCATCTGGGTTCACATACGCAAAATGCGCAAACCCGGCGGGATAACGCGGCTCGCCCCACAGGGCATACCCATGTGCAGCCCATGCAGGAACCGCACACCCCATCAGCAAAAAAGTCAGCCAAAACCGCATGCGACAATTCTGCACTACGTTCGCCGGGCCCCGCTGCAGATCGCGCATACCCACATGCGCCAGGCCGCCCGCCGACATTTCGCCATTCCAAAAGGAGATTGAACATGGGTTTTCTGACCGGCAAGAAGCTGCTCATCACGGGTGTTTTGTCCAACCGCTCCATCGCCTACGGCATAGCCAAGGCCTGCCACGCACAGGGCGCCGAACTGGCGTTCAGCTACGTGGGCGAGCGCTTCAAGGACCGCATCACCGACTTTGCGGCCGAGTTCGACTCCAAGCTGATCTTTGACTGTGACGTGGGCAGCGACGAGCAGATCGAGCGCATGTTTGCCGAGCTGTCGCAGACCTGGCCCCAATTCGACGGCTTTGTGCACAGCATCGGCTTCGCCCCCCGCGAGGCGATTGCCGGCAATTTCCTCGAAGGCCTTTCGCGCGAGGGTTTCCGCATCGCCCACGACATCAGCGCCTACAGCTTTCCCGCCATGGCCAAGGCCGCCCTTCCCTACCTGAACGACAAGTCGTCGCTGCTGACGCTGAGCTACCTGGGCGCGCTGCGCTCCATCCCCAACTACAACACCATGGGCCTGGCCAAGGCCAGTCTGGAAGCCAGCGTGCGCTACCTGGCCGAGGCCGTTGGCCGCACCGAAGACGGCCGCAGCATCCGCGCCAACGGCATCAGCGCCGGCCCCATCAAGACCCTGGCCGCCAGCGGCATCAAGGACTTTGGCAAACTGCTGAGCCGCGTGGCCGATGCATCGCCCCTGCGCCGCAACGTGACGATCGAAGACGTGGGCAATGTGGCAGCCTTCCTGCTGTCGGACCTGGCCTCGGGCATGACGGCCGAGATCACCTACGTGGACGGCGGCTTCAGCCAGACGGCGGGCCTGAGCGCAGACCAGGTCTGATTGTCGTTAAAAATTCAGATCAAAAACAGGCCCTAGCGCTTATTGAACAAGCGCTATTAGCTATATATTTGATAGCAAATGCTCCGCAGGCACTGGCTGGCGTGGTTGAGTTTTACTGCGCTGCCCACGCACGCAGCAGATGCCCCTGCCCTGTTGCTGGCCAATGTGTACCGGCCCGGCATGCCGCTGGCCGACTATTGGGTCAGCGAAAAATACGACGGTGTGCGTGGCTACTGGGACGGCCACACGCTGCGCACGCGGGGCGGCGAAACGGTGATGGCCCCCGCCTGGTTCACCGCCGGGTGGCCCACCACTCCCATGGACGGAGAGCTGTGGGCCGGACGCGGGCGCTTTGCGCACGCCCAATCCACCACGCGCCAACAGCAGCCTCATGAGGCGGCCTGGCGCCAGATGCGCTTCATGGTGTTTGACCTGCCCCGGCACGGCGGCATGTTTGACGAACGGCTGCGGTCGCTCAATGCCTTGGTGATGCAGATCAACCAGCCTTGGGTCCAGGCGGTGCCCCAAAAGCGCATCGACAACGATGCTGCCCTGCAGGCCCTGTTGCAACGCACGGTGCGGGCGGGCGGCGAAGGCCTGATGCTGCACCGGGGCAGCTCGCTCTACCAGTCTGGCCGCAGCGACGATCTGGTCAAGGTCAAGACCCACGAAGACACGGAAGCGCGCGTGGTCGCCCACCTGCCTGGCAAGGGCCGCCACGCCGGTCGCATGGGAGCCCTGCTGGTGGAAATGCCTTCGGGCCAGCGTTTCCGGCTGGGGGCGGGTTTCAGCGATGCGCAGCGGGCTGACCCGCCACCTGTGGGCAGCTGGGTGACGTACCGGTTTCGCGGTACCCATGACGGGGGCCTGCCGCGCTTCGCGAGTTTTGTGCGTGTGCGGGACGATATGCCGCCGGTCCGCTGACGGGGCCACAGCAACCCCTGGCCGATCCCGGCCCTGCGATGCGGCGGCCATGCACAGCGGACGGGCAGCCCCTCCCATCCGTTGCTCAATCAGTTAGGCAACAGGACCTTGTCCACCACGTGGATCACTCCGTTGGACTGGTACACGTCGGCAATCGTCACCGTCGCCGTACCGCCCTTTTCGTCCGTCACCATGACAGCATTGCCGCTGGCCTTGGCCGTGAGCGTACCGCCCGCCACCGTCTTGAGGCTGGCCATGCCTTTGCCGTCTGCAATCATCTTGGACAACGCAGCAGCGTCGTACTTTCCCGCGACCACGTGGTAGGTGAGCACCTTGGTCAGGGTGGGCTTGCTCTCGGGCTTGAGCAGCGTGTCCACCGTGCCGGCGGGCAATGCGGCAAATGCCGCATTGGTGGGCGCAAACACGGTGAAGGGACCGGGGCCCTTGAGCGTTTCGACCAGGCCCGCAGCCTTCACAGCGGCCACCAGCGTGGTGTGGTCCTTGGAGTTCACGGCGTTGTCGATGATGTCCTTGCTGGCCAGCATGGGCGCACCGCCCACCATGACCTGCGCCATGGCAGGCATTGCGGCAGCGGCCATGGCTGCGGTGAAGGCGATGGTGGCGAGGCGGGCGTTGAATCGAAGGGTCATGAGAATCTCCTGAGAGGTGTGTGAAGACAGTCGTCACCGCATGAAAACCACGCGGCTGACAGTCAATACGGCAGCACCACAACAGCGGATTCAAATGCACAAAAAATCGCTCCGCCAGCCATGCCGGGGGAGCGATTTTTGAGACGCTGGTGCACACACACCAGCGCGAAGACGTGCTTACACGTTGCGTCCGTACGGGCCGTCGTCGCCCACCTGCACCAGGTTCTGGGCGGTCGCCAGCGGCTTGGGGTTCTTGCCGGTCTTGCCTTGCTCTGCCACGCAGTCGGCGTAGTAGCGCACCTGGCCGTTCTCGTCTTCCACTTCCACCAGGCCGTGGATGTCGGTCTCAAAGCCCGGGCACAGCTTGGCAAACTCGCGGGCGAACTTAAGGTAGTCCACGATCTTCTTGTTGAATACCTCGCCAGGAATCAAGAGCGGAATGCCCGGTGGGTAGGGCGTGACCAGGCCCACGGTGATGCGGCCTTCCAGGTGGTCGATCTCCACGCGCTCGGTCTGGCGGTGGGCGATGTGCGCGTAGGCGTCCGAGGGCTTCATGGCGGGCGTCAGGTCCGACAGGTACATCTCGGTCGTCAGGCGCGCGATGTCGTACTTGGCGTACATCTCATGCACGTGCTGGCACAGGTCCTTCAGGCCCATGCGCTCGTAACGTTTGTGCTGCTGGCAGAACTCGGGAAGGATGCGCCACATGGGCTGGTTCTTCTCGTAGTCGTCCTTGAACTGCTGCAGCGCCGTCAGCAGCGTGTTCCAGCGGCCCTTGGTGATGCCGATGGTGAACATGATGAAGAAGCTGTACAGGCCGGTCTTCTCGACCACCACGCCGTGCTCGGCCAGGTACTTGGTAACGATGGAGGCGGGAATGCCGGTCTTGTCGAACTTGCCGTCCAGGTTCAGGCCCGGTGTGACGATGGTGGACTTGATCGGGTCCAGCATGTTGAAGCCGTCGGCCAGCTGGCCGAAGCCGTGCCACTTGCTGGCGTTCTTCTTGCCCTTGCCATCGCTGCGGATGATCCAGTCCTCGGCGCGGCCCAGGCCTTCGTCCACGAGCTTTTCAGGGCCCCAAACCTTGAACCACCAGTCGTTCTTGCCAAAGTCGTGCTCCACCTGGCGCATGGCACGGCGAAAGTCCAGCGCTTCGAGCAGGCTTTCCTCCACCAGGGCCGTACCGCCGGGCGGCTCCATCATGGCGGCGGCCACGTCGCAGCTGGCGATGATGCTGTACTGCGGGCTGGTGCTGGTGTGCATCAGGTAGGCCTCGTTGAAGAGGTGGCGATCCAGCTTGGTGGTCTGCGAATCCTGCACCAGCACATGGCTGGCCTGGCTGATGCCGGCCAGCAGCTTGTGGATGGACTGCGTCGCGTACGTCACGGAATGCTTGGGGCGTGTGCGCTTCTTGCCCATGGCGTGGTAGCTGCCATAAAACGGGTGGAAGGCCGCGTGTGGCAGCCAGGCCTCGTCAAAGTGCAGGTTGTCCACGTAGCCGTCGAGCATGCCCTTGATGGTCTCGGTGTTGTAGAGCACGCCGTCGTAGGTGGACTGCGTGAGCGTAAGCACGCGCGGCTTGACCTTTTTCGCATCCACGCCCTTGAGCAGCGGGTTGGCCTTGATCTTGGCCTGAATGGCCGCTGGCTCGAACTCGCTTTGCGGGATAGGGCCGATGATGCCGAAATGGTTGCGCGTGGGCTTCATGAACACGGGGATCGCCCCGGTCATGATGATGCTGTGCAGGATGGACTTGTGGCAGTTGCGGTCCACCACCACCACGTCGCCCGGCGCCACCGTGTGGTGCCACACCATCTTGTTCGATGTGGACGTGCCATTGGTCACGAAGAAGCAGTGGTCGGCATTGAAGATACGCGCGGCGTTGCGCTCCGATTCACCAATGGCACCGTTGTGGTCCAGCAGCTGGCCCAGCTCTTCCACCGCATTGCACACGTCGGCGCGCAGCATGTTCTCGCCGTAGAACTGGTGGTACATCTGGCCCACAGGGCTCTTCAGGAACGCCACGCCGCCGGAGTGGCCGGGGCAGTGCCAGCTGTACGAGCCGTCTTCAGCGTAGTCGAGCAGTGCCTTGAAGAATGGAGGCTGTACGCTTTCGAGATAGCTCTTGGCCTCGCGGATGATGTGGCGCGCCACAAATTCGGGGGTGTCCTCGAACATGTGGATGAAGCCATGCAGCTCGCGCAGGATGTCGTTGGGCAGGTGACGGCTGGTCTTGGTCTCGCCGTGCACATAGATGGGCACTTCGGTGTTCTTGCGCCGCACTTCACCGATGAAGTTGCGCAGGCTCAGCACGATGGGGTCCAGCCCCTCACCCACCGTAAATTCCTCATCGTCGATGGACAAGATGAATGCGCTGGCGCGGCTTTGCTGCTGGGCAAACTGCGACAGGTCACCATAGCTGGTGACGCCAACCACCTCGAAACCCTCAGACTCGATAGCCTGCGCCAGCGCGCGGATACCGAGGCCCGAGGTGTTCTCGGAACGATAGTCTTCATCGATGATGATGATGGGAAAGCGAAACTTCATGCGCAGCCTCCGTGCAACCGTGCCCTGCCCGGCCAAAAAACGAAATAGGCGCGAAGTGTAAGGAATAACCTTGACGCGCCTTTGAACTGCAACCCTTTTGTCCCAGAATGTGGTGCACTAAACACAACCACAACAAGGAGTTGGCTATGGAGGAATCCACCATCTGGTGGCTCGCAGCGGGGGCTGTGGTCGTTGCAGAGCTGCTCACCGGTACGTTCTATCTGCTCATGGTGGCCATTGGACTGGTGGCAGCGGCCCTGGCGGCCCATCTGGGGTTGCCAATTACCGCGCAGATCGTGGCAGCGGCTGTTGTGGGCGGCGGCGCAGTGGTGGGCTGGTACTACCTCAAGAAAAAGCGGCCCGGAGATCCCTCTGCCCGTGCGGATCGCAGTGTGAACATGGACGTGGGCGAAACCATTCTCATTGAGGGCTGGAACGCTGATGGCACCACCACCGTGAAGTACCGGGGTGCCACCTGGACAGCCATCCACCGTCCCGGAGTCACCCCCTCCACGGGCATGCACCGGGTTGCTGAACTGGTGGGCAATCGCCTGCTGGTAGACCCTCTCTAAAAATCCCGCTGTCGCTCACCTTCACAGATCAACAACGAAAAAGAGGCTCCTCATGGAAATTGCCATCGTCATTCTCATCATTGCCGTCATTTTCATCGCGCGGTCCGTCAAGGTCGTGCCCCAGCAAAATGCCTGGGTCAAGGAGCGCCTGGGCAAGTACGCAGGCACGCTCACACCGGGACTGAACTTCCTGGTACCTTTTGTCGACAAGGTCGCCTACAAACACAGCCTCAAGGAAATCCCGCTCGACGTGCCCAGCCAGGTTTGCATCACGCGCGACAACACCCAGCTTCAAGTGGACGGCATCCTGTACTTTCAGGTGACCGACCCCATGCGCGCCAGCTACGGCTCCAGCAACTACATCATGGCCGTGACGCAACTGGCGCAGACCTCGCTGCGCTCGGTCATCGGCAAGCTGGAGCTGGACAAAACCTTTGAAGAGCGCGACATCATCAACGCCCAGGTCGTACAGGCCATCGACGAAGCTGCCCTCAACTGGGGCGTGAAAGTGCTGCGCTATGAAATCAAGGACCTGACACCACCCAAGGAAATCCTGCACGCGATGCAGGCCCAGATCACTGCAGAACGCGAAAAACGCGCGTTGATCGCCGCCTCTGAAGGCCGCCGCCAGGAACAGATCAACATCGCCACCGGCGAACGCGAGGCCTTCATCGCCCGATCCGAGGGCGAAAAGCAGGCCGTCATCAACAAGGCCCAAGGCGAGGCAGAATCGATCAAGGCCGTGGCCGAAGCCAACGCCCAGGCCATCGAGCGTGTGGCCTCAGCCATCCGCCAACCCGGTGGCGAACAGGCTGTACAGCTCAAGGTGGCCGAGAAGGCCGTGGAAGCCTACAGCCAGGTGGCAGCAGACTCCAACACCACACTTATCGTGCCGAGCAACATGACGGAGGTGTCTGCGCTGATCGGGTCGGCGATGAAGATGGTGCAAGCTTCACAGAAAGCGGCCTGAGCGCAGGCAAAGCTTTTTTCGAGGCAACGGCTACCGTCAGCCCAGATATCCCTTTTCCTATGGCTATAATAGAGGGCTTCGGAGAGGTGGATGAGCGGTTTAAGTCGCACGCCTGGAAAGCGTGTGTGGGCTAATCCCCACCGCGGGTTCGAATCCCGCCCTCTCCGCCATTACACGACCCCAAGTGATTGATTCACTTGGGGTTTTTTCTTTTTGACGCTTGGCGGTATGCCATCTGATATGCCATGGCATGTTGTCTCTAGTGGGACACCACTGGACAAGTGTGGATTCAAGCTTTTGTCGGTTTGGTCATCGACCATACTGCCGTTCATGGACGCGAGCAATGCCGCGCTAGTCGGGTCTGAAGGAGCCAAAGCGGCGTCAACTGTGGGGTTTGCCGGGTAGATTGCCACGCCCGGTTCCCGGCGGCATCTGTCTCAAGCCACCGTGCGGCGCCACTCGGACCCACCACGACTATCTCTTTGCCCATGCGCACGGCACGCGGGTGAAACATGCAGACCATCACGCGCGTGATGGTTTGGTGCGCTGCCCGAGTGCCTGCCCAACCCACCAGCGGGCTGTGTGCTCCTGAAGAACGGGCAAGTGATCGCGAGCGGCTACACCCAGCCCCCTGCCCACCGAAGGCTCTATGCCCGCCTCGGCCAAGCGTTCGGTTTACCGAATGCTGACGTATTGCGATCCCCTGTCTGAGTGGTGAATCAGGCTGCTGCCTCGCTCGGGTTACGGTGGTGAAATGTCAAGCGCAAATAGCGAAGAAGTAGTGGGTGGATTCGCCCTCGCCTGACCTCCAGATTCAGCGGTCTAGCGCACGCAGTACAACCGCTAGGTTCTTCACCGCGATCTCCAGTTCCTTCGGCGCATACGCGGCAAAGCCCATGAGAAACCCGGGCCGGCACGCGCCCGATGCATGCAATGGCGTAAGCCCCAGCAAATCGATACCGGCACGCTGCGCTGCGCCCATGACTTCCAGTTCGGGAATATCGCGAACGAGCCGACAAGGCATTTGCATGCCGCCGTCCGGTACCTCCGGCTCCACGAAGTCTGCCAGGTGCTCGTGCACGAGCTGCGCCAGGACATCGCGCCGCTCACAATAGACGGCACGCATGGTTCGCACATGCGCCCCGAAATGCCCACCCTCCATGAAACGCGCCAGGGTCAGTTGCGCAATCGGCGCGCTGTGTCCATCCAGCAAGGTGCGTGCGGCGGTCATCGGCGCCACAAGCTCAGGCGGAAGCACCATGAAGGCAATACGCAAGCCCGGAAACATCGACTTGGTGAACGTACCGATGTAGATCGTTCGCTGATGCGGGTCCAGTCCTTGTACGCAGGCCGTGGGTTTTCCCGCGTAATGGAACTCGCTGTCATAGTCATCCTCGATGATCCAGGCTTGGTGCTGCCGGGCCCATTCGATGACGTCCAGCCTCCGGTCCAGCGCCAACGTGACTCCGGTCGGAAACTGGTGCGAAGGCGTAAGAAACACCGCCTTGCCCGGTTGTCGCACCTTGCGCAGGTGCCCCATCTGCATGCCCTCGGCATCCAGCGGGACGGGCACGCATTCCAGCCCCGCGGCGTCGAACGCCTTGCGTGCGCCGTGGTACACGGGGTCTTCAATGAAGATGCGATCGCCAGCGTCCAGCAGCACGGTAGCGCACAGGGTCAAGGCTTGCTGGGAACTGGTGACCACCAGCACACGCTCCGGGGTGGCATGCGCGCCGCGTTCGAGGTTGACGTAGTTGGCAATCGCGCGCCGTAGCGGTTCCATCCCTTGCGGGGGGCTGTGCAGCAGCGCTGTGGTGCCCCAGTCCTTCAACACCTGCCGCTCCAGCCGCTCCCAGGTGGCCAGTGGGAAAGTGCGCGTTTCCGGCACGCCAGGAGCGAACGGGCGAGGCGTCAGAAAGTCTCGCACCCCGCCAGCACGGTACATGGCCGTACCGCGCTGACTCAGCCGAAGAGGTGCCCGCTGTGGTTCAAGGCGCCGCGCCCTGCCACGTCCAGGAAAACGCAAAGCCCGCTCCGAAACGAAGCTCCCGCTACCCACGCGTCGCTCGATAAAACCCTCTGCATGCAACTGGCTGTATGCCGTCTCCACTGTGTCGCGTGACACATCCAGCGACTTCGCCAGGGCGCGGGAAGCAGGCAGCGGCATGGCTACGTCGAGTGCACCGTTGAGTATCAGTTGCCGAATCGCGCGTTGAATGCGCGCGTGCAAGGGCAGCGCCCCATTTGCCGGATCAAGGATCCAGGCTTTTACGGATTCGAGTTGTGCATGCTTGAACAATTGGCTGGTATCGCATCAAAAAAATGGCTGGGCGCAGTATGCCATTCAGGATCTATAAATCCTTACCAGCTTCAGCCCAACAGATCACTTTCAAGAGCTCGATACAAACCATGTCATCCGCCTCGCCCTCCCCATCCTCCCGCTTGCTCGACCTCACCCATCCCATCGTCGCGGGTCTCATTTCGGTCATCGTCAACTATGGCGGGACCTTCATTTTGGTGTTCCAGGCGGCCAAGGTGGCAGGTCTGAGCCCGGAGTTGACAGCATCGTGGGTGTGGTCGATTTCGATTGGTGTGGGAGCTACGGGAATCATCCTGAGCTGGCTGACGCGCGAGCCGATCATTACCGCGTGGTCCACGCCGGCTGCAGCGTTCCTGGTAACGGCACTGGCCACAACGCCCTATGCCGAAGCGGTGGGCGCGTACCTGATCTCTGCCGCGGCCTTTGTGGCGCTGGGGCTGTCAGGCTGGTTCGACCGCTTGATCCGGCTGATTCCTCCGGGCGTGGCCGCAGGCTTGCTCGCGGGCATCCTGCTGCAGTTCGGCATCCAGGCTTTCGGCGGCATGGGCATCGATCCGGTACTGGCTGGCTTGCAGATCGCGACCTACTTGGTGCTCAAGCGGCTCAGTGCACGCTATGCCGTCGTGGGCATCCTGGTGCTGGGCCTGCTCTTTCTGCTCATGCAGGACCGGGTGGACCTGTCGGGACTGTCGTTGAGGCTCGCCGCCCCGGTCTTCACCATGCCGGCGTTCTCGCTCAACGCGTTGCTGAGCGTGGCCTTGCCGCTGTTTCTCATCACGCTGACCGGCCAGTACATGCCCGGCATGCTGGTGCTGCGCAACGACGGGTTCAAGACCAGCGCCAATCCCATCGTGGCGCTGACCGGGCTCGGCTCGCTGCTGATGGCGCCGTTCGGTTCGCATGCCTTCAACGTGGCCGCCATCACGGCCGCCATCGCCACGGGCCGGGAGGCGCACGAAGATCCGTCCAAGCGCTGGATTGCAGGCATCGCCGCAGGCGTGAGCTACATCCTCGTAGGCGTGTTCGGTGTCACACTGGCCGCCGTCTTCATGGCCCTCCCGGCGACCTTCATCACGACGCTGGCGGGCCTGGCGCTGCTGGGCACCATCGGCGGCAGCTTGGCCACTGCCCTGGCCGACGTGAAGACGCGCGAAGCGTCGCTGATCACCTTCCTGGCAGCGGCGGCCAATATCACGCTGCTGGGCATCGGTGGTGCGTTCTGGGGCCTGGTGGTGGGCCTGGCGGCCCACGCCGTGCTCAATGGCACGCTACCGCGCCGCGGGCGCCCAACCACCGCGGCACCGGCCGCCGAGCCCATGATCATCAAGAGGGAAAGGAACCAGGCCAATGCTTGAGCCACCGGACACCCAGACCCGCCACGGCCAGCATGGTCGCTATCCGCAGGCAGCTTCCGTCGTAGATTTCCGGCACAACCTGGCGGCGGTGCGGACCCGCATGGATGCCGCCTGCCATCGTGCGGGGCGCGACCCTGCCGGGGTGCGACTGCTGCCGGTGAGCAAGACCAAGCCCGAGCCCAGCCTGCGCCTGGCCTACGCGGCGGGTTGCCGCCTGCTGGGTGAAAACAAGGTGCAGGAAGCCTTCGGCAAATGGGAAGCCATGCAGGACCTGGCCGATCTGCGCTGGTCGGTCATCGGCCATCTGCAGACGAACAAGGCTAGGCTGGTGGCGCGCTTCGCCAGCGAATTCCAGGCACTGGACAGTCTGCGCGTGGCCGAGGCGCTGGAGCGCCGTCTGCAGGCCGAGGGCCGCGCGCTGGATGTGTTCGTACAGGTCAACACCTCGGACGAGGCCAGCAAGTACGGCCTGTCGCCCGAGGACGTTCTGGCGTTCCTGCGCGCCCTGCCCGCTTTCCCGGCACTGCGCGTGCGAGGGCTGATGACGCTCGCGCTGTTTTCTTCCGATGCTGAGCGGGTGCGCCAGTGCTTCATTCTGCTGCGCACTTTGCGCGACCAGTTGCGCCAGATTGCGCCCGCCAGCATCGCCTTGGAGGAGCTGTCCATGGGCATGTCCGGCGACTTCGAGATCGCCATCGAGGAAGGTGCCACGGTAGTCCGTGTTGGGCAAGCCATCTTTGGCGCTCGCCCGTTGCCGGATAGCCACTACTGGCCCAGCGAGCCCAGCACCAAGGAGCCACGCCCATGAAAACCGCCATTGCCCTGCGCCATCTGCATTTTGAAGACCTGGGCACGCTCGAGCCCCTGCTGGTAGCGCGCGGTTATGCGGTGCGCTATCTGGATGCCCCCACCGATGATTTGTATGCAGTGGACATGGCTGCGGCTGATCTGCTGGTGGTACTGGGTGGTCCCATAGGCGCCTTCGATGACCACATCTACCCTTTCCTCCGCGACGAACTGGCGGTAGTTCTACAGTGGCTGGCAAGCGGGCGCCCGCTGCTGGGCATTTGCCTGGGTGCACAGCTGATTGCCCGCGCACTTGGCGCGAGTGTTGTCAGCATGAGTGTCAAGGAAATCGGCTTTGCGCCACTGACACTGACCCAGAAAGGCGAGGGGTCACCATTGGCGGCGCTAGGCCAAACGCCGGTGCTCCACTGGCATGGCGACCACTTCGGCATTCCCGACGGGGCAACGAGGCTGGCGGGGACACAAACCTGTGCTAACCAAGCTTTTAGCATAGGGCGCAATGTGCTGGCCCTGCAATGCCATCTGGAGGCCAATCCGCGCCAAATTGAGCGCTGGCTCGTTGGTCATGCCTGCGAACTGGCGCAGGCTGGCATCGACGTGCATGCGTTGCGCAGGCAAGCGCAAGCTTTGCAATCCCGCTTGCCGCAGGCAGCACGGGCTGTATTTACCGCATGGCTGGAAGAGATCGAGGCACTTCGTCCCTGGGAGGCTTCATGAGAGCTGCCGCTGGAGGCGTGACCCAGACCGGCCGCTTCCAGCCTGCAGCAGCCCGAAAGCCCGCGGCATGTGTCCAACGCGATGACCGGCCGCCGGCAATGGCATGCATAGTCGACGGTGACAGTGGTCATGACGGGCTCAAAGAGTTATGTCAAGACAACTTGAGCGTGAGCCCATGTCTCTGCGCGCTGGCAACAAGGGGAGGTCAACGCGGCATGCATGCCGGTCAGGTACTGGAAATCGGCGGCGCAATCAACTTGCATCAGCGCGGTCAATCCCGTACGCTGCCCCGACGTCCACACGCAACGCCCGAGCCCATGCGGGCCGCCGGGCAGGCCTTCCGGACGTGCAAAGGAGTCCAACCATGCCAAGCCGATCGAACGGCCTCGCGGCCGAAATGAAAGCCGTGCGAACGTTGGCGCTCGTGGGCGCCGCGGCCGCCGGCAAGACCTCGCTGGCCGAGGCCTTGCTGTACAAGGCGGGCGCCATCGGCGCGTGCGGCAGCATCGATCGCGGCAGCACCGTCAGCGACTACGACCCGCTCGAGCGCCGCATGCAGCACTCGCTCAACGCATCGGTGATGCACCTCTCGCATGGCGGCACGCGCATCCACTTGATCGACACGCCCGGCGGCCCCGACTTTCTCGGCCAGAGCCTGCCGGCGCTGGAGGCGGTCGAAACGGTGGCGGTGGTCATCAATGCCGCCACCGGCATCGAGCCGATGGCGGTGCGCATGATGGAATACGCCGCCTCGCGCCGCCTCGCCCGCATGATCATCGTCAACAAGATCGACGCGCAGGGCGTCTCGCTGGCGGGCCTGCTGGCCGACATCCAGGCGACCTTCGGCCGCGAATGCCTGCCGCTGAACCTGCCCGACGGGGTCGGCAGGCAGGTGATCGACTGCTTCTTCAATCGTTTCGGGCGCTCCGACTTCGGCCCCGTCGAAGCGGCGCACCGCGCGCTGGTGGAACAGGTGGTCGAGGTCGACGCGGCCTTCGTCGATCGCTACCTCGAGGAAGGCGATGTGGATCCGGCCGAGCTGCACGCACCGCTCGAGCAGGCACTGCGCGAAGGCCACCTGATCCCGGTGTGTTTCGCCTCGTCGCGCAGCGGTGCCGGCGTGGCCGAGTTGCTGGACGTAATCGTCAAGCTCCTGCCCAATCCGACCGAAGCCAACCCGCCGAGCTTCATCGTTGGCGAGGACGCAGAGGCCATGCCCATGAAGGCCAAGCCTAACCCGACGCTGCACGTGCTGGCGCATGTGTTCAAGATCACGATCGACCCTTTTGTCGGCAAGATGGGCATCTTCCGCGTGCACCAGGGCACGGTCACGCGCGACAGCCAGCTCTACATCGGCGACGGCCGCAAGCCCTTCAAGGTGGGGCACCTGTTCATGCTCCAGGGCAAGGACCATGTCGAGGTGTCGCACGCGGCGCCGGGCGACATCGTGGCTGTGGCCAAGGTCGAGGAGATCCATTTCGATGCCGTGCTGCACGATGCGGCCGAAGACAGCCATGTGCACCTCGCGCCGCTGCCGTTCCCGGTGCCGGTGTACGGCCTGGCCGTGGAGCCCAAGCGGCATGGCGACGAGCAGCGCGCCTGGGAAATCCTCGGCAAGCTCGTGGCCGAGGACCCGTGCCTGCGGATCGAGCATGTGGCCGCGACCAACGAGACGGTGCTCTACGGGCTCGGCGAGCTGCACCTGCGCATCGTGCTCGAACGCCTGCGCGAGGTTTACCGCTTCGAGGTCCAGACGCGGCCACCGCGCATCGCCTATCGTGAGACCGTGACCGCTCCGGCCGAGGGCCACTATCGCCATAAGAAGCAGAGCGGTGGTGCCGGCCAGTTCGCCGAAGTCTTCCTGCGCATCGAGCCGCTCGCGCGCGGCGCGGGCTTCGAGTTCACCGACGAAGTCAGGGGCGGCGCGATCCCGGGCCAGTTCATCCCTGCCGTCGAGAAAGGCGTGCGCGAGGTCTTGGCGTACGGCGCGATCGCCGGCTACCCAGTGGTCGATGTGCGCGTCGTGGTGTACGACGGCAAGCACCATAGCGTGGACAGCAAGGACATCGCCTTCGCGACCGCCGGCAGCAAGGCCTTCATGGCGGCGATTCGCGAGGCCCGGCCGGCTGTGCTCGAGCCGATTGTCCAGATCGAGATCGCCGTGCCCGAGCATTCCGTGGGCGACGTTACGAGCGACCTGTCGTTGCGGCGCGGCCTGGTCACCGGCACATCGGGGCTGGGGGCCGGCACTGTAGCCATCGGCGGCCGGGTGCCAGAGGCTGAGCTGGCTGACTACCAGTCGCGGCTCAATGCGATGACCAGCGGCCAGGGGCGCTACACCGTCGCGTTGTCGCACTACGAGGCCGTGCCGTCGGCCGTCCAACAGACGCTGATGGGGCAGTACCGGGTGCGCGAAGACGTCTAGGAAAAGCGCAGCGCCATTGCGAGACAACTAAACGAGAGGCTGCGCAAGGCGCTCGGCTACCAAACGCCCGCGGAGATGCTCAGCGAATGTGTTGCATCGACCGGTTGAATCTGCCTCCGTGAGCTAATCGGGACGCGTGTTCTGCAACATCGCGGCGGTCAGCTTGATTGAGTGGTTGCCGAGATTGCCATGGCTTGTGTCAGATTTATCTCGCGAAACGGCTTCATCCGCTTGAGGCTTGCGAAACATGCATGCCGTGTGTTGTGGGCTTGTCCGCCAGCAATGCACCCGTCTCATTGCAATGTCATCGAGTAGCCTGAATGGCTTGCCAATGTGTCAAGTGACACGTTCAAGGTATGCATTCATGCTTTTCGGCGAAACACTGTCCCCATGCCAGCTAACAACGCAGACAGCAGCACGAGTTGCGCCCCGCCCAGCGCAGGTACTGGCGTAGCGTTGGGTTCCAGCACCGCCGAGGTGCAAGGGGCTGTGAACGGGTGCGGCGGACTCCAGCGGGAAAGCTGCTGTGTCTGTACGCCACCCGAAGCGTCGTCTACGCTGCGGTTCTGAGCGGCATCGGAGAACACGTTGTTGATGCCGTTTGCAAACCAATGGGCCGGCATGGTGTGCGTGATGCCGATGCTGCTGAACGATGCTCCCACCGGGTCGCCGGTGATCTCGGTGAACATGCCCGTCAGGATGCCCGCACCGTTGGTGGTGGCGCTGCCTGATGCTACCGTGGGCGCGGAGGTGGCGAGGTCTTGAACAAACCCGACATTGCGCGCATCGTTCATGCGCCAGATCGTGCATGTTAGGTGCGCGGGGGTCCACACCTGGTCGGCAGTGGAGTTACCACCATTGTCGAACACGAAGGTGACGCTGTAGGTCTGGCCGCTGAGGATTTCTGGGAAGTCGGTGGTCGAAACAACTCCGATGTAGGTTGTGGCGTAGGGTGCTGCTGTTGTGGTGCAAGGGATGCAGGCGGCGCAGACCAGCAAGGATGCGAAGAACGCACTACGGCGATTACTGAGGTATGGCATGAAGGTTCTCGGATAGGAATTGACAGGCGGGGTGACGGCCTGCAACGGTTACGGTGATGCCATGAATGGGATAGCGTGATGCGCTTGTTTGATAGGCGCTGACCGTCAAGTGACGTTCAAGCCTCATTGCGTCGCATTGCGCGCAAACCCAGCATGGCCGCAGCCAGTGACAGCAGCGCCAGCGCCCACTCGCCCAGCGTTGGCACGGGAGCGACCGGCCCGGGCGGAGCGCCGTTGCACTGCGCGTGCCAGGGAGTCTCACCGGTTGCGACATCCCAATCGTTGCTGACGGACGGCGTAAGCGGGTTGGGGCACAAAATGGACTGGCCCGTGAGCAGCGAGTTGGGTGCTGCGGGCACGGGGCCGGTGAGCTGGTTCTGGCTTACCACCAGTCTCTGCAAGCCGACGGGCAACGCAGGGATGCCCCCGGTGAGCTGGTTTTGGTGCACCGAAAAGATCTGCAGGGCGGGCACGCCCGCGAGTGACGGGATGCCGCCCGTGAGCTGGTTATTGCGCACCAGAAACCACTCCAGCGAAGGTAAGTTGGTGAGGGGGGGCAGCGACCCGGAAAATGCGTTCAGCACAGCGAAGTAGCGCCTGAGATGCTGCAGACCCGAGGGGTCTGGCAGCGGGCCGGAGAACTGGTTGTCGCCCACGCTGAAGAATTCCAGTTGGCTCAACCCGGCGATGGGCGGCACGGAGCCTGTCAGGCTGCCGTTACTGATAGCGATGGAGATGAGATCCGGCAGCGCCGCCCAGTCGGGCAGCGGTGTACCAGGCGGCGTGCTCGACATGTTGTTGGAGTCGAACGTCAGTTCGGTGACGGTAGTCTCACCCACATCGCAGGTGATGCCGGCCCAGTTGCACTCGGTTCCCGGCACGCCGCCCCAGCCACTGTTGTTGAGCCAGTTGGGGCCATTGGTGGCGAAGTAAAAGTCCATCAGGTACTGGCGCTGCGATGGAGGAATGGCGGCCTGCGCACTGGCGGCGGCCAGCAGGGCAAGCACAGCCAGCTTGGCAATAAAGCTGCGAAGACAGGAGGGGACGGGTATGTGAAATGGCATGGTGCAGCGATTCTTGAAAAACCACCGCGCCGCGTCGTTGCTGGCAACGACAATCGTTGTGCCAGAGGCGACATGCCCCTCTGAAAAGAGATTCAACCCGCGATGCCGCGCACCTCGCTGGGTGTCATGCCGAAGCGCCGCCGGAACGCCCGACTGAAGGCGGAAAAATCGTCGAATCCATTCTCCAGAGCGATTTCCAGCACGCGGCGATGGCGCTGTGCAGGATTCGCCAGCGCAGCGCGGGCCTGCTCCAACCGGGCATCCCGCACGTAGTCGGAAAAGCACGTACCCTCGCGCGCGAACAAGCGCTGCACTTGCCGCGGAGTGATGTGGTGCAGGTGTGCGATCTGCGCAAGACTCAGCTCCGACTGCGCGATGCGCGCGAGGATGTCGCGCTGAATGAGCGCTAGGCGCGGCACATCCACTGCGTCGCGACCAGGCGGTTGTGCGCCTTGCTTCGCTGGCGCGAGCATGTCTGCCATCAGCTCCTGCAGATGCAAACGGGCCGACTGAAGCAGCGAAGCGGAGGGCTGCGGGATCTTTGCCAATAGTTGGGCATAGCCCATTACCAAGGCAGGTTCGGGTCGCTCTTGAGGCAACCGTCGCAGCGGCGCCTCTTCCAGCCTCGCTCCCCACCGCGCTAGTGCGGCGCGGGGCACCTGGAGGCTCGCAGTTCGCCCGCCCCTCAGGTGAATGAATTCATGCGCGCGAGCCTTTGAATGCAAAACAAAGCCCCCCGCAGGTATCTCCAAGTCGCCTCCTGCCGCGCGGATCACGCAGCCGTCCTGCGTCGTAGTGAGCAAGAGGTCATCTGCCCCAGCACTTACATACGCAGTCTTGTGCTCGAAGTGCGCGGGCGTGTGTTCGCTGTATGCATATGCAGCCCCTGCTCCAAGTGGCAACAAAGTAACCGTAAAGTCCAGCGGCACCGCTCCTTCGCAGGGCCACAAGTCCACATGCATCAGCACGCGACCAAACAGCTCGCGCAGCGCATCAGACTTGTCGCGCCCGGTGTAGTCATGGGATGACAGTTGTAGGCGCTGAGGAGGATTAGGCGTTTGCTGCATGGAAATTACGGCAACGGATTCACGGCAGTGCAAGCCATCAGTTTAAGCCGCAGGTGGGCGATCACAGGTGTTTGCTGCTCCGAGCTGTCCGTCATCTGTCGCACTCACAATCGGCGCAACGAGCCGGTGCATGTTGGAATGCTGCGTCGGATAGCAACCGTCGTTTAGTCCACCTAGCTTTTGCTGCGGTGCGCAGCCTGAAGCTGCCGAGCCGGGGTCCGTTCCGCAGCGGTTGCAGTCAGTCGATGGGCCGCGAGCCACAGGCCGCTCTCAAGTTCAAAGCGGTCTTAGGCTCGAAGAGCAGACAGCGTTGTTGGGACTTCATCGGCCGGCACGAAGGTCCAGGGCGTCGACTTCTTCTAGCGTCCGAACCACGGACTCCACCAGGTCCGCATCGAAGTCGTCTCGGTTTGCCTCTTCGTGCGTGCCCTTGTTCAGGTAGGTCCACACCAAGTTTGCTGCTGGGATGCCAAGGATTCGGCCGTACGCGGCCAAGAGCCGGGGCTTGTTGGCGTGGTTGAAGTGCGCTGCGTCGTCGAGCCGCTTGCGCAGGGCTTCGCACAGGTTGCGCAGGCCCGGCTCGGCGCCGACGCCAGCGAGTTGCAGGTTGAGCACGCCCAGTTCGTGGCTGCCGAGCCAACGCCATACCTTCTCCGAGAGCATCTCAAGGCCTTGACGGCAGGCAGCGAGGGCATCGCGGTGATCGAGGTTGTCCTTTGACGCGCGGGCCTTGGCCACGTAGTTCTTGATCGAGACATTGCCCGACACGCGCGGCTGGTAATCGCCCGCGTGGTTGCGGAATAGGTAGATCTTGCAGTCTTCGCGGCGCGCCGCGGGCAAGTGCTGCTGGATGTCCTTGATGAACTCGTTGCTGTGGCAGGTGACGATGAGTTGCGTGTCGGCGAAGTGGTCGCTCTCGAAGATCGTCTCGCGGATGCCGCCGCGGTGGTCGTGGTCGATGGCGTTGATGGCGTCGTCGAACACGACTAGGGGGCTTTGGACGGTCTTGGCTTTGGCCAGCAGGATTGCAAGGCCCAGGCAGCGAATGTGGCCCTCGCTGAGGATGCGCAGGGCGTCCACCCGCACGCCGGGATTGCCCCGGAACGCGATCTCGATCTTCTGCTCGCCGTTGAGGGGCAAGTGGAGGGCTGCGAGCTTGTCGGGATCGAGGTCATTGTTGTTGAACTCGTTGTAGAGGTTCATGGCCGTGTCGTTGAGGCCCGCCATCAACATGCCGGGAAGCTGGTTGCGGTAGCCGCGCAGCAACCCAAGGAATCGGTCGTATGCCGCCTTGATAGGGGCGTCCCGCGCGAGGTCGACGGCTTCTTGAGCCACGTCGGCGATCAGTTGCGCGTTGTCCACGTCGAACGCTGCGATCCTGGCCCTGGCAGCGGCGACGCCGTCCACGAGTTGCTTGCGCTTCAACTCCTGGGCTTGGATGGCCAGTTGCAGGGTGACGAGAGCTGCGCGCTCGTTGACGTGCTGTTGCCGCTCCTGGCGGGCTAGCTCCGAGGTCGAGTCCTGGGCCGCGATGCGGTCGGCCACCACCAGGATCGCCTCAAGCGTGACGGCCTCGGCCTGTTCACCCTCTTGCGGCTGCTTGGTTGGGTAGACAGCCGACCACCATTCGCCAGCCGGTTCGGCCGCGAGCCCTGCGAGGAACCGCCCCACGGGAGACGCTTGCTCCTCATTCGCTGCCAAGTAAGCGGACAGGCTGCCAAGCTGGCGCCGCAGCTCGCGCGAAGTCGTGCCGACCTGGCGCTGCGCGGTCGCGCGCTTCTCTTGCAGCTCGCCGAGCTCCTTCAAGTCGGCCAAGCCCGCCGTGGCCTTCTCAAATGGGTTGGACTTGGCGTCAGCAAGCGGCGTGTCGCAGGCCGGGCAGTGTTCGCCGTGGGTGGCTTGCAATGCGAGGACGGCGGTGTAGAGGTCTTTGAAGGAGACTTGGCTGCTGCGCGCCTCGAGCTTGGCGGCGATGCCGGCGAGCTCTTCCTGGGCCGCGCGCGGCGCTTCAAAGGCGGCCAGAAGGCCATCGCGCGCGATACCGATGGCGGCCGGCGGCAGAGCGCCAAGAATACCGTCGAGCTCTTGCATGCGCCCTGGCGCCTCGGCCGTGCCGATGAAAGCTTTGAGCTCGTAGTACGCCATGCCGTCCTGATGCGCGGCGGCCATCGCGGCCTCTTCGGCCGCTAGGCCAACCAGGGCTTGGGCCTCGCCGTTGACTGTGGCTTGGTCGTTGGTCAGAGCGTTGCGCTTGCCGTTGAGGGCGACCTGCTTGGTAGCCATCGTCACGAGCTGCGCGTCAATGGACTCGTTGAAGTGGCCGACGAACTCGTTGAACTTCTCCATGCCAAACAGCGTGGCGATCAGCTCCGTGCGCTGCGCCGGCGGCCTGGCCGCAATCCGCGAGAACGCATCGATGCGGTTTTTCTCGATGAAGCAGAACCGGAAGGTGTCGGCGTTGGCGACAACGCCGACCTCCCCGTTCTGGTGGTCGGTCGCTCGCAGGGCCGGCGCCTCGAAGCGGCGGGCGTGCAGGTTGGCCAGGTAGGTGCGCCCGTCGATCCGCTTGGTCTCGGCCTCCTCGACAGAGCCCAGCAGGCCGAACTCCAAGCCTTCGCAGAAGCTGGTCTTGCCGCTGCCATTGGGGCCGTAGAACAAGACGACCCGCTTTTGCAGATCGAAGGATTCCGGGTTGCGAAACCCTCGAAACGGGCCGATTGTCATGCCCCGCAGCCGCTTCCAGGGCCAGGCGCCGTCGGCCGCTACGGCTTCGATGTCTGGCGGGCCATCAGGTGTCTGGGCCAGCTCTTGGCGAGCCTTGCCCACCAGATAGATTGAGCGCTGGCTGTGTTGGCGCGAGGTGCGCGCCAGTGCGTCGAAGTGGGTCAGGGCCATGTTGGCCAGGCGCCTCACCTCCGGCGGAGCTTGCGTAGCTGGCGCATGCAACCAGGCCACGAACCGCTCAAAGTCTCGTTTGGAAGATGCCATGTCGCTCCCGACAAATCTGATATCAGCTTGCAGGGCGGGCTGCCGATCACCCTTATCAGGGGGACTGTCAAAGCCGCACAAAGCGCTGTTGCTGGTCGATAGTATCCAACTGTTACGAGTTTGACGACACAGAAGGTGCTTGGATCTGCCCTATGCCTCGCCAGCCAATGGAGTCCGGGTCGCCAGCTAACACGGAGCCGCCCAACGCCAGCGCAGGGCGACCGGCCGCAATCAGTCTGGCGCCGACAGCGCGTCGCTGCGATTGGCTACCGAGGAACGCTGTTGGATTGACGGGTCGTCAGAGCCGTTGCGCCTCGGCTGCCAGAAACCTGACATGCCGACTCTCAAGGTTCGTCGGCGATGGCTGAGCTAGGAAGCTATCAGGCAAGACGGGCAACGAAGTGCCGTTGAGGTTCCAATACTCGGAACCTTTCAGCATCTTGGAGACGTGGATCGTGCAGCGCCCATCGACAGACAATAGCTGTACGTCATACAGCGTGTGAATGTCGGCCCGTAGTAGCAAGCCGTTGGTCAGGCGGTAGTTCGTCTCTTCCGAGTGCGGCACGATGTGTGCCGCCTCGAGGAGATCCGCGACGGCGGAACCCGTGACGGCACAGCGTCGACCGTACGCGGCCAGCAAGCTCATGCGAAATTCCGCCTGCCCCCTGCGAAATTTGATTTCAGCAAGCCTCCTCGCGTCGTCCGCACCGGGAGCATCTTTGCCGTTAGAAGGATTGCCTGGCGTCGGGTCGGCGTCTGGGCGTATCCCGCGAACCACCAGGCACTCGCCTGTGTCGCGGGCGTACCGGTGAACAAACCACGACTCCGGATCCAGACGACGCAGGGCCACTTTGGACGCCTTCTCCGCAATCTCGTCCCGGCTCCGTATGTCGCCTGCATTCAATATCGCTCGCAGAGGCAACCCCTTCCGGTACGAGAGGTCCAGTGCGTCGTCAAACGCCCTCGCCCTCCGCGCCTGCTGGATGACCCGAGACTTCCTGTCCGACGATTGCCTCGAGTCGCGAGCCGCACGTTCCAGATCACGCGCTAACTCCTGTACGTTCTCGCTGTAAGTGATCCGACCCGAGCCTTCGTCCATCAAGTCGCACCACAGGCACAGCACAAAGCCTTCGCCCTCCGATCCGAACGACCAGTCGTAGCAGTAGTCCGGATTCGCCTTCGGCTTCTCAACAACGCTGCCGTCTGCCCGGTAGGACCATGCACTGACGTCGATCCCAGCCTGTACAAGCAAGTCCATGAGGTGCTCAAGCTCGCTCGGGTACAGGCTCGCAATCGAAGCGGTGGAGGTATCAGTGCCCGCACGTCGGAATTCGATCATCCTGCGCTTGATGTCAAGATTGCAGCTCTCCCAACCTGCCCGTAGCCAAAGGTGCGCCCACCCATGGCTGTCACGCGTCCGGGAGTTGGCCCACCACGCGCCATGCGTGTATGCAGTTCTTGGAAGCGTGAGCTTCGCTAACTGTTCGATCTCGCCGAAGCTCAGCCGAATGTGGTCCTGCTTCAGCCCGGCAAGGTAGTGTGCGAGGGGTAGGTACTTGCTCATGCTCGAAACTGTACGCGCGCCTCGGAAGCGGCAGGCAGTCGCTTCATGCGCTGATGACTTCCGCTCCTGGTGACACCGGTCGTTTGGGACTTGACTCTGAGCGGCTGCTCCCAGCCTAAAGCAGCCCACTGCACCGCCCACACCTTTGGGTTCCAGCGACAAAAGTCCCTCAGATGAGGCGCCTTGCATTTCACAATGCAGAATTTCCCCAGCGAACTTTATTCACATCCGCCGCACTATTTTTTGGCGTTACAAGTCATCACCCCGCCCAGCGGGTCACTCCACCGTGACACTCTTCGCCAAATTTCCGGGCTTATTGAAGCCGCTGCGGCCCTGGACGAGGATGGGAACGAAGTTGCGCGTAGAGACCGCGCCGACAATGCCGCACATCCGGCGCAATACCGCGCGGGTCACCGCTCAGGGGATTCGTAGTTGCGCCATCAGATCCGCACGGCTAGCCACCCCCATGCGCGCGTAAAGCTGGCGCCGGTGGTACACCACCGTATTGACGCTGATGCCCATGCGGGCTGCAACCTGCGACTCGGGCAGACCACGTGCCAGCCAATAGGCCAGTTCGTGCTGGCGCTGTGGCAGTCCTTTGGCACGCAAGTCGGCGAGCAGCAGTGCGCTGCGCGCCACACGTTGAGTGATGTGGATGGCTACCGCCTGGCCCGCACCCTCCGCACTGTTGAGTGGGATTGCCTGCAGTACGAACCGGCCGTGGGCGTTGCGCACCTGCATCTGCGGCCAGAGTACTCCTGAGTGCCTGGTGGCATCCGGCGCACGCCACTGCAGGCGCTGCATCAACAGTTGCAGCGGCAGGGGCAAGGGGCCATCGCGCGCATGGTCTTGCCGCCAGCGCCAGCCAAAGGCCTTTGCGAGCAGCACATCGGCTTGTTCGGAAGTCCAAAGAAGACTCCCGATGGAGGATATCGCGAGTACACCTTGGCCGCATGCCTCGCTGTCGCCCTCCTCCAAATCGCAGGGCTGCAGCACCCGCGCTAGGCTTGGCTCCAGACGTGCCAGCATGGCCGCTTCGTCAGGCCGAAACGGCGCAGCCCCTGGCGGGCGAAATAGAAACAGGATGCCCACGCCCCGACCCTCAGGGGTGCGCAGCGCCAGGCTCAGCCAGTCCCCCACACCTGCGGGCCGCATCACCACGTTGTAGTAATCGCTGCGTAAAAGCCCCCCGTAGGGCACGGTCAGCATCTGCGTGAGCGTCTGCGGACCGAGTCGATGGCGCGTGATGTCGCTGGCGTTCTGCAGCACGTTATGGAACACCTCGCGCTCACTGCGCAGGATGCGCGGATCAAAATGGTCGGGCACTGCTGCCAGCACGTCGGCATGCTCCATGTGGACTCCAAGGTCGCCGTTAGAGTCGGTGTAAAAGTAGCCGCTGGAGTCAAAACCGATCAGCGCGTGCAGCAATTCGAGCACGGACCCGATCAACTCCGGACCGTTGGTGTCCAGACGCGCCAGGTAGCGCAGGTGGGCAACGGCGTTCATCGCTTGGCGGTGCGTGGGCATGGTGGGGGTCGGCGCTGTTAGCAAAGGCGCCAAATCTAGTGCGCCCTCGCGCACCACGACCTACCCCCACGGGGTAGTTGAGGGTGGCAGCAGCCGGTCGACCAGCCCCTGCCGACTCTGCACACCCAGCGCCGCGTAGAGATGGCGGCGGTGGTAGACCACCGTGTTGACACTCACACCCATGCGCTGGGCGATCTGTGATTCCTGCACCCCGCGCGCGATCCAGTACGCCAGCTCCGCTTGGCGCCGGGGCAGTCCCACGGTGCGCAGCCGTGCCAACAGCTGAATGCCGCGAGGCACGCGGTGGGTGATGTAGATGGCGGCGGCCTCGCCTGCGCCTGCCACTCCTGCAAGGCGCGTGGCACGCAGGGAGAAAGCGCCGTTTGCCGTGCGCAAAGTCACCTCGGGTAGCGGTCCATCGTCGCTCGCATCGGGCCAGAACAGGCGCTGCACCAGCAACTGCACCACATCCGGCAAGTCACCTCGGCCCACGCGCCAACGCGTACCCAGGCCCAGGGCCAGCAGCGTCTGCGCTTCGGGCGACACCCATTGCAGCCGCCCCTCGGGCGATACGACCAGCAACCCCTGGCCGCAGACCTCGTTGTCCCCGGCATCGGCCTCGCTTGGTTGAAGCGCGCGCGCCAGCACGGGTTCCAGCCGCCCCAGGGCGGCGGCCTCCTCAGGCGCGAAGCGCGGGTCCGCCTCGCGGCGAAACAGCCACAGAATGCCCACCCCTTGGCCTGCAGACGTACGCAACGGAAGCTTCAGCCCGTCGCCTACGTCGCCGGGGCGCAGCACCGCGTTGAAAAAGTCGCTGCGTATCAGCTCGGGCACGGACACCTTGGCCATCTGCGGCAGCATCTGCACGCCTCGTTCCAAGCGCAGGGCCTCGCTGAAGTGACGCGCGCCGCGGTGCATCACCCTCGCCTCGCTGTACTGGATCCGGGGGTCGAAGTAGTCGGGCATCGCCGCCTGAAGGACGGGGTTTTCCATGAAAACCTCCATCTCGCCTTGCGCTCCGGGATGGATGAGGCAACCCGCGTCAAACCCGATCAGCTGGTGTAGCTCAGCCAGCACGGGCGAGATGGCTTGCGCCCCAGTGACATCCAGGCAGGCGAGTTGCCGCAGGCGGGCGGCGGCTTGGGTGTTGCGACGGGGCGGGGGCATGACTTATTTCACAAAAACGCGAATGTAGCGCGCCCTGCCACCACACGACTACCCCGTCGGGATAGGGCGGTGCAGGCGATGCGCTACTAGCCTTGCCAGGACCTTAACGGCAGGCTCATGTACTCACCTGATATCTATCGAAATTGATAGCTGTTGACGGCTTCCTATCAAGCGCTAGCGGAACTTTCCGCATCAAAACTGACTTTGCAGGCACCTCATGAACCCACCCCTGACCCGCACCCTGGCGAGCCTCACGCTCGCCGCGATGGCCTTGCTCGCAACCACCACTAGCGCCTGGGCCGCAGGTGTCGCCGACCCAGCGCGCCTGCGCCTCACACCCGCGCTGCTGGATCGCATGGAAGCGGCGGCTGCAGAACTTCGAAAGCTACCTCAGCCGCCCGACAAGCTGGGCAATGAAGACGAAGTGGATGCCGAATCAGTGGATGACATCGCCCGCAAGCTCGACGCCCACCCCCAGGTTCGCGCTGCCCTGGCGCGCCACGGACTCAACAGCCGCGAATACGCCGCCGCCGCGCTGGCTGCGCTACACGCCGGCATGGTGCTCGCCGTGGAGAAAGCGCCCGGCGCCAAACCGGCGCAAGGCCTGACGCCCGAGCAGCGCGCCAATGTCGAGGTAATGCGCACACGCCAGAAGAGAGGCGGCAAGTGACGGCCCGGAGGCTTGTTTCTTCTCCCCGCCCCCGCCCGCTGTCACACCTCGGACGTGGCGCACTCCGTCTGCATTCGCCCGTTCTTGCCCATGTTTCTTTCCAAACAACAACACTGAAGAGGAGTTTTTCACATGCACCTGACATACAAGAGCGCCCGCCGCGCCGGCGCGGCGTTGCGCGCGCTAGCCGCATCCCTCCCACTGCTCGGCGGCGGCGCCCACGCGCTCGAGTGCCCCCGCGGCCAATGGCTGGCCGAGTACTTTCCGAACATCACGCTATCAGGCGCACCCGCGCTGCAGCGCTGCGAGAAAAGCCCCATCGACCACTACTGGGTAGGACCCGAAGGCAGCCCCAACCCTGCACATCTGCCGGTGGACGGCTTCTCTGCCCGCTGGACAGCCACGCTGCCATTCAACGGCGGCACCGCCCACTTCATTACCTTCACCGATGACGGTGTACGTGTCTTCGTCAATGACCGCAAGGTCATCGACAACTGGACGGTGCACGGCATCACTATGGACGAGGCGCGCGTTCCGCTGAGTGCGGGCCACCATACGGTGCGCATGGAGTATTTTGAAGCCGGTGGCGAAGGCCTGGCCCAACTGGTGGTCGAGGAGGACGCGTCAACCCCTCCGCCGCCCGCCCCCCCGCAGATCCAGTCCTTCACAGCCCAGCCTGCCACCGTGGACGCTGGCGGCACCAGCATCCTGACCTGGAGCACCGGCAATGCCGTGGCCTGCACCTCCACGGGCGGCTGGAGCGGCGAGCAAGCCCCCAACGGTGGCGCTACAGTGCGCCCGCAGGCCTCCACCACCTACGGTCTGACCTGCCGCAGCGCAGAGGGCAACACCGTCAGCGCATCGACCACCGTCACCGTGCGCGACGGTCCGCCACCCGCGCCGCCAGCCATTGCCCGTTTCGGCGCCACGCCATCGCGCGTATTGGTGGGCGACAGCACCCGGCTGTCCTGGCAGGCTACCAACGCTGTATCCTGCACGGCATCGGGAGGCTGGAGCGGCTCGTTTGCGCCCGAAGGCGAAGAAGTGGTGCGCCCTGCGGCCAGCACGTCGTACACCCTTGCCTGCAGCAACGGCACAGGGCAGACGGCCACCGCCACGACCCAAGTCGCGGTGGATGCAGCCAACCCCCTGCCCCCAGTCGGCGGGCTGAACGGCACGGCCACACCCCAGGGTGTGCGACTTGGCTGGAACCCCGTCACACAGAGCGGCAAATGGGTGACCGGCTACTACGCAGGCTGGTACTGGACGATGTATCCGCCCGATGCCGTGGACATGAGCACCATGACGCACTTCATCTTCGGCCGCTATGCGCCCGCACTGGGCTCGCTGCCTGGAGGGCGCGCAGGCGATCTACTGGAAGGCGCGGGCAACGCGCACATCGAGGTTGAAGACGCCCTCATCGCCAAGGCCCACACGGCAGGCGTGAAGGCAATGATGATGATCGGCGGGGAAAACGATGGCCCCGGGTTTCTGGCCGCCACCGCCAACCCCACGGTGCGCGCGCGCTTCATCCAGAACATCCTGGACAAGGCTGTGCAGAAGAACTATGACGGAGTGGACATCGACTGGGAAGAGAACCTGGACACCCCGGAAGGCCGCGCCCAGGCCCTGGGTCTCCTGCGCGAACTGCGCGCCGCGTCCGCGCAGCGCCCCCGCTACCAAGCCACTCCGTTGGTGTTGAGCTGGCCCGGCTTCTGGGTAAACAAGAACCAACCCGACGTCACGTCCTGGCATGCCGAAGTCGCCGCCGCCGTGGACCAGTTCAACCTGATGACCTACAGCATGGCGGGCGACTGGGGCTGGCTGTCATGGCACCACTCGCCGCTGTTCGGCGCGGGCGACCTGCACCCCACATCGATTGAATCGACCGTGCAGGCCTACCTGGATGCGGGCGTGCCACGCTCCAAGCTGGGCATCGGCATCGGTTTGTATGGCGCGTACTACAACAATCCCGTCACCGGCCCGCGCCAGAGCCTGCAAGGCATGCAGGGCTGGATGAACAACGGTGACTGGATGAACTTCTACCAGCGCCTCGTGGAGGACAACGCCTTCGGCCAGCCCGGCGCCACCCGCCATTGGGACGAGGTGGCCAAGCAGAGCTACATCACGTACACCCAGCCCTGGTGGCGTTCCGGCGACACTCCCGTGACCTACCTGAGCTACGAGGACGAGCACTCCATCGCCGCCAAGGGGCAATGGGTGCGCGAGCAGGGCCTGGGTGGCACGCTGGTGTGGACAGTGAACTACGGCTATCTGCCGCGGCAGAACGCCAACCCGCAGATGCAGGCCGTCAAGCAGTCCTTCATCGCCGCCAGCGCTGCGGGCTACCGTGTGTACCGCAACGGCGTGGCCATTGGCACCGTGGCCTCGGGCACGACCTACACCGACACCAGCGCGCCGCGCGGCGGCAGCCACAGCTACCAGGTGGCCATGCTGGACGCCGCAGGCAACGAGGGACCGCTGTCGGCCCCGGTTGTGGTGCAGGTGCCTTGAAGCGTACCCCAGTTCTGTGACGCGAGGGCCTGACGCCCTCCTCCTTTTTGCCTTTCGCTCCATCACTCAATTTTTAGGAGCTGCCAGCGCCCTATCCAGAAGCGTTGCAGCCCTCATTTTTTCTTCAATTTTTGAAGGGGAATCACCTCCCATGCTCACCCTCGCCCCCAGCCTGCGGCACCTGCTGTGCATCAGCGCGCTGTACCTCCTGGCTTCTGCCGCGCAAGCCCAATGGTTGCCAGGCCCTGACTTCAACGGCGCGCGCTTCCAGCACACCGCCACCCCGCTACCCGGCGGCGGCGTTTTGGTGGCTGGTGGCGACGACGGCACCGGCGCGCTGGCGACCACCCTGCGCCACAACGGCGGCACCGGCCAATGGACCGCCGCCGCGCCGCTGCCCCAGCCCCGCCTAGGGCACACCGGCACGCTGCTGCGCAATGGCACCGTACTGATTGCTGGCGGCACCAGTGCCACGGGCACTCCATTGCGCAGCGCCGCAACCTACGACCCCATGGACGACGCCTTCACGCCAGCGCCTGATCTGGCGGTGGCCCGCCGCCATCACACCGCCACGGTGCTGCGCGACGGCCGCGTGCTGATCGTGGGCGGCCGAGGCGGTGCGGGTCAGGCGGCGCTGCGTTCCGCAGAGATCTATGACCCTGCTAGCCGCACCTGGAGCAGCGCGGACCAGATGCCGGGCCAGGGTGCGCGTCACCACACGGCCACGCTATTGCAAGACGGGCGCGTACTGGTCGTCGCCGGCATGGACAATGGCGAAATTGCCACGGCGCATGCGTCCATCTATGACCCGGCCGCTAACACCTGGACGCCTGCTGCCGCTCTGCCCCTGGCTGAGCGGCGCATGTTCCACACCGCAACCCTCTTGCCCGATGGCCGGGTGTATGTGGCGGGAGGCGAGCAGGAAGACGGTACGGTGTTCAACGGCCCGACCTGGCTCTATGACCCCACGACTAATAGCTGGACCGCCGCCGCCAGCATCGGCCAGCGCACCCGGCACAGTGCCACGCTGCAGGCTGACGGGCGCGTTCTGCTAGGTGGTGGCCGCGCCAGCGCCGGCGTGCTGGTCGCAAGCAGCGCTTTCTTCAACCCCGCCGACGGCACCGTGGCGCCCGGGGGCAACCTGATCCCTGCGCGCGAGTGGCACACGGCCACGCTGCTACCCACCGGCCAGGTGCTGACCGTGGGCGGCCGCGGTGCCGGGGGTACACTCACCAGCCCCCAGATCTTCACCCCCACGGCCGCCATATCCACCGTGCCGACTGCGCCGCGCACGGCAACCGCCGAGTTCACCGCCACCGTGCTGGCCGATGGCTCGGTACTTGTGGCGGGCGGGAGTGTCTATGGCGGCGGACACGCACTGCCTATGCGCTACCGCCCAACAACAGACGACTGGGTGAGTGCAGGGACTCCCTCCGTGGCCTTCAGGCGTCATCAGACACAGACTCTGCTGAACGATGGCAGAGTGCTGATGGCGGGAGGCGCGGGCAACACAGAGGCTCACGCCAGCGCCGAAGTCTTCGACCCTGTCGCCAACACCTGGAGCGCCACGCTACCGATGGCGCAGGCCCGCCTCATGCACACGGCCACGCAGCTGCCCGGAGGCAGCGTGCTGGTGGTGGGCGGCACCGCGCAGATCAACGGCGCACCGCTGGCCCACGCGGAGATCTACCACCCGGTTGTGGGCCTGTGGCTGGCGGCAGCACCCCTGCCCCAGCCGCGCAGCAGCCATACCGCCACGCTCATGCCAGACGGGCGCGTGATGGTGGTGGGCGGCAGCGCTGGTGGCAACCATGTTGCCAGCACCACTTTCTACAACCCGGCCACCAATACCTGGACCAACGGCCCAAGCCTGAACCAGGCGCGCGGCAGACATACCGCCACCCTGCTGCCGGGCGGGCGGGTCCACGTCGCGGGTGGGTGGAACAGCAACAGCACCCAGATCTTGACCAGCGCGGAAATCTACGACCCAAGCAATGGAGCCTGGAACAGTGTCTCCACCATGACTGAAGCGCGCTCCAACTCGACGGCCACCCTGCTGCCGGACGGCCGGGTGATGATGGTGGGAGGTTGGGGCGGCTTTTCCGAGGTGCGACGCATCGAGGTTTTCGACCCTGTCCTCAGCAGGTGGAGCATCGTTCAAACCCTCGCACAGGGCCGAAATGGCCACGAGGCTCTGCTGCTGGCCGATGGCAGGGTGCTACTGGTTGGCGGGTATGCGCCCGGCGCTGGAAACCCAGACCAGCCGCTGTTGATCGACATCCAGCCCACCGCGCGCCCGCGCCCCATCATCACCAACAACTTCACCCTGCAAGACCCCGGCGCGCCGCTGCAACTCATCGGCACCAGGTTCACCGGCGATGGGGAAGCTGCGAGCGGAGGCACACAGCAGGCCGCCAGCAACCTGCCTCAGGTTCGACTGCAGCGCATGGAAGGGGGCTCGGCTGTGTGGCTGGATGCGCTGCTGTCCAACGACAACGGCTACACGTCGCGGCCGCTGCCCACCAACTTGCTCCCAGGCCTGTACCAGGCACGTGTATTCAGCAACGCAATAGGTTCCACCGCCTACACATTCGAACTGCGCGCAATGACGGCAGCACCTGGCGCGCCCACCGGAGTGACGGCCACGCCGGGCAGTGCGCAGGTCACCATCTCCTGGCAGCACCCAGCCGGCGGAGCCACGCCCGCGAGCTACACCGTCACCGCGCAGCCGGGCGGGGCAAGCTGTACCGTACTGCACCCCGCCACAAGCTGCACCGTCACGGGGCTCACCAATGGCAGGGCCTACACCTTCACCGTGACAGCTAACGCGCAGGGCGGCAGCAGCTCTGCGCCGCCAACGGCCGGGGTTACGCCCCGGGCCGGAGCAGGCCCTGGCCCCGGCGACGTACATCCCGTGCCCACACTGTCCCTGTGGGGCTTGCTATCGCTGGCCTTGGTGATGTCGGTTGCGGGACTGCGCCGCCGCGCGGAAAACTAAGGATGCTCTGCACGAATACCTTTAAACCAGGCCACTGCAGTGCCTGAGCTAAGACTGCGCTCGTTTTCAGCAGTTCGGCGCGCCCCTTGGGCCAGGTGTGGGCGCGGCGCTGAGGCCCCTACCCCAATCTTCGGGGCCTTACGCACCCTGCACGCGCACGCGGCGCACGCACTCCAGCAACTTGCGCCTTGTCATCCACAGATTGCATGACGCCAACAGCGAAACGATCTGTGCCGTTTTCTTTTTGAGCACCGTCTGTATCTTGCCCATGCAGCGTGGCAGTTGACTTCGATCACATCACCGACATTGCCACTGCCATCTCGCACTGTATGCACCAAGCCAGAGTCCGCATCCACGCCAATGCTGCTCGATCAGTTGCGCCACAGCCTGACGTGTCCGCAGTGCGTAAGGCATCTTGAGCTGATCGGGCGTCTTATCCATGATCAGCATCCGAACCCGTGCCTCTTGCTCGGCGCTGAGCAGTCGCTTGTCGCCAAACTGGCGTCCACCCGGGGCATCTTGCAGCGCATTCGCACCGTGCTACTCATGACGCTTGCAAATGTTGAATACGCCTGTCTTGCTCAACCCTGTCAGCTGAGCAATCTCATCAAGCGTATGACCCGCTTTGCGTAGTCGGATGACCTGTACCCGACGCTCGTGGCGCGCCGGTCTTGGAAAACTTCTCATGTCTGTTGCGTTCATCATTCATGCTGATGATGAAAGACTCCAAAAGTACAATTTAATGAAGGCCGGATCAATAGCGATTGATGAACAGGGGCGGCCACGGCCCGTCCCACACCCCTCCCAGTCGGCATAGCGCGCGCTACCGCCAACTTTCCTTCACGGTGTCGATTCAGGGCGCTGCAGGGGCGCAGCAACTACAGGGTCTATGCCCACAAGACGCAGCAAGGTGCCGCTGGCCACTTGCTCTCGCGCACCGGGTTTCAACTGCGCCAGAAAACTCTGCACGCTGGCGTACTTCATCTCGTCACTGGCGGCAGAGCGGTGGCTGGCGTCCGTTCCCACCATGAAGCGTGCGGGCATCGACTCAATCAGCGCCAGCCACTCCGGCCACACCCGCACGCCGTCTCGCAGGATAGTGTAGTCGGGTGACCGAGGGTGGAGCGCCCAGGTGCGTGCGCTCAGCTCGTAGTACAAGTTGGGGTATCGGTCCAGCATGCGCCGAGCAAGAAACAAGGGCGTGTACCCGCCGTGCGCCCAGATCACGGGCACATCGGGGAACCTCTGCAGCAACTGCTCCAGGTCTGCCATGCGCGTACTTTCCACATGCACCATCACCGGCACCTTGTGCTTGCGCGCCAGCTCCATGATCCCGGTCATCATGGGTCCGATGACACCAAAGTCGGTCTCGGCAAACCCCGCCGACGGAAAGTGCACGGCAGAGATTTCGCCAATGCCTTTGAACAAACCGGTGGCCAGCATGTCGTCAAGCTGCTGCAGCAATGCCTTGCTGTCGCCCTCCCAATGAGGGCGGTATACAGTGCGTTCGGGCGATATCGACGCAAACGGAATCAGCCTGCCGGGGTGTAAGCGCGCGCCCTCGGCCACCGATTCGTTGCTGCTGCGGCCACCCCAGAACACCACCGCCTGGCTGGCGCCCCAGCGCTGCATGAGGTTCAGCTGCATGGGCAGGCTGTTCAGGTGCACATGCGCATCCACAAACGGAATGCGCTCCGCTTGTGCAAGGTCGGAACGTGGCGCATCGGTGGTCGCAGCAGACAGGGGCTGGCGCCGCACCTTGTCCACTGCATCGCCATGCGACCATGTGTTGGCAGCCAGAGTGATCAGGCAGACAGCCAGCAGGCTGTGGAAGATGGCAACAGGGGGATGCGGCATAACGACGGTGCAGAAAAGAATGCAGCGTATCAAGAGAACCCGGGTCACGCCCTCCCTCGGGCAGATAGGAAAAGACCAGAGCAGGACCGCCACAGGCAGCACGCAACTGGGTAGCCGAACTGTGAAGGTGACACCGGGCGGCTGGACCAAGAAGGGCGGGCCTCAGAAATGCACGACGACAGAACTGTTCTGTCGCCGGCAAGCGCCAAGCGTTTCGCAACCTCAAGAATTGGACCCAAAAGGTCGAGTCCGAGTCCGACGAAGCGCTCGATCTGGCGCACATCGCACGCTTCAAATGGCCCAAGCACTACCACTTCGCCGAGGCACTGCCCAAGAACAACTATGGCAAGGTGCTCAAGACCGCGTTGCGCCTATTGGACCAGCGGAAGTAGGCTGGCTGTTGATTTCCACGCAAACCTAACCTGCTGGCGCCCCATCCTGCAACAGGATGACGGGAATTTTCGGTGGCGAAAACCAGGTGCCTCGAACCTTGCGCAGGTGGCTCCTGGTAACGGCCGTTCAGATAGGTGTACGCCCAAAGGGCGAGGCTTGCCCACTCGGGCGTCCATCGAGGACGTTAGCCGCTTTTGGGGACTAAGGCCCTTCGCTGCTCCATATGACGCTGCACCCAGGCAACCAGCTCATGCGCTTCCATAGGCATTGCGATGTGGTATCCCTGGCCTTCCTGGCAGTCCATTCCGACGAGTGCACTCCAGACAGTCGCATCCTCAATTCCTTCCGCCAATACGCTGAGGCCCAGCTTTCGCCCCAATTGAGCCACCATCTCGGCGATTCGGGCGCTGCGCGGCTCACTCAACTGACGAACAAAGGAACGATCAATCTTGATGCGATCCAGAGGCAGCCGCTCAAGATAGCTCAGCGACGAGTATCCGGTCCCGAAGTCATCGATTGCAATGGATATGCCCTGCGCGCGTAGGGCTGAGAGGGTTTGCTCCAAGAATTGAGTCGGAAGCGCAGCGACTGATTCAGTAATCTCCAACTCCAGGTGTAGTCCCTGCAACCCGTTGGTCGCCAGCGCTGCGCAGACAAGGTCAAAGAACCCAGGGTCCTGCAACTGCACCGTGGAAACATTCACAGCCATTCTCTGCGGGGCGGTACCGGAGTTCAGAAGCTCGCGCATCGTTGCACAGGCTGTGTTGAGAACCCACTCGCCCAATCCCACGATGAGGCCGGAATGTTCGGCGACGGGGATGAACTGATCTGGAGGGACAAATTTTTCGTTTCGGCCTCTCAAGTGACACGGAGCGCTTTCAGCGCCTCCTTCCCGCCTCGCGAAATGCCGGGAGCGGTGGGACCAAACCCGCCGATTTGTTGCAAAACGTGTGATTGGTTGTCACGCCGCGGCGCACTATTCACAATAAATGACTCCACCCAAAAGGAGTGCACCTATGCCCATGGAGCTACTGTTCGTCCTTGCACAGAGCAAGCTGCCCATGATGATCGAGAAGCCCTGCGACGTTGACAAGCTTCGGGTGCTGGCGGCTGCTCAGCTCGTAGAGGTGCAGCTTCCCGATGTGCGTGCCAAGGAGCAAAAAGCAGAGGTTCTTGCCATTTCGCCGCAAGGGCGGGCAGCGCTGGCAACAACCTACCCCCGTCACCCATTCAAGTTCGCGCCCATGCGCTCTGCGCCAGCGCCGGCTTCGGCCGTTTGGCTTCCGTCTTTGGACTCCTGCCAAGTGCAGCGCGGTGGGACAAGGACCACGCTGGACTCCTAGTGTCATGCGCATGCTCGCTCTACGGAACATCTGAGCACAACCAAGCTTCTGAATGACTTGCAACCAAAGGCAACAAACCGGGGTCATCTGCGGATATCGCACTTGTCTGACAGACGCTGGCCGCGCGTTTTGCTGAAATCCTCTCCATCAGCCATTGAGGCTGACCCGGGAGCTCATTGGGACTCCCACCTTTTTGACAAAGGATCCGCCATGAAGCGCCACCCCTTGACACCCGGAACCCGCGCCCTCGCTGCGTTTGCCGGCACGGTTGTGCTTGCGGTACTGGCGGCGGCATCGTTGCTGATGCCCGATGTGACCGTGCAGTCGGTGGATTCGATGCCGCTTTTGCCCAGTGGGCTGGACCAGATCTTTCCCTCCAGTCTGTTTGAGTGAACTTGTGCATGAGGTGGAGTGGTTTAGCACGCCTACTCGCCATGGGTAGCAAAAAGCATAGCATCGGAGTACCATCTGGCGCTGCGCACCGGGATTTTCGGTGGCAATCTAGAATGGAGGACGATCGTGACCACACGTTTTCGAATCTCTGCAAGTCTTTTTTCTGCTCGCTTCTTCGCGCGGCCTGTGGCGGCGACAGCGCTGCTGGTGGCGATGGGGGGATGCACCAGCCCGAGGGATGGCTCCCTTGAAGAATTCGCGCGCTGGCATGACGGTGCGCGCGCCCAGGCCCAGGCCGGGGCGCTGAGCTGGAGCGAACTCTACAAACAGAGTTTTGACCGCCTGACCGCCCTGCCGCCCTCGTTGCAACAAGACACGCGCCTGGAAAACACGGTGCTGTTGTTATCCACCGCCCGCAAATACGAAGCCAATGAGATCACCGCCCAGCAGTTTGCGCTGGAGCGGGAACACATCGAAACGCAATTGCAGGCACGCCTGCGCTAGCCGTTCGCGCCTCAGCGCTGCGGCGCACCCTGCTCCACGATGGCAATGCGCCGACGCAGCGCTGCAGTGGCTTGCTGGTCGCCCGCAGCTTCAGTGCGTTGCACCTGCACACTGAGCCAGGCCATCAACGGCCTGCGCCAGCCCTGGGCAGAGGCTGTGTCAGCAGCGATAGCGATCACCGCCGGGCTGGCGCGCCCCGACTGAAACAGCACCCCAGCTGCCACGAGGCGCGACAGCGGGTCTTCCAAAGCGGGCAACGCAGATGCATCGCCCGATGCAGCTACCTTGCGCTGCGCTTCGGGCAGCAAGCCCACGTCCTGGGGCTGTACTCGCCCCCCCAGATAGTCGGCATAAGCGCGCTCGGGCGCGGCGGCGTCGGCGCGCAGTGGTTCAAAGCGCTCGCAGGGGCCAGGTACCAAGCTGGCGACCTGCGCGGCGCAGCGCATCAGTTCCAGGCGGGCCAGCAAGTCTGGGCGGCCCGTGCGGGCCACTTCAGCCCTGGCGCGGTCCCATTCGAGCTGCTCGACGCGGGGGTTGCCCGACAGATAGGCTTCGAGGGCCTTCTGGGCTGAGCCTTGAGCGTTCATCTGCCAGTCGGGCACGGTAGGTTTGCTGGAGCATGCTGACAACAACGCCGCCGCAACGACCACAGCTCCCAGCAATGACACCCGCAGTGGCCTGGCCAGGTGCATGGGCTTCGAAGGGAATGCAGAAACTGAAAAGGGCTTCATGGCAGCTTGAGTTCCGTATCCCGCGCAAAAGGCCATTTGCGGTTGATTTCGTTGACCAGGCTTTCCACCTTGCGCAGATTGCTTTCCACCTCGGCGCGCAAGGCCCCCAGGTCAGTGGTGGCTTCGCGGGCATTGGCGCCAATGGCCTGGGCCTCCACCAGCACCGCGTCCACCTTTTTCAGGCTGGTGCGGGTGTCGGCCAACAAACCATTGAGCTGGGCCACGGTGGCGCGCACCTCAGGTACCAGCGCTTCCTTGCTGCCTTCGGCACCAAATACCTGTTTGTCAGCCCGCGCCGCCATGCCATCCAGGCGCGCCAGCAGGGCATTGGTGCGGTCGAGCGTGGCAACAATTTTCTTCCCGTCGGCCTCATTGCCCATCAGCACTCCCAGCATGCCGCCAGGGCCGTTGAGGCGTTCGGTGAGCGCCTGCACATTGGTCAGGCTGCTGCCCAGGGCAGCGTCCTGCGCCGTGAGCGCATTGAGGTTAGACAGCAGTTCGCGCGCCGAGGCCATGAGCTGCGGGATTTCGGCGGTGGCGTCGCCACGCAGCACGGGGCGCACGGCACCATCGGGCAGGAGCTTGTCGTTCAGCATGCCGGTGTAGGCGCGGATATTGGTGCCACCCACGATGCCCCGCACCAGGGTGAACACGCTGGATTCACGCAGCCAGTGCGCGTCCTTGCGGGGCACGTCCACGATGATGCGGGCGTTGCCGGTTTCGGCCAGTTCGATGCGGCGCACGCGGCCAATGGGGAAACCCGAGAACGTCATGTCCATGCCCACCACCACGCCTTCAGAGTCGTCGGCCGTCAGCACCAGGGTCTGCGTGGGCTCGAACGCACCACGCGCATACAGCAGGTACAGGCCCGACCCGACGATGAGGGCCAACGTGAACAGCAGCAACGCCGCCGCCTTGATCTCCAGGTAAGCCACCGGGCGCAGGGTTTCCACGGGCGCCACGTCGGTGGCAGGAGAAGCCGGGGCTGGCCCTGGGGGCGGCGTTTGGCGGGCGTTGTGGTTCTCGTCGTTCATGGTGCCGGAAGGTGGGTCGCCGTAAAGGGATGGGGTAGTCGGGTGTCAGCAGACATCGGTCAGTAGTAGTTGCCCATGAGCGAGGCCACCTCGATCATCAGCAGCACGGCAAACATGCGGGCCAAGCCGCCCAGCTCTGAATCGGGCTGGGTGCGATCGCCCGTGTCGTACAGGCCTGCCGCCATGGGGATCAGCGCTACGGCCAGGCTGAAGAACACGGTCTTGAGCGCGAACACCATCGTCACGCTGGGCGTGAACACCTGGCCAAACATGCGGGTGTAGCTGGGCAGCCCCGCCAAGTTGAAACCATACACCCCCAGGTACGCCAGCACCAGGGCCACCACACAGCTGAGCGCGGCGAGCGTGATGCAGGCGAACACTCCAGCGATCACGCGCGGCAGAAGCTCGATGCGCACCGGGTCCGAGCCGTGGGCGCGCAGCGCGTCGAACCGTCCGGTTTGCCGCAGCCGCGTGATCTGCGAGCCATTGGGGATGGTGCAGCGCATGGCGACGAACAGCGCCGCCGTGAGCGGGATCAGCTCCAGCACCAGCACGCGGATCACCATCTCCAGCGCATAGCGCGACAGGCCATAGCTGAGCGCCGTGACCACCACGATGCGCGTGAGCACCAGGCTGATCAGGGCAGCCAGCACCGTAAAGCCGAGCAGCACCGGGGCGGTGTCGAGATACAGGTGGCGCGCCAGCGCCTTGCGCGTGCCCTTGCCATAGCTGGACGGCGACAACACCAGCACCAGCACCACCGCCCCCAGATACAAGATGCGCCACCAGGCGACCGCCCAGCGCCGCGCGGTGTTCCACACACGTTCGGGCAGGGAGAGGCCGGGCAAGCGCGAAATCATGGTCGGATCATAGCGGGGCACTCACAGAGAGCGTTGACGGTGGACTGCCATAGAAATTTTTCGATGTTTTTGGCATCTAGCGCTTGATAGATAAGCGCAAACAGCTATCATTTTTATAGCATTTTCAAACACAGAGGAAACAGCTACTCACATCCTTGCGGAAGCTGGTGCTTGCAAGCGCCCACGGCAGACCGGGCTACACATGCCGCTTTGCCGCAGCGGTGGCGAACGGCACAGCGGGCTGCGCATCCGCACGCGCGTGCAGGGCTTCGATGATGTGACAGTGGGCATCTGTCCCATCGCAGCGGTCGCGCAGCGCGAGCAGGTCGGCCTCCAGGGTCTGCAGCTCTGCCAGGCGGGCACGCACATGCTGCAGATGGTCATCCAGTGTGTCGCGTGCGGCGTCGCAGTCTTCTTTGCGGCTCCAGTCCAGTGCCAACAGGGTTCGCACTTCATGCAGCGACATGTCCATGGCACGGCAAAGTCGGATGAAGCGCAGCTGGTGCACGTCCGCGCCGCTGTACAGGCGGTAGCTGTTGTCGCCCCGCACGCCGGGGGGCAACAGCCCCTCCTTCTCGTAGTAGCGGATGTTGGCGGCAGACACCCCGGACTGCAGGGCGGCCTCGCCAATGCGAAACTGCACAGCGTTCTGATCCATGGCTTGACCTTCAAGTGACTTCAAGGTTTCCAATCATGCCATCGCTTTCAAAACTGCACGGAGAACCCCCATGTCTGCCCACTGCCACGACGACCATTGCGCCACTGGCCCTGCCGCCGCCGACCCGCGCTACCGCCGCATCTTGTGGATAGCACTTGTCGTCAACGCTGCCATGTTTGTGGTGGAGCTGGGGGCGGGTACCCAGTCGGGTTCGGCATCGCTGCTAGCCGATGCCATCGATTTTTTGGGGGATGCCGCCAACTACGGCCTGTCGCTGTGGGTGCTGGCCATGGCCCTCACTTGGCGCGCCCGCGCCGCCCTGGTCAAGGGGGCCAGCATGCTGGCGTTTGGCGTGTTCGTGATTGGGCGCGTGGCCTGGGGTGCGTGGCAAGGCACACCGCCCGAGCCCTTCACCATGGGCAGCGTGGGCCTGCTGGCGCTGGCGGCCAACCTGGGCGTGGCAGCCCTGCTCTATGCCTACCGGGAGGGCGACGCCAACATGCGCGGCGTGTGGCTGTGCACCCGCAACGATGCGCTGGGCAACCTGGCGGTGATGGGCGCTGCCCTGGGCGTGTTGGGCACCGGCACCGCCTGGCCCGATCTGGCGGTGGCGGCCATCATGGCAGGCCTGGCCATCAGCGGCGGCTTGAGCGTGATACGCCACGCGCGGCAAGAGCTGGCCAGCACCACTGCACAGCCACAACCGCAAGGGCACTGATCCATGCGCGTGCACCTATCGACTCCGTTGAACGCCCCACCTGAATGGGTGGCTGCGCAGCTGCAAAGCACCGCTGTGTTCCGCCACATCACGGCGCCGCTCATCCAGTTTCACCCCGCACGGGGCACGGAATGGCCCACGCACTGGGCTCCCGGCGAGCTGGCGCTGCACATGCGGTTGCTGGGCGTTTTGCCGATGGGCCCGCAAACCGTGCGCATCTCCATCGAGCCGGCAGTACAAAGGGGCGGCTGGCCCACGCTGCGCGACAACGGAGAAGGCGTGCTCATGCGCCGCTGGGACCACCGCATCACCCTGCAGCCCCTGTCCGATGGCCACACGCTGTACACCGATGACATCGAGGTGGTTGCGCGCCACCTGCCCTGGCTGATGACACCGCTGAGCGCCCTGTTTGCCCAGGTGTTCTACCGGCACCGCCAAAGGCGCTGGCGCCAACTGGCCGCGCAGCATGCCGCCGGGGGCGCCGCCCCCGCCGCGCTGCACAGGCGCGCCGCGTTCAACCACCTGCTGGCCAGCTTTGCCCGCCAGCCTGACGCGCCCCCCGCCCAGCGCTGGCGTTGGCTGGAGGCCGCCCACGTGCTGGGACAGACCTCATTGCCCCTGCACTGGCGGTCACACACCGCCATGCTGCGCTACGCCCTCGCACTGGGAGATGCGTGCGAGGCCACCGGCCAGCTGCTGCGGCTGGCCCTGGTGCCCCTGGGGCACCTGCTAGCACGGCTGCCGCTGGGCAACATCGGGCGCTCCCACGTGAGTGCTTTCCGGCCCATGGTGCCAGCGGCAGAAGTCACTGTGCTGATGGACCAGGCGCTGGAAGAAACGGCGATCCGCCCCGTGCAGCCGGGCGACCACGGCGTCTGAAAGCTGCGCACCCGGCTTCCCCAGTCGCAGCCTGCGCACTCAGTGCTTGGAGGAGCGAGCCACGCGACCTGGCTTGAGGGGTGCCCTGGCTGGCTTTGCTGCGGCCTGCTCCAGCCACAGCAGGCTGTCCATCTGCGATAAAAAATGCCGCAGGTAGTCCGGCGACAGCGACCGCATCAAGGCCAGGGAGCGCAGCATGAGGCGGTGCGCATTCAACGGCCCAGCGTTTTCCGGCCCACGCGTGAAGGCCTGGGCCACCTGCTGTTCCGCAGCAATCTTGGACCAGACTTCGCTGAAGCGGCGCACGCTCTTCATGTCCGACACACTGGCGCCACCGCCCACCAGCACGCTGTCTGCGTCGGCCTGGGCGCGGGTACTGAGATCGCGGTTCAGTTGCGCCAGTGCAGATGGTGCACCGGCTGGCGCTGTGGCGGCCAGTGGCTGGCGGGGAGGTGTCCGGGTGCGCCTGGCGTAGTCCACCAAGGCGGCCTGCAGCCTGCGGGCCAGCACCTGCTGTACGGCGGGGGGCTGCGCAGGCAGGCGCGCGGCCAGCACCTCCAGGTACCGAAAGCGCACCGGGTCGTGGTGCTGCGCGCCTTCGGCCCGCAGGGACTCCAGGGTGGGCTCACTCATTGCGGGCGGGCTTGGCCTGGGCAGCGCGGGGTACGGGGGCCATCTCCACGCGGCGGTTCTGGGCCCGCCCCTTTTCGTCGGCGTTGTCTGCCACCGGCTGCTCGGCGCCAAAGGCCGCAGCAAACACCTGGGACGAGGGCATGTCCTCTTCGATCAGGGCGCGGGTCACGGTCAACGCGCGCTGGGCCGACAGCTCCAGGTTGTCGGCAAAACGCTGGTGGCGCCCTTGCAGCAGCGTGGTGTTGTCGGTAAAGCCACTCACCATCAGCATCTCGTCGCGTTCGCGCAGGTACACCTGCAGCGGCTGCACCAGGCTCTGGAGCAGTTGCCGGCCTTCAGGGCGCAACTCGGCAGAGCCCGCCGCAAACAGCACGCTGCCGCTGATGCCGATACGGCCTTCATTGACCGTGACGCGGCCGCTGGCCAGCGGAATCGCCAGTGCTTTTTCCAGCGCCATGCGGCGCTTTTCTTCCATCTGCCGCTTTTCCACTTCCTGCTTGAGGCTGGCCACCAGGTCGATCTGTACCACCAGCACGCCCACCAGGATTAGCACAAACGCACCCAGCAAGCCCGCCATGAGGTCGCCAAATACGGCCCACACCGGGGCCGTCTGTTCGGTGGCATCGTCCAGCGTGTCGTCCAGGCCGGTCACGCGGCGACTCCCTGCACCGCTGCGGCCATCTGCCCGTTGAGGCGGCGCAGGTCTTCCACAATGCCCTGCTGCGAAGAAATGCTCAGGTCGATCACCTCGCGGGCCTGTGCCACGTAGTAGGCAAGCTGCTCATCGCTGCGGCTCATGGACTGGCCAATGGCGCCTTCGATGCGCTGCAGGCTGTCCATCAGCTTTTCGTTGCTGGCCGTGAACAGCTCCACGCCATGGCCAAAGGACTCACCCAGGCTCGACAGCTCCACCGCGCTGGCGGCCACGTGTGCTGACACTTCATCGACCTTGCCCGCCTGCGCGCCGAGCGCCTGGGCAAACTCCTGCCCCGCCTGCTCCAGCACCGAGGCCGCAGCCCCCACCAGCGATTCAATGGCCGCGCGCTGCTGCCCGGCGGCTTCGTTCACCGATTGGAGCAACACACCCAGCTGCTCCATCATGGCCGTGCGCTCTGCCAGTGCCGCGTTGTCGCGTTCGCTCAGGTGGGTCATCTCCTGGCGCAGCTGGGTGATCACCTCGGCCGCGGCCTGCGGCACATCCGACGCCGTCTGCAGCAATCGCGTGAGCGGGGCTTCCAGCGCAGACCCCAGCGTGGCCAGGTGCCCGGCCACGGCGGCCTGCAGCGCATCGAGCCGCTCCACTGCGGCCTGGCCACGTGCCGCCTCGGCATCCCGCAGCGCCACCAATTCCGTGCGCCACACGCCCGCCAGCGCATCCATGCGCTGGGCCTGGGTGTCGGCCCATCGGGCTTCGGCCTCTATGCGGGTGTGCAACAGTGCGTCCGACTGGTCCATCAACCGGGCGGCACCGACCAGGGCATGGTGGACCTGCTCGGTCATGCGCTCGGTGAGCTGCGCCGCAGCGCCCTCCAGCGCCTGGCACACGCCGCGCTGATGCTGCGCCGTTTGTTCGCCCACCTGCTGCCATTGCTCCGCCAGTCGGCTGGCCATGCCCTCCATGGACTGGCTCCAGCCCGCAAGGCGCTGCTGATCCGCCACTGCCTGGTCGGCCAGCGTTTTCTCCACCGTCTGTTCCAGCGAGGCCAGCAGCGCCGTGGTGCGCTGCTCGAAGGCCTGCGATGCCGTCTGCAGCGACTGGTCGAGCTGGGTGGCAGCGCCTTCCAGCGCCAGGCACACGCCCTGCTGGTGCTGTGCGGTTTGCTCGCCCACCTGCTGCCATCGCTCCGCCAGTGTGCTGGCCATGCCCTCCATGGACCGGCTCCAGCTTGCGAGGCGCTGCTGGTCGGCCGCCAACTGGGCCGCCTGTGATTGGGCCACCGTCTCTTGCATTGAGGCCAGCAGCGCCGTGGTGCGCCGCTCAAAGGCCTGAGATGCCGTCTGCAGTGACTGGTCGAGCTGGGTGGCAGCGCCTTCGAGCGCCTGGCAGACGCCGCGCTGCTGCTGCGCCGTTTGTTCACCCGCAAGCTGCCATTGCTCAGCCAGTCGGCTGGCCATGCCCTCCATGGACTGGCTCCAGCCCGCAAGGCGCTGCTGGTCGGCCGCCAGTTGGGCCGCCTGTGATTGGGCCACAGTCTCTTGCAACGTGGCTAGCAGCGTCGTGGTGCGCTGCTCTAGCGTCTGCGTGATGGACTGCAGCGCGCTGCCCAACTGCGCCGCCTGCTGGTCCTGCGTCTGCGTGTGGCGGTCCAAGGCCTCCGTCCAGGTGTCCGCCACCTGGCGGGCCGTGCCCTCCCATTGGGCCGTGAGGGCGTGCATCTGCACGCCAGTGGCCTCGCGCAGCCGCTGGTGCGAGCGCTCAGCCTCTTGCGCCAGCGTTGCCATGGCCTGCTCCACCACCGGGCGGATCGTCTCACCCGCCATGCGGGCGCTGGCGCCCAGGCTGTCGTGCAGGGATGCCCCCACGGTGGTGGCCAGCTGGGTGTAGGCCGCTGCCGCCTCGCGGTGAAACACCTGCTGTTGGTCTTGCAGTTGGCCGTTCAACTGCTCGTGGCGGCGCTCCAGCCCTTCCATCAGGCCTTGCAGGCGCTCAGCAATCAGCGGCATGGCCTGCGCCTGGGCCTGCAGGGCCTCGAACATTTCCTGGCGCCGGTGGGCCGCCGAGAAGGGGCGCAGCTCGCTGGCGATGCGGGCATCGAGCGTGCGCAACGCTGCCAGCCGTTCGCGGCGGCACAGGGCGGACATCAGCCCCAGCATGGCCGACGCTGCCACCCCGGCCACCGAGGTGCCGAACGACAGGCCCAGCCCCTTGATGGGCGCGGCCAGCGCCGCCCGGATAGACTCCAAGCTGGACGAGGCCTCCAGTGCGAAAACCGCGCCATTGAAGGTGACCACCATGCCCAGAAAGGTGCCCAGCATGCCCAGCATGACCAGGAGCCCCACCAGGTACGGCGCCAGCGCAGGCCCCGGCAGCGGCACACGCTCCCCGTCGATCCGCTGGCGAACCGGGTTGCGCAAGGACGAATGCAGGCGCTCCAGCCAACCACCCAGGTCCACAAGGGGCTGCTGCCCCAGCCCGGCCAGCGCAATGGACAGCGACGAAGTCGCGGCCCGGAACTGCATCAGCTCATAGGCTCCCACCACGTAGACGGCAGCAATCACCACCGTCATGGCCAGCGCCAGAGGGCTCGACCCGACAAATCCCCATCCCACCCAGCCCACCACCGCCAGGCCCACCGCAAAGATGGCGGCCATCACACTCTTGTTCATTCGATCATTCCTGTTACCGGTTCCGGGGTCTTCGTGGTTGTGGGGGGACGGTGGGAGTCATGGCTCTGCGCCGCTTCCAGCAAACCAGCAAGGGGCTCCAGCCGCACCTGCAGCTCGGCCAGCAGCAGCGCCCGAAAGTCCTGCTCAAAGGCAAACAGCCAGCCGCCCGGCAGCGCCCAGCGCTGCGGCTCATCGTCTCGCCCTGCAGCCTCCAGCTGCTGCTGGTGGGCTGCGCGCAAATGCGCCATCCGCCGCTCCAGATGGCCGGGTAGCGACGCCCACAGCCTTTGCTCACGCGCATCCAGCATCTGGTCCATCACCGCATCCAGCAGGGCCAGCCGACGCAGGCCCTCGGGGCCCATCGACAAGCTCTGCCGAATCAGCGCGCGCAAGGCAGCCAGTCTGGCATCCATCTGCTTTTGTAGCGCCAGATAACGCGCCGCGTGGACTGCAAAATCTGCCCCGGCCTCGGGGTCCGGGCCGTCGACAGGGGTGTTGTCGGCACGCTCGCGCACGGGTTTGGCAGGCGCGGCCTTGGCCGTGACCAAGTCCGTCAACTCGGCCCGGGTGGACTGAAGGCTGGCCTGCAATGCGCGCACATCCACCGTCCCCCGCCCCAGCGTAGTGACAGCCGGGGTTTGGCTGGACTCCAGAGCATGCAGCGCCCGACTGAGCTTGACCGCATCCACGGTACTGAGCCACTGGCTGAGTTGCTCCGCCACATCCTGGCGCGCCGATCCACCTTGTGGCTGCGTCCATTGCTGGAGCAAAAGCACAAGTCTGGAGCTGTTGAGTCGGTGGGGCTGGTACATCAATCTGAGGCGTCCATGGCACCGGCCCCCCGAAGGGTGGCGGGCGTCAGGGAGCAAGTCCCTGCAATGGGCAAAGCCCGCTATTTTCGCAGGAACGCTGCCGCCCCAGCCCCACATGGCTGTGCGTTGCAGGTGTTACATCTAAAGCAGAATGCAAGAATCGGCCAAAAAACCGCCAAGGAGCGGCCAGTTTTTCCAGGACCGAAGCCCCCACAGACACGCCGCTTCTTGACGGCGGACAAGTCCGGCACAGGGCTTGCATGGTCCAATCTGCGACTCTTTCCCCTGACCGGCACCCGCCGCCCTGCCCGCCTGCGCTCACCATGTCCAACCCGCCTGCACCCCACGCCCCTTCCCTGCCAAACCCTGCGCAAGTGGCCGCTCCTGTGGTGGTGCCGCACACGCTCACGGAAGATGCTGTGGCCATCTTCACCGGCGTGCTGCTCATTTCCGTAGGGGTTGCTTTTTTCACCAGCGCAGGCCTGCTGACCGGGGGAACCGCAGGCCTTGCGTTCCTGTTGCACTACGCCACGGGTATCGGCTTTGGCAAGATTTTCTTTGTGCTGAACCTGCCCTTTTACTGGCTGGCCCTGCGCAAGCTGGGACGCGCATTTACGGTCAAGACGTTTATTGCCGTGCTGCTGTTGTCGCTGCTGACCGAACTGCAGACTCAATTTCTGGAGTTTGCGCAGTTGCAGCCGCTGTATGCGGCCGTGGCAGGTGGGTTGATCACGGGCACGGGGTTTCTGGTGCTGTTTCGCCACCGTTGCAGCCTGGGGGGGGTGGGCATTGCCGCGCTGTACCTGCAGGACCGGTACGGATGGCGCGCCGGCAAGGTCCAGATGGCGGTGGACTGCTGCATCGTGCTGCTGGCGCTGTGGACGGTGGAACCCCTGCGCGTTGCCTGGTCCATTGCCGGGGCCGTGGCGCTCAACCTGGTCCTGGCGATGAACCATCGGCCCGGGCGCTACATGGCGGTGTAAGCCGGGCCAGAACACACGGGCCAGAACTCAAACAGAGGCTGCCCGTGCCTGCAGGTACTGCTCCAGCACCCCGATAGGCACCGGGCGGCTGAACAGGTAACCCTGAAAGAGCGTGCAGCCGTGCTTTTCCAGAAACGCCCGCTGCGCGTCCGTCTCCACGCCTTCGGCGATCACGTCGATTCCCAGGCTCTGCGCCATGCCGATGATGGTCTGCACGATCAGCGCATCGGTGTGCTGAATGCCAATGTTGCGCACGAAGCTCTGGTCGATCTTGAGCTGGTCCAGTGGCAGACGCGTGAGGTAGGACAGCGATGACTGCCCCGTGCCAAAGTCGTCCAGAGAAAAACGCAGACCCAGGGCGCGCAATGCGTTCATCTTCGCGATGGTGTCGTCCACGTTGTCCAGCGCCAGGCTTTCCGTCAGTTCCAGCTTCAAACGGTCGGGCCGCGCACCGGTTTGCAGCAACACGGTGCGAATCTGCTCCATGAAATCGGGCTGCCGGAACTGCCGCGCGCTGACGTTCACGGACAGCTGCAGCTGTTCCGTGGCGGGGTTGCCCTGCCAGCGGCGCAACTGAGCACACGCGGTCTGCAACACCCACAGGCCTATGGGCAGTATGAGCCCCGTTTCTTCGGCCAAAGGAATGAACTCATAAGGGGGGACCATGCCGCGCTCTGGGTGTTGCCAGCGGATCAGCGCCTCGGCCCCGACAGGGCGTACACCACAGCCCACCTGGATCTGGTAGTGCAGCAAAAACTGCCCGGCAGCCAACGCAGTTCGCAGGTCGTTTTCCAGTGCAGCGCGGGCAGAGACCGCCGCCTGCATCATCGGATCAAAGAACCGGATCGCGTTGCGCCCCGCTGTTTTTGCGGCGTACATGGCCAGGTCGGCGTGTTTGACGACGTCTTCCACCGTTTGGCTTTGGCCGCTGAACAGCACGGTTCCCACACTGGTCGTGCTGTGCACATGGTGCAAGGCAAGCTGGTAAGGCTGGTTCAGGGCGGCAAGTATTTTCTCGGACACATTCTGTGCCTGCTCAGCCGCGTCGGTGGCAAGCGCATCCAGGTCTTCCAGCAGCACCAGAAACTCATCGCCGCCCAGGCGGGCCACGGTGTCGCCTTCGCGCACGCATCCCGACAGGCGCTGCGCAACCTGCTGCAGCAAGACATCACCCATGTCATGGCCCAGTGTGTCGTTCAGGGTCTTGAAGTGGTCGAGATCGAGGCACAACAGCGCCCCATGCAGGCCGGTGCGCGCGCTGGTGGCAAACGCCTGCTGAAGACGGTCCAGCATGAGGCGGCGGTTGGGCAGGTGTGTCAGCGGGTCATAAAAGGCCAGATGCTCGATCTCGCGCGCGGCCTGGGCACGCTGGGTGATGTCGCTGAGCGTGCCGACATAGTGGGTGACTTCGCCCCCATCATCCGTGACGGCGGTGATGCCCATGAAGTGGAGGTTGACCGCCCCGCTTTTGCAGCGGTTCCAGATTTCGCCTTTCCATTCACCGGTGTCCGAGAGGCTGCCCCACATGGCGTCGAAAAAGGCCTTGTCATGGTGGCCCGACGCGAGAAGGCTGGAACGCTTGCCCACCGCATCTTCCGCGCTGTAGCCCGTAATTTTGGTGAAGGCCCTGTTCGTGCGTAGGATGACGGTCTCTCGGTCGGTGACGATCATGCCCTCCTGCGACTCAAACGCAATGGCCGCAATGCGCAGTTCGTTTTCATCGCGCTTGCGCGCCGTGATGTCCTTGCCCACGCCCCGGTAGCCGCAAAATGTTCCGTTCACGTCAAAAATGGGGGTACCGCTCACCGAAAGCCAGTGCAGCTGGCCCGAAAGGTCTTTGCGCTGGAACTCGAAATCGCGGAACTCCTGATGGCGTTCCAGCAGCTCGCGGTGCTCCTGCCAGCGGGCTTCGCTCACCCCAGGGCCTGCCAACTCCCAGCGCGTCTTGCCCATGTACGCGGCCGCCTCCTGCAGCAGACGGTCTTTGTCGCTTCCGTCCACATGGGTCAGGCGGAACTGGGCGTCCTGCTCCCAGTACCAGTCAGATGACAAGATGGTCAGGGTGCGAAAGCGCGCTTCGTTGTCTTCCAGTTGCTTGCGCACGCGGTAGGCCTCGGTCACGTCGCTGAACACCAGCACGACACCGACAATCTGCCCCTGTGCATTGCGAATGGGCGCCGCGCTGTCCGCAATCTGATATTCGGCACCGTCCCGCGCGAGCAAGGTCGTGTGGTTGCTCAGCCCCACCACCTCGCCCTTGGCCACCACCATCCGCACCGGATCGACCACCGGCTCCCGCGTGCTGGCATTGACGATGCGAAACACGTCCGTCAGCGGGTTGCCCAGTGCCTCGGGCAACGGCCAGCCTGTCAGGCGTTCGGCCACTGCATTCATGCGTGTGATATGGCCCTGCGCATCCGTGGCCACCACCCCATCACCAATGGAATGCAGCGTGATGGACAGGTTTTCCTCACTCTGGCGCAACTGGGCCTCGGCGCTCTGGCGCGTAAGCGCCATGCGGTCAAAACGCTGACCCAACTCGGTCAACTCTGCCAGGCCGGTGGCGAGGGGTTGGGGGGCATAACGGCCCTGGGCCAGTTCGTCGGTGGCGTCCAACAGGCGCCGCAATGGTTTCATCACGCCCCGCCGCACGCCCTGCTGGGCCAGCAGGAAAGACAGCGCAAGGCCAGCCAGCAAGAAGGCCACCTCGGTCCACATGTTGCGGTTGGCAGTGGCGTAGAGCTGGTCCAGTGGCACAGCCAGACTCATGGTGGCAACCGTTTTTCCACCCGACTCTATGAGCGGCTGAAACACCATCAACTGGTGTGATCCGGCCGCATTGCTGCGCTGCAATACCCCTTCGGCAGAGCGCTGCAGCGCCGCGCTGAAATCTGCGTCGGCCAACTGGGTTCCGAGTTCGGCCCCATCGGGCGGGAAACGCGCCACCACGCGCCCATCGGCGTCGGTCACACGCGCCACAGCCCCGGGTGGCAGGCCCAAATCGGCAAGCCGTAGGCTCCACCATTCCAGCGACACCACGGCCACTGCAGCGCCCACCACCTCCTGGCTGCCCGGCGGGACCACAGGCACCGCAAAATTGACGCTCGCAACCTGGGCAGCCCGGTCGATCTGAAAAGCCCCCACCGAGAACTCCCGGGCGGTGATGGCGTGCTGGAAATAGGGCCGATTCGCCACGTTCACGGGCGCCTTCAACGGGCGGGCATTGCACAGCAGGTCGCCACTGGCCTGTGGCACACCAATGTTGACGTAAGTGGCGTTGAGCGACAGCACCTCGGCCAAGTACCTTCCACACTCGGGTTCCGCCGGCCGGTGCACCGAGGGCATGGCCGCAAGCTTCTGCAGAAAATCGCGGGTGTTCTGAATCAGGCGCTGCTGGCTGGCTGCCACGGCCCGCAGCGTGCCCAAAGCCTGGTTCTCTGCGGCGGCAATGGCGTCCATGCGGTGCGACCGTGCCTGGTAAACCGCCAGCAGCACGGCGGGCAGGGTCGCCACCAGAACCAGCCAGCGGATTCGCGCAGACAACGTACTCCAGGTTCCCACCAGCCAGGAAGGCATACCGACCTTTCGTCTTGCACAGTCATTCCAGGCACCGCAGGGCCAGGAGATGCACCGAACGCATTGTTACATCGTAAGCCGAACCGCCCTACATCTGCACCCCCATTTGCCCGCAGTGCCTGGTGGCCGCCCCAAGGGCCGGGGGCCGGAGATGTAACCTTTTGGGAACCTTGAGGCGTGCCGCCGTATCATTGGGACATGCGTCGCGGCCTCTATTTCGTGTTGATGGTGGTGCTGGTCCTGCGGGGACTTACCGGCACCGCCATGGCCGCCGGGGTCTTGCCGCCCCTGCTTCCTGCTAGCGCGCCGCATGCGCAGGAGCACAGCCACCTGGTGGCAGCCGAAGCGGCATACCCTACCTCACAAGAGCACAGGACTGACCAGGCCACAGAGGCCGTGGCTGCAGAAATGCAGGAAGGCAGTCACACCATCGCCCATCACGATGACCATGCCGTGCATGCTGCTGCGGCATCCGCGTGTGATGGTGAACTGGTGGGATGCGCTGCACACGATCACCACTCTGCCGCATGTTCCGCCTGCGAAATCTGCCATTCGGCAATGCTCGACGCCGCCCCGGCAGCGTCCTGCACTCTCCGCCGCCCGGGCACCGCGCTGCCCACGGCGTCTGCACGGTTTGACAGTGCGCCTCCCGCACTGACCATCAAACCACCCATCGCCTGATCTCCAACGCCCGAAGTGCGTCTGCCCCAGCCTGAGCACCCCTGAAACAGGGTGGCCCGGGCGGTAGCGCAACACCTTTTTCGTCCGTTGTCTGGAGATCGCCATGCGCGCGCCTGCTTCATTTCCGTATCACGCTTCATCGCCCCCGCGAACCGCCTGCCTTGTGCTGCTGGCACCGCTGCTTTCGCTGGCCCAGGGCCTTGCTCCCACACCCAGCCATCCTCTGGCACCGGCTGCCGACGCTGCCCATGTTGGTGCCTCGACGGCTCCACTGGCTCACCCCGCCCTCGTCCCACAACCCCCATTGCCCGGCGCGCCCCCATCGCCCCGGTCATGGCGCGAGGCGCACGAGGCGGTGGCTGCCTTTCCCAGGGGGCATGCCGACATCGTCGCCTGGGAGGCTCGGCAGAGCGCCCAACCCGCCACACCCCCGTCCACCGTCGAAGGGCAAAAAAGCCCCCACCGTCATCACCACGGGCACCACGGCAGCAGCAGCAGCAGCAGCAGCAGCAACGGCCAGTCCGCTTCACCCACGCCGATGCATCAACGCCACCACGCACCGGGAGGCAAGCCATGAACCTCCCCGCCCAAATGCCGCACATTTCTCCACACCTGTCCCCGCGCCTTTGCCTGCTGGCCGCTGCAGCCGTACTGGCCGGTTGCGCCAGTGTCTCGCCCGATGGCCTGCGCGGTGACGTCGCCACTCTCGCTGCGGGCCGCACCGGGGGCGTGCAAGCGAGCCTGCCTGCAGCAGACCCTGCCGCCCGCGCCTCTGCAGCAAAATCCGTCGAAGGCTGGCTGGCACAGCCCTTGACACAAGACGCTGCCGTGCGCATTGCCCTGCTCCACAACCCCGGCCTGCAAGCCCGCCTGGCCGCACTGGGCGTGGCCGACGCTGAGCGCGTGCAGGCCATTACCCTGCCCAACCCGCACCTTGCACTGGGGAGATTCACCAACAGCCACGAGCGCGAAATCGAGCGCACCCTGGCCTTCAGCCTGATTGACCTCATCACCCTGCCCTGGCGCACCGCGCGCCAGGCCGAGCGCCTGCAGATCGCGACGCTGCAAGCCGCGCAGGACGTGGTGACGCTTGCTGCCGACACCCGCCGCGCCTGGCTGCGTGCCGTGGCCGCGGAGCAAATAGCCGCCACCCACGACCGCATGGTCGAGGCGGCCGAGGCCGGTGCCGAGCTGGCCCGCCGCATGGTGCAGGTGGGCAACTGGAGCCGCCTGCAGCAGGCCCGCGAGCAGGCCGTGCTGCAAGAGGCCACCCGCCAGCGCGCCCGCGCCCGCCTTGCCGCAGCCACCGAACGCGAGCAGCTCAACCGCCGCATGGGCGTGTGGGGGCTGCAGACGCAGTACCAGCTGGCCAACCAGCTGCCGCCCCTGCCCGCCAGCGCCTTGCCCGCGGAGGGCATCGAAGCCACCGCGCTGCGCGAACGGCTCGATGTGCAAGCGGCCCGCCGCCAGCTCGACACCCAGGCCACCCGGCAGGGCTGGAGCCGCGCAGGCGCCGTGTTTGGCGACATCGGCCTGGCCTATAGCCGCAACACCACCACCGAGCGGGATGGCGGCCACCGCGAGATCACGCGGGGTTGGGAGCTGGAACTGCCTTTGCCCCTGTTCGACTGGGGCGGCGCAGCCCGCACTCGCGCCCAGGCCGAGGTGGAGCAAAGTGCCGCCCAGCTGCAGGACACCGCCGTGCGCGCCCGCAGCGAGGTGCGCGCCGCCTGGCTCACCTACCGCACCGCGCTCGACCTGGCACGCCAGCAGCAGGCTGAGGTGGTACCCCTGCGCCAGCTCATCAGCGACGAGACCACCCTGCGCTACAACGGCATGCTGGCCAGTGTGTGGGACATGCTGGCCGAAGCGCGCAACAGCACCCAGGCCGTGGCCAACGCCATCGAAGCACAGCGCGACTTCTGGCTGGCCGAGACCGATCTGCAGCTCGCACTCACCGGCACATCGCCAGGCGCCCTGCAGGGCCTCGCATCGGGCGCCGCAGCCTCCACCACCCCACAAGGCCACTGACATGAACCGCCGCAATTTCTTCTCCGGCGCCGCCACGGCAGTGGCCGCAGCCTCCGTCAGCCGCGTGGCCCTGGCCGCGCTGCCCGAGCCCGCCATGCAGTCCAGCGCCGACACCGCGCCGCCGCAGCACCCGCCCACGGGCCGCCCCTACAACCCGGTGGTCACTTTGAATGGCTGGACCGCCCCCTGGCGCATGAACGCAGGCGTCAAGGAGTTCCACCTGGTGGCCGAACCCGTGGTGCGCGAGGTGGCGCCCGGCTTCATGGTCAACATGTGGGGCTACAACGGCCAGAGCCCCGGCCCCACCATCGAGGTGGTTGAAGGCGACCGCGTGCGCATCTTCGTCACCAACCGCCTGCCCGAGCACACCACCATCCACTGGCACGGCCAGCGCCTGCCCAACGGCATGGACGGCGTGGGCGGACTCACCCAGCCCGCCATACAGCCCGGCAAGACCTTTGTGTACGAGTTTGTGGCGCGCCGCCCCGGCACCTTCATGTACCACCCGCATGCCGACGAAATGGTGCAAATGGCCATGGGCATGATGGGCCTGTGGATCACCCACCCGAAGGCCGCGCACCCGCACATCGCCAAGGTGCAGCGCGACTACGCGTTTTTGCTCAACGCTTTTGACGTGGAGCCCGGCAGCATGACCCCCAAGGTCAACACCATGCTGGACCACAACATCTGGTGCTGGAACAGCCGCGTGTTCCCCGCCATCAGCCCGCTGGTGGCGCGGCAGGGTGAGCGCGTGCGCATGCGCATCGGCAACCTCACCATGACGAACCACCCGATACACATCCACGGCCACGAATTTGAAGTGACCGGCACCGACGGCGGCCCCGTGCCCAAAAGTGCGCGCTGGCCCGAGGTGACCACCGACGTGGCCGTGGGCCAGATGCGGCAGGTCGAGTTCATTGCCGACGAGCTGGGCGACTGGGCGCTGCACTGCCACAAGAGCCACCACACCATGGGCGCCATGGGGCACGACGTGCCGACCATGATCGGCGTGGACCACCGGGGCCTGGTGGGCAAGATCCAGAAAATCGTGCCCGACTACATGGTGATGGGTGAGCGCGGCATGGCCGACATGGGTGCCATGGAGATGCCGCTGCCGGACAACACCTTCCCGATGATGACCGGCACCGGCCCCTTTGGCCCGCTGGAGATGGGCGGCATGTTCACCACGCTCAAGGTGCGGGCCGACCAGCCTGCGGGCGACTACCGCGACCCGGGTGACTTCAAGCAACCTGCGGGCACGGTGGCCTACGAATGGCAGGGTGCCCCCGCCAGCACACCACGCCCCGCCCGCGCAGACACCCCAGGCACCGCGCCCGGCGCAGCGAGCGCACGCAAGCCCGCTGCCAGCGGCCACCAGCACTGAACCTCCCCATCAGCACACACCATGAATACTATTAAATTGATAGCTGCTTGCGCTTTATGGATAAGCGCTAGCACCTCTTTTGGCCATGAAAACGCCCATCACACCGCATCGAACAGCCCGGTGGTCAAGGAGCAAAAGGACTGGGGCATCGCAGGCGACGCCAAGGCTGTGCGCCGCACCATCACCGTCCGCATGAGCGATGACATGCGCTTTGCGCCGAATCACATCGAAGTGCGCGAGGGCGACACCGTGCGGCTGCGTGCCGAGAACAAGGGCAAGGTGCTGCACGAGATCGTGATCGGCACCAAGGCCGAGCTGAACCAGCACGCCGAGATGATGAAAAAGCACCCCGGCATGGAACATGACGAGCCCTACATGGCCCACGTGGCGGCGGCCAAGACCGGTGACATCGTGTGGCACTTCAACCGCGCCGGGAGTTTTGACTTTGCCTGCCTGATCCCCGGCCACTACCAGGCCGGCATGACCGGCACCATCACTGTGCTGCCGCGCAACCCATAACGCCAGGAGAGACACGCCATGACCAACTCACGCAATCCACGCTCCGCATCCACCGCAGCCCACCCTGCACGACGCCAATGGCTCACCACCGCACTGCCTTTGCTGGGTGCGGGTGTAGCCGTCGCCCTGCTGCCCGGCCTGTCCCGAGCAGCCACCAACACCACTACACCGCTGGAGGTGTGGAAAGACCCGAACTGCGGCTGCTGCCAGGACTGGGTGGACCACATGCAGGCCAACGGCTTTGCCGTGAAGGTGCACGCCACCGGCAACAACGCCGTGCGCGCACGGCTGGGCCTGCCGCAAAAGCTGGGCTCGTGCCACACCGCGCTCGTCGGCGGCTATGTGGTGGAAGGCCATGTGCCTGCCAGCGACGTGCGCGCGCTGCTGCAGCAAAAGCCCAAGGCCCTGGGCCTGGCGGTGCCCGGCATGCCCGTGGGCTCGCCGGGCATGGACGGCCCTGCGTATGGCGACCGGCGTGACCCGTACGACGTGCTGCTGGTGGCGCGCGACGGCAGCACCCGTGTTTTCAAAAGCTACAACAAGAAGGCATCGACATGAAAATCCTTTACATCCCACTGGTCGTCAGCCTGCTTCTCCTAGGCGCAGGGCCCGCTCTGGCGCAAGCCCCCACCGCTGCAGCCTCCGATAGCCACAACAGCCACCATCCGGCCCCGTCGGCGACCCAAGCGGAACTGAGCGAAGGCGAAATCACCCGCTGGGACCCGCGCACACTGCGCCTCACCTTGAAGCATGGCGAGATCAAGAACCTGGAAATGCCGCCCATGACCATGGTGTTCCGCGTGGCGGACGCCAGCGTGGTGGGTGACATGAAACCGGGTGACAAGGTGCGCTTTCGGGCAGAGCAGGTCAATGGCGCTTACCACGTCAAGCAGATCGAAAAGGCCCCGTGATCCCCCTGCCGGCTGACTGACGTCGCACAAACCAGCTCGTGCGCCCGGGCACCATAATCGACGGCCATGAGTTCTCAACACGTTCTGGCCGGCAGCGCTGGCAGCATCACCCGCGTGGCGGGCATCGAGGTCGGTCACTTCACCGAAACCCGCCGTCCCACGGGCTGCACCGTCATCATCACCCGCGAAGGCGCCGTGGCCGGTGTGGATGTACGGGGCGCAGCACCCGGCACCCGTGAGACCGATCTGCTCCATCCCTCCAACCTGGTGGACAAGGTGCACGCCATCATGCTGGCCGGGGGCAGCGCCTGGGGGCTGGATGCCGCCACTGGCGCTGTGCGCTGGCTGGAAGAGCGCAATATCGGCTTCGATGTGGCCGTGGGCCGCCTGCCCATCGTGCCTGCTGCCGTGTTGTTTGACCTGCTGGTGGGCGACATGCACATTCGCCCCGACGCTGCGGCGGGCTACGCGGCGTGCGATGCGGCATCCACCGCCGACCCGGCCGAGGGCAATGTAGGTGCGGGCACGGGTGCGGCACTGGGCAAGATCTTCGGCATCCAGCGCGCGATGAAGGGCGGCATTGGCACCGCCTCTGTCACGGTGGATGGCGTGACGGTGGGCGCACTCATCGCCTGCAACGCCCTGGGTGACGTGATCGACCCCGACACCGCACAAGTGATTGCAGGCGCCCGCACCGACGACGGCCTGCGCCTGCGCGACACGCGCCGTGCCCTGCTGCGCGGCGACCCACCCCAGCCCCTGCTGGCGGGCACCAACACCACCATCGGCGTGGTGGCCACCGACGCTGTCATCACCAAGGTGCAGGCCCACCGCCTGGCCGTGGCCGCCCACGACGGCCTGGCGCGCAGCATCAACCCGGTGCACACCATGTCGGACGGCGACACGCTCTTCAGCCTGGGCACTGGCCGCGCAGGCAAAAGCCTGGGCATGATGGTGCTGGCCACCATGGCGGCCGAGGCCACGGCCATTGCCACGGCACGCGCGGCACGCGCGGCGCGGTCCATCACCACGGCGGAAGGTTTGTACTTGCCGTGGGCTGGTGAGTTGGGGTAAACAATGGTCATGGGGCCATGGCCCATGAGCCCATATGATGCCCACACGGCGCAGGGCTCAGCCGCCAGAACACGCCCGCAGCGCACCGCGGCCCCCACGCGCCAGTCTTGCCACCCTATCAATCGCGACAAGGAGAATTCATGAAAGACCTAAACCGTCTGCGGCACAGCTGGTTTTTGTGCCTGCCTTTGCTCCTGAATACCCAAGCCGCCATCGCCCAGGACCAGTTCGTGGACCTGCAATCCAACGGTGGCTACACGTCCTATCGCCTGCCGGACGACACCACACAGGTGGACCTGAGCGCACAGACACAGGGGGCTTGCCGTTTCAATCGCACCTGGGGCTATGACCTGACGAACCGGGAACTGTGGACCAACGGGGGGTGTGGCGGCCGCTTCCAGATTACCCGCAGCTACGCCTCTGGCAACAGCAGTGGGTCCAACGCTGGCGCAGCTGTGGCCGCGGTGGCTGCCATCGCGGGCCTTGCGCTGCTGGCCAACCACAACCGGCACGACAACGACCGGCGACCCGAGTACCCGGACTATCCCGGCCAAGGTGGCGACTGGGGGCGAGAAGTCCGCGTGGACGGCCGCCTGTGCCTGGACGTGCGGGGTGGCAAGTTCCAGCCAGGCACCTCATTGCAGGTGTATGAATGCAACGGCACCGCGTCCCAGCGGTTTGCTGTGGGGCGCGGGGGTGAGATCCGGGTACGCGACCTGTGCGTGGACGTGGACCGTGGCGACCCGCGCGATGGCGCACGGGTGGTGCTGTGGTCGTGCTCAGGCTCGCGCAGCCAAAGCTGGGCCACCCGGGGCGGCCAGATCGTGAGCCAGCTCACCGGAAAATGCCTGGACGTGGAGGATGGCCGGGTCCGCCAGGGCGCACACACCATGGTCTGGCCCTGCAACCGCAGCCCCAGCCAACGCTGGTGGTGGTAAGGAGGGCCCAATGATGATCACAACCCAATCCCCACACGCTCTGCGCACCATGCGCTTGCTGTGCAGTGCAGCGGCGGCAGGCACCTTCGCTCTGGCATGTGCATCCGCCGCGCAGGCAGCGGATGCCCCGGTGTCTTCCCCCACATCCCCACCCAAGGTGACCACCACGGCCCAGAAGCCAGCAGCACCATCGCGCGCCAACCGGCTCCAGGCGATCTGCTCGTCTGCTGACCTGAACCACGACGGCAAGGTGTCTCTGGAAGAGTTTCACCGGGACATCGTGCAAGGCTGGCACAACCTCTCGCCCGATGCGACAGGCCATGTCCAGCTCTCCGACCTGGCCCAGGTGCCGCGCATGGGCAAAGGCCGCCTGAAGCGACTTGCAGCCGTTGACACGGACAGCGACGGCAAGCTGTCGTTCAAGGAAGTCGTTGAAAGCCGCATGGCCTATTTCGACGCGGCGGATACCGATCAGGACGACCAGCTCTCCCTTTCGGAATGTGTGGCTTACGAGCGCCAGCGGCGCGGCAGCAAGCCATAGATCTCAGGAACTCCTTGTCGCTCCTGGCCCCATGTGCCTGGAGGGCGTACGCCACAGCCACATGAACAACCACGGGGCCTCGGATGGTCGCAGAGGCCTCGTGGTTGCTCCACCCCATGTTCAGCACTTATTCCATGTCCCAGGCTTTCCGCAATACCCTGCTTTCTCTGCGCGATCTGATCGTGTCGGCCGGTCCTCTCGCGTTTCTGGCGGTGGGACTGCTGGTGCTGGCGTACTGGTGGCTCAACCCCAACCCACCCAAAACCGTGACACTGGCCACAGGCCCGGCGCAAAGCGCTTACGAGGAGTTTGGCAAGCGCTACCAGAAGGCGTTGGCGGTGGATGGCATCGAAGTCCGGTTGCTGCCCAGCGACGGCTCTTCGCACAACCTGCAGCTGTTGCGAGAAGGCAAGGCCGATGTGGCGTTTGTGCAGGGTGGCACGGCCGAACTGCAACCCGATGATGCCGACGAGCTGGTGTCTCTGGGCAGCCTCTTTGTGGAGCCCGTGTGGCTGTTCTATCGTGCGGAGACTGCAGAACGTGTGTACCACACGCCGCGCATCGACAGCCTGCGGCAGTTGCGTGGCTGGCGGGTCAATGTAGGCTCGGACGGTAGTGGCGTGCCCAAGTTGATGGAGCGTCTGCTCGACGCCAACAAGGTGGCGCCTGGTGCGGTGCAGATGTCCCGGCTGGAGCAGACGCCAGCCACCGTGGAATTTCTGGCGGGAAGACTTGATGCGCTGGTGTTCGCCTCGGCCCCCGAATCGCTGATGGTGCAGATGCTGCTGCAGACACCCGGCGTGCAGTTGCTGGACTTTGCCCAGCACGAGGCCTATGCGCGGCGGTTTCCGTTCCTGACTCCGGTCACATTGCCGCGCGGCGTGGTGGACCTGGCGGCCAACGTGCCCACGCGGGATGTGCGCCTGGTGGCATCCACCACCTCGCTGCTGGCACGCGATGCCACGCACCCTGCCCTGCTCACCCTGTTTGCGCAGAATGCGCAGAAACTGCACGGCGGATCGGGCTGGTTCAACCGGGCCCGCGAGTTCCCCAACTCACGCAATAGCGAACTTCCGATTGCCAAAGAAGGCGACCGGGCCATGAACGAGCCGGTGCCGATGCTGCAACGCTACCTGCCGTTCTGGATGGCAAACCTGATTGAGCGCATGTGGCTGGTACTGGGCATTTTGCTGGCGATCATGCTCCCGCTGTCGCGCGTCGTGCCACCGCTGTACCAGTTCAGGGTGCGATCACGCGTTTTCCGCTGGTATGGCCGGCTTCGTGAGATTGAAAACGACATGGAGGCTGGCAACATTGACGCCGCCGAGCTGCTCAAGGCCCTCAATACGCTGGAGGCACAGGCTGAAAAAGTGAGCGTACCGTTGTCCTACGCAGACGAGTTGTACGCGCTGCGCAATCACATTCACCTGGTGCGCAAAAAGTTGCTCCGCACTTGAGTGCACCGCTGAGTTGAACGCCTCTTTTCTGCAGGCAGCAGGCGAGGTAAACGGCCGAATGTGTTTTGGAGCGCCCGGAAGGCGCCCGCAACTTAGTGCGGCTAACAAAACTCCCCTGGCATCGTCGTTGCGTCCTGTCGTACCGTTTGTACTGCCTGCGACGTAACGCCTAGCCAGGGCCGTTGCGCTGGGTTTTGTGAGCCGCTCTTAGCGTGTCTTGGAAGACTTGGAGCCCAACGGGGCAACTTTGGAGGAAGGGGCGCTGCTGGTCACCTTCCGGGACGACCCCGCTGAGACAGCGTCCAGAACACGGACCGTGGAGGACACTGCCGGAACCACCCGCAAGGAGCCGTCCGCAGCCAGCTTGTCGCGCATTCGCCGGGTCATGGATTGCGTGCTCGCATCGGGTGCTGTGAAAAGGAACAAGGTACCGTGTGGGCTGGCCCAGGTAAGTTGCGTGCGGACGACCCGGCCGTTGGTGACCAGCTCGACCCATGCGCCAATTACAAAGTCAGCGTAGGGATCGGGCGCATCCACGGGCGCCTGAACACTGTCCTCGGGGGCCACAGCGGAGGCTTGCGCTTCAGCAGGGGCTGCTTCTTGGGCCACCGGCTCGGGTTCTGGCTGAGGCGCCGCCACAGGTGCGGGCGCTGGCTTTTCAAAGGCCGACTGATGCAGCCCCACCAAACGCTGCAAGAAGGCGCTGGTCTGCACAGCGGGGTAATTGATGGTCTTGAGCCCCTTGCGCAGCTTGGCCAGCAGGCCGGGAATGGCCTCGTTCAGGCGCTCAGGTTCCTGGCGGGTCAGGTCGGGTTGGGCGCTCCATAGCAGCACAGGTACCAGCGCCAAGTAGCCACCGGGGTCCTCATCCTGCCCATCTCCGCCCTTGAGCACCTGCGCCAAGGCGATCACATCCGCCCATGGGCCGGCGGCAAAATCGAGCACATCGGCAGGCACGTTCTCCAGATCAGGCAGCCTGCGGATGTCGGCCGCAGTCTTTTCGGCCAGCATTTCCCGCTGCTCCGCTTGGAGCAAGGCTTTTTGCTGCGCTTCCTGATGGGCCTTGATCTTCTGCTCCTGAGTCTCCCAGGCAGACTGCAGGGCCTTGAGCACGGTATCAAAAGGCCCTGCATCTTTGATTTCGTTGGCAGTCAGGTGCTCCACCGCCCCTTGCACCAAGCGCATGAAACTGCTGAACCCCGGAGTTGCCTCTGCGGTAAACGCCAGGCTGCGTTGCGTCAGCTCATCCAGCAAACGGCGCGCGGGATGGGTGCCATCGGTGAAAAAACGCCCATCGTGTGTCACCAGTTGTTTGAGTGCGGGCTCCAAACTCTTCACAGCCTTCTGCACGGGCGGCAGAAGGCGAGCATCCTGGGCAATGTTCTCCATCATGCGGCCAACCACCTCAATGGCCATGGCCGGGGATTGGGTGGCCGCCTCCATCGGCATGGCCGCGTACACCACAGGAGCCACACCCGGGCCCCGCCACCCCGTCAAAGGCGCCGACAGCGAAGCTGCCTGGCTGCCGCTGGCAAGCCTTCCCACCAAGCGTTCGAGCTGGGCCATGTCCTCGATGGCCTCGGCCGCTGCACCCACAGAGTAGTAACCACCGCCTTGCGGCATGGGTTGGGCACCCGCCACAACCCCACCCGCAGGAGGCACACCCCACGCAGGCTGCAAAGCCACCGGCTGCGAAGGCATGGCGCCATATGCGCGTGGATCAAAAGGATCTCCGCCAGCCAACATCTGGCGCAGGATGCCCACCGTCAACAATGCTTCTTCTGCGGCTGGCGCCATCGGCGATTGCAGGGAATCGCCACTCCAGCCAGTGGAGGGCCCCATGCCACGGCCATAGCCGGTGTTGCCATAGTCCCCCATGGGCGCGCCCATCGAGTTGCCATAGCCGGAGTACCCGCCACCATAGCCGGTACCCATGCCGGTGTTGGTGCCGGGGCCGCCGTAACCACCGCCACGACCCGCGTTGCCGCCGGGCGTGCCGAGCACCGCGTAGCCCACGGGCTGAACACCATGTTCGCGCAGGCTGGCAGCCGTTTTTTTGTATTCATCCACCAGCAACTTACCCAACAGGTCGCGCATGTGCTGCATCCACAGCTGGCGCACTTCGGGCGATACACCAGTGTCTCCCACCACTTGCTGGAGAGCGCGGATATAACTTTCGGGGCGCAGCGGGTTGCGCTCGGGTTGCACACTGCGCAAGCCCTGTGCGGAACTGACGAGGGTGTTGAGTTCGGCCAGCACCGCATCAGTGGCATGCAGCGCCGATTGCTGCGCCTTGGACAGTTCCACCTGCGCCTGCATCTCGTTCTCATCCATGAGCGAGAGTTCACCGAAGTCCATGCCGGTGTCCTCGGCAGAACTGCGGCCTTTGGCAGCGGGACCTTCTGCAAAAATCTCCAGCAGGGCCATGGGATAACCCTTGACCAGCGCAGCTTCATGCTGGTTCAGCAAGCGCAGGCTGTCACTGACCAGATTGCGCTGCTGGATATTGCGGACGACAGACTCCTCACCCGTCAGGGCCCCTTGCGTGACCTTGACCAATTCCTGCATCAACGCCTCGCCGCCGCGCACGGCGTTGACGACACAGGCGCGGAAAACAGTTCTCGAACGAGAAGCAGTCTGGGACATGGTGGGGAGGAATCGATCGGACAACAGGTTTCCAGATGCAATGCTACTTGACCTGACGCCTTATTTGAGGGCTTTGAACCTCATTCGTTTGGGTTTTGCCCCTTCTTCACCCAGGCGCTTCTTCTTGTCGGCCTCGTACTCCTGGTAATTGCCGTCAAAGAACGTCCACTGGCTGTCACCTTCAGCCGCCAGGATGTGGGTGGCGATCCGGTCCAGGAACCAACGATCGTGGCTGATTACCAACATCGTGCCGGCAAATTCCAGCAGCGCGTCTTCCAGAGCCCGCAAGGTTTCCACGTCCAGATCGTTGGACGGCTCGTCCAGCATCAGCACGTTGCCGCCCGCAATCAGGGTCTTGGCCAGGTGCAAACGACCGCGCTCCCCCCCTGAGAGCATGCCAACCTTCTTTTGCTGGTCGCCGCCATTGAAGTTGAACCGGCCACAGTAGGCGCGGCTGGCCATCTGGAATTTGCCCACGTTCAGGATGTCGAGCCCGCCCGATACGTCTTCCCAGACGGTCTTGTCATTCGACAAGTCATCGCGGTGCTGGTCCACAAAGGCCATCTTGACGGTGGAGCCGATAACGACCTCCCCCGCGTCCGGCTTTTCCTTGCCCGCAATCAGCTTGAACAGCGTGGACTTACCGGCGCCGTTGGGCCCGATGATGCCGACGATGGCGCCTGCAGGAATGTTGAAGCTCAGGTTGTCGATCAGCACGCGGTCGCCAAACGACTTGGTGACGTTCTTGAACTCGATCACCTGGCTGCCCAGACGGTCCGCCACGGGGATGAAGATTTCGTTCGTTTCGTTGCGCTTCTGGTATTCGTAATCGCTCAGTTCCTCAAAGCGGGCCAGACGGGCCTTGCTCTTGGCCTGGCGGGCCTTGGGGTTCTGGCGCGACCATTCCAGCTCCTTCTTCAGGGCCTTGGCGCGGGCTTCCTCACCCTTTTGTTCGGCTTCCAGACGGGCGCCCTTCTGGGTCAGCCAGTCGGAGTAATTGCCCTTGTACGGAATGCCGGACCCACGGTCCAGTTCCAGAATCCATTCGGCGGCGTTGTCCAGGAAGTAGCGATCGTGGGTGATGGCCACCACGGTGCCGGAGTAGCGCTGCAGGAACTGCTCCAGCCAGTCCACCGATTCGGCGTCCAAGTGGTTGGTAGGCTCGTCGAGCAGCAGCATGTCGGGCTTGGACAGCAGCAGGCGGCACAAGGCCACGCGGCGCTTTTCACCACCGGAGAGCACGCCGATGTTGGCGTCCCACGGGGGCAGGCGAAGCGCGTCAGCGGCGATTTCCAATTGGTGTTCGGAGTCGGTACCCGCCGTTGCAATAATGGCTTCCAGCTCGGCCTGTTCGGCGGCCAGCGCGTCAAAGTCGGCATCTTCAGCGCCATAGGCGGTGTAGACCTCTTCCAGACGGGCCTTGGCGGCAAAAACCTTGCCCATGCCGGCTTCCACGCTCTCCCGCACGGTTTGTGTCGGGTCCAGCTGGGGTTCCTGGGGCAGATAGCCGATGTTCAGGCCGGCCATGGGGATGGCCTCGCCTTCGATTTCCTTGTCAAGGCCCGCCATGATCTTCAGGAGGGTGGACTTACCCGAACCGTTAGTCCCCAATACGCCAATCTTGGCGCCCGGGAAGAAGCTCAGGGAGATGTCTTTCAAGATCTGCCGCTTGGGCGGCACGATCTTGCCGACGCGATTCATGGAAAAAACGTATTGGGCCATTGAGTGTCAAACCTGCAAAAATGAGCAGAAATTCTGCGTGCAAACCGAGATTATCGGGCCATGCGACAATACCCACCGTAGCGGGCTCCAGTTGCCCGCCACATCAGCACACTGCTGGGGACGAAGGAAGCATCAACTTCCAGGCTCCCACTCTTGAACCTCATCGGCTTGAGACTGGCTCGACAACCTCCCGGTTGCACGACAGGCCGATACCCAGCGCCCCGGACGGGCGCATCCAAAGACATGACATTTGACGAACTGAACCTGGCTCCTGCCATCCTGAAGGCCGTGCACGAAACGGGCTACGAAACCCCCACGCCCATTCAGGCCCAGGCCATTCCCGCCGTGCTCGCAGGCCACGACCTGCTGGCTGGCGCGCAGACTGGCACCGGCAAGACCGCCGCGTTTACCCTGCCCATGCTGCACCGCCTTTCGCAAAGCGCTGCCCCCAAGAACAAGTTCGGTGGCAAGGGCATCCGTGCCCTGGTGCTGACGCCCACCCGCGAACTCGCCGCCCAGGTGGAAGAATCCGTGCGCGAATACGGCAAATACCTGGACATCAACTCCACCGTCGTCTTCGGCGGTGTGGGCATGAACCCGCAGATCGACCGCGTCAAGCGCGGGGTGGACATTCTGGTGGCCACGCCCGGCCGCCTGCTGGACCTGCAGCAGCAGGGCTTCCTGGACCTGTCGACCGTGCAGGTGCTGGTGCTCGACGAGGCCGACCGCATGCTGGACATGGGTTTCATCCACGACGTGAAGAAGGTGCTGGCCCTGGTGCCCAAGGACAAGCAAAGCCTGCTGTTCTCGGCCACCTTCAGCGATGAAATCCGCGACCTGGCCAACACCCTGCTCAAGAACCCTCAGAGCATCCAGGTCACCCCCAGCAACACCACCGTGCAGCGCATCTCGCAGGTGATTCACCCCGTGGGCCGCGGCAAGAAGAAGCAGGTGCTGCTGCATATCATCCAGCAGCACAACTGGAGCCAGGTGCTGGTGTTCACCCGCACCAAGTTTGGCGCCAACAATGTGGCCGAGTTCCTGACCAAGAACGGCGTGCAGGCCATGGCCCTGCACGGCAACAAGAGCCAGAGCGCGCGCACCCAGGCACTGGCAGGCTTCAAAAGCGGCGAAATCCGCGCTCTGGTGGCCACCGACATTGCAGCGCGCGGCATTGACATCGACGACCTGCCGCACGTCGTCAACTACGAAATCCCGAACGTCTCTGAAGACTACGTGCACCGGATTGGCCGCACGGGCCGCGCTGGCGCTACCGGCGAAGCCGTGAGCCTGGTCTGCATGGACGAAGAAGGCTTCATGATGGACATCGAGCGCTTCACCAAGCAGCAGATCCCGGTCCAGATCATCGAAGGCTTCGGCCCCGACGCGGGCGAGAAGGCAGAGCCCATCGCCATGGGCCGCCAGACCATCTGGGGCGGTGCAGGCAAGCCCCCGAGCCGTGACGTGATGCAGGCAGCCGCCAAGGCAGCCCGCAGCGAAATGATGGACCGCATCCGCACCAACAAGGCCGGCCAGGGTGCTGGCGGCGGCGGTGGCGGTGACCGCGGCCCCCGCAGTGGCGGCGGTGGTGCCCGTGGTGGCCGCGCCGGTGGTGCCCCTGCTGCAGCGGGCGGTGGCGGCAATGGTCCGCGCGGTGGCCGTGCCGGTGGTGGCGGTGGCGCCCAGGGCGGCGGCGGCGCACGCGCTGGCGGCCAGGCACCTGCACGCGGCCGCTCCGGCGGCAGCGCCGGTGGCGGAGGCGGCGGCTACGAAGGCGGCAATCGCTACGACGACTCGCAACCCCCACGCGCGAATGCCCACCTGGGCACGCACATGGGCCATGCCAACCCAGGCCATCGCAACTCCAGCCATGCAGGCGGCGGCGCTGGCGGCCAGCCAGATCCCATGCGCACCAGCGTGGACAGCTTGGGCGGCGGCGGTCGCCGTGGCGGTGGTGGCTATCGTGGCAACAACGGTGGAGGTGGCGGCTATGGCGGAGGCACGGGTGGTTCTGGTGGCCGGGGCAACGGGTCTCGTGGGCCGGGCGGTTCTCGCGGCTCTTTTGGCCGCTGATCCGTCGGTAGGCAAAAACACAGCCCATACCGGCACAGCGCCGGGCGAAGCGCTGCCACCCGAGGTGCATGCGCTGTATGCCCTTGGTCGGCACATGCCGGACATCACGCATCCACGGCTGCACCTGCACGCTGTGGATTTTGCGGCCTTGGGTGCCCAGCCCGCGGTCCCGGGCCTGCCACATGTAGATGATGTCTACATCACGTTGGGGACGACCATCGCAGCGGCCGGCAGCCAGCAGGCTTTTCGCGCGGTGGACCACGACGCGGTCATTGCCACCGCGCGCACAGCGATGGCGGCAGGTGCCACCCGCTGCGGGGTAGTGACCGCCATGGGCGCAGACGCAAATTCCCGCATCTTCTACAACCGTATCAAAGGCGAGGTCGAGCAGGCGCTTAAAAGCCTGGGCTTTGACACGCTCGTGATCGCGCGCCCATCCTTGCTGCTGGGTGAACGCCGGGCTCTGGGCCAGGCCGCGCGCCCCGCCGAGTCCCTGTCCATCAAGGCCTTCAAGTTGCTGGACCCGCTCATCCCCGCCAGCTACCGCGCCCGCCCCGGTGCCGATGTGGCGCGAGCGCTTGTCCATGCCGTGCAAACGCGGCCTTCGGGGCTGCACGTCCTGTCAGGCAACGCGCTGCAGGTCTTCTGACCTCCTCCCCAGTCCACTGCAGTTGCCTGTGCGATGCTGTGGCCTATGCGCCCCAACGACTTCCCCCAGCCCCTGGCCACTTTGATGGTGGCCACCTGCAATGTGCTCAACCTGGTCAATCCTGGCCGCCTGTTCTACGAGAACCAAGACCCCTACAGCCAGACGGAGTTTGATCGCAAGCTCACCTGGCTGGGCGACCGGTTTCGCATGCTCAATGCCGACGTGCTGGCAGTACAAGAGGTGTGGGACGACGCAGCATTCAAGGGCGCCCTCGGCCGCAGCGGCCTGCGCTACGACTTCGTGGCGGTACCCGGGGCGGAGAACGATGCGACGCGCACCGGAGCACAAGGCACGCCCCGGGTCGGCATTGCGACACGGCTCAAGGTGGATGCCTTGCAGTCGTTTGCGGAATTTCCCCCGGGCTTCCAGGTAGAAATACCGGGCCTGGGCCTGCACACGCGCTTTGAACGGCCGCCTCTGGTTGCAACACTGCGCATGAAACACGGACAGAGCCTGAACGTACTGACGGCCCACCTCAAATCCAAACGGCCCAAGTTCCTGCAGGATGCACAGGGCAACCCCACGGAAGACCGGGACGACCGCAAGGTGATGGCGCTGGCATCGCTGCGCTCGCTGATCATGCGGGGCGCCGAAGCCATGGCGCTGCGCTGCCTGGTCATCGACCTGCTGCACCGCACCAGCGTGCCGCTGGTGGTCTTGGGCGACTTCAACGACACGCCCGACAGCGTCACCACACAGCTCATCTGCGCCACCAATGAGATCGCCTACGACCGCTCGGCACGCGATGTCGCGCTGTTCAATGCCTACGACCTGCAGGGCGATGCAGCGCTGAAGAAGGATGTCGCGTACTCACACATCCACCAAGGCTCGCCCAGCGTGCTGGACCAGATTCTGGTGAGCGAGGAATTCGTGCACAACGGCAGGAACAGCATGGGCGACGTGCGGCGCGTGGACTACTTCAACGACCACCTGCACGAAGGACGTGACAGGACCCGATCGGACCACGGTTTTGTGCGCGCACTGCTGCGGCTGAAGATGGCACAGCAGACGGAGCCCTCACCTGCACCGTCCACCTCCGCCGGCAGCTCGCTGGCCTCGAATCCAGTCCCATCGGCCCCAAAACTGTGACATCGCACAGGGCTTTGGCGCGTCAACCCCGGGTTTGCAACGGGATGTACGCTGACACGGCATGGCAGTGACGGGCAGGTAACATCGCCGTAACAAAGCCGCCCGGTCAGGCCTCAGAAGGCAGATACCACCATGAACATGTACTCCAACCCTCACCGCACCCCACCAGAAGCGTCATCGGCCCTGCCGCCACCGGCTCGCCCACAGCGCATGCCCTGGAAGGTCTCGGCGTTGCTGGCAGCCGTGCTGCTGACGGCGTGCTCCAGCACCCCGCTGCCACCCTGGCCATCAGCGCCAGCCACGCGAACCAGCGCGCCGGCCCCCTTGCCCCGCGTTCAGCCAGGTACGGTGGTGCCAGCGCCCTTGGGCCAGGCCCCACAGGCGCAGGCCCCGCGCCAAGGGGCGATCGCCAGCCCGCTGCCACCACCCGCGCCGCTGGTGGTGCAAAACGAAGGCCCGATGGCGCCCCCCTACGGTGCGGCCGTGGCTGCCCGGTTCCCTGATCCACCCATGGCCTACAGCACACCCGGCCTGGGACCGGACCGCAGAGCTTTCACCACCAATGCCGAGCTGGGCCAGTGGCTGCATTCCCTGGCCGATCCGGCTCCCCGTGGGCCCACGCGCACCAAGCTGCTCAACCTGGGCATGTCGCAGCGCGGTGAACCCATCCTGGGTCTGCTGGTGACCCGCGCTGCGGGCACGGAACCCGCCAACCTGGACACCAGCGGGCGGCCCACCGTAGTGCTCGTCGGCCAGCAGCACGGCGACGAACCCGCAGGCAGCGAAGCGCTGCTCGTGATAAGCCGCGAACTGGCCCATGGCCTGCTGGAACCCCTGCTGGACCGCATCAACGTGGTGATAGTGCCGCGCGCCAACCCCGATGGCGCCGCCGTTGGCACCCGCGTCACGGCCAATGGCGTGGACATGAACCGCGACCACCTGCTGCTGAACACCCCCGAGGCCCGCGCTCTGGCCAAGGTGGTGAACGACTACCGCCCCATCCTGGTGGTGGATGCCCATGAATACACGGTGGTGGGCCGCTACCTGCAGAAATTCAACGCCATCCAGCGTTATGACGCCCTGCTGCAGTACACCACCACCGCGAACTACCCCGAGTTTCTGACCAAGGCCTCGCAGGAGTGGTACCACCAGCCCATGGTGGCGGCCCTCAAGGCCCAGGGCCTGACCAGCGACTGGTACTACACCACCTCGACGAACCCGGACGACAAACGCATCTCCATGGGGGGCACCCAACCCGACACCGGCCGCAATGTGAACGGCCTGAAGAACACCGTCAGCCTGCTGATCGAAACACGGGGCGTGGGCATCGGGCGCATGCACATCCAGCGCCGCGTGCATTCGCAGGTCACAGCCATCACCAGTGCGCTGCGCAGCACCGCAGAGCGGGCGGCCAACCTGGAGCAGGTCCGATCCTTCGTTGCTCGCGACGTGAGCGCCCAGGCCTGCCGCGACCAAGTGGTGGTAGAAGCAGCGGCCACTCCCACCCAGCGCGAGCTGGACTTCCTGGACCCCGAAACGGGTGCAGACCGCGCCATCCGGGTGGACTGGAACTCATCCCTCACCTTGCGCCCCACCAAAACCCGCGCCCGCCCCTGCGGCTACTGGCTGTCGGCCGGCTCCACCGCCGCCGTTGAGCGCTTGAAAATGCTCGGCCTGCAGGTGATGCGCGTGGCCGAATCTGGATCGGCACTGGCCGATATCTACCGCGAAACAGCGCGTGAGTCCGGCGACCGGCAGGACGTGATCGGCACCATCGCTGGCGGCAAGGGCATTGTTCGCGTGCAGGTATCGCCAGTGCGCAGTGCCATTGACGTGCCTGCGGGCAGCTTCTATGTGCCACTGAACCAGCCCCGCGCCAACCTCGCCGTGGCCGCCCTGGAGCCCGACACGCAAAACAGCTACTTTGCCAACCACCTGATTGAAGAGCTGGGAAATACCGCGCGCATCATGTCACCCCCTGCCCTGGTGTTCGAAGACATCAACTAGCCTTGAACGCGCCTGCCTGAAACCCACCACCGACGAACAATGCAAGGTCTTGTGGGTCGAGGCGGCAGAAATGCGGGCCAAGGCGCAGCGGGTAGGACGCTGAAGCAGCCCAAAGGAGTCTGCAACCAGTGCCCCGACAGAGAAAATACTATAAAAATAATAGCTACTAACGCTTATCCATAAAGCGCTAGCAGCCAAAAATGCATTGAATTCAGGCCCCACCGTGCAGCGATGCAGGGCGGGTATGCCGCGCAAGGCGTGCTTCGGTACGCTCCAGCACATGGCGGGCCATGGCCTGGGCCAGCGCCTCGTCGGCCAGGAACACCGTGCTGTCGCATTCCTGCGCAAGCCGCCGCGCTTCATCGCCGCTGTGGCTGCGCACCACGGTTTCGATATGGGGGTTCAGTGTGCGCGCGGTGGTGATGATCTGCCGCACATTCAGGGTGTCCGGCGTAGCAATGACCAGCATGGCGGCGCGGGCGATGTGCGCCTGTATGAGCACGGCAGGGTCCACCGCATCACCAAACACTGCTGCAATGCCGGACTCCCGCAATGACTCCACCAGTTCGCGGTTCTGCTCGGCAACCACGAACGGGATGTCGTTGACCATCAGCACGTTGGCAACGCGGCGCCCCACCCTGCCGTATCCCACCAGCACCACCTGCCGCGCGAGATAGCGGGCGTCGGTGCTCATGGGCAGTTCGGCCAGGGGGTCGTCGCGCTGCTCCAGTCGCCGCGCCAATGCCGAACGGGCACGCAGCCAGGCCTGCAGCGGGGCAATGGCGTGAAAAAGCATCGGATTGAGCGCCATCGAGATCAACGCCCCCGCCAGCACCAGGCTGGCCCCTTCGGGCGGCAGCAGCCCCAGTGACGAACCCAGCGCCACCAGAATGAAAGAGAACTCCCCGATCTGGGCCAGGCTCGCCGAAACGGTGAGCGCCGTATTGAGCGGGTAGCGAAATGCCAGCACCAGCGCGGCAGCCGCCAGCGTCTTGCCCAACATGATGATTGCCACCACCGCCAGCACCTGCAATGGCCGGCTCCACAACACGGCGGGGTCGAACAACATACCCACCGAGACAAAAAACAGCACGGCAAAAGCGTCGCGCAGCGGCAAGGACTCTTGCGCAGCCCGGTGGCTGAATTCCGACTCGCGCATCACCATGCCGGCAAAAAAAGCCCCCAGCGCAAACGACACCCCAAACAGCGCGGCAGACCCAAACGCAATGCCCACCGCAGCGGCTACTACGCAGAGCGTGAACAGCTCCCGCGACCCCGTGCGCGCCACCTGCCAGAGCACCCAAGGGAACAGACGGCGCCCCACCAGCAGCATCAGCGCAACAAACCCTCCAACTTGCAGCAACGTCCATCCCAAGGTCTGCCACAGCGCCGCGCCATCCACGCCCTGGGCGGCGGAACCTTCCCCCCCTTTGCCGCCACCCAGCCAGCCTGCCAGCGGCGGCAGCAACACCAGCACCAACACCATGGCCAGGTCTTCCACCACCAGCCAGCCCACGGCAATCCGCCCGGTGTGACTGTCCAGAATGCCCAGGGTCTCCAGCGCACGCAACAGCACCACCGTGCTAGCCACCGAGAGCGCCAAGCCAAACACCAAAGCCCCACCCAAGCCCCAGCCCCACCAGGTGGCCAAAGCCATGCCCAGCGCCGTGGCCACCATCATCTGCACCACCGCCCCGGGCACCGCAATCTTGCGCACGGCCAGCAGATCACCCCACGAGAAATGCAGGCCGACGCCAAACATCAACAACATCACGCCGATTTCAGCCAACTGGCTGGCCATTGCCGCATCTGCCACAAAACCAGGTGTGTACGGCCCGATGACCACGCCCGCCAGCAGATACCCGATCAACGCTGGCAACCGCAACCGCGTAGCCACAAAACCCAACGCCAGGGCCAGCCCAAGCGCGGCAGCGATGGTGTGTATGAGCGTGACGCTGTGCGGCATGGTGCGGGCGGGGTGGGGGAATGCGTTAGCGGGTAGGTGACCTCGTTATACCCGCATCCACCGGGCTTTTGCTACTAACAACATCGGAGCCGCCGTCTTCGGGCCAGCTCCGTACGCAGGGTATGATTCGCGGTCTGCGCTACAGCGCAGTTGCGAAATGTTTTGCAATACAAGCAAGTAGGCGCTTCTCTGCCAAAAGCTTGTCTACTGCCCGTAGCTCAACTGGATAGAGCAATAGCCTTCTAAGCTATAGGTCGGGGGTTCGAGTCCCTCCGGGCAGGCCACCCCATCCCCTCTGAAAAACACCTTTTCTGCATTGCGCCAGGGAAGAATCGGGGAGGAATTTTCGATTCATGCGACGCCATCCTGACAAAATCGCAGGCATGGCCGCCCAGAACATCGTAGACCTCCCACCCTGCCGCCCAGGCATGGCAGAAACCCACCGCCGCGCGACAAACGCATTCCGCGCACACTGGCGCGCACACGGTACAGCGCAACCGCAGAAGCTGGTCCTGACCAGGGCCCAGGCCGACGATCTGCTTCTGTGCCGCCTCTATGGCTGCGTGCCAATGAATGGCGTGAAGCCAGAGCAAGGCAAATTCAATGGCAGCCCGATAGAGGTATCGGATGCCACTGCTGGCGTTCTTGTGGCCCACGATGGCACCGAGATGCCGCTGGCGGACTTTGACCAACTAGCTCACGCCTGAAGCCAGCTCTGGACGGTCGTTCTATATGGATGACCTCCTGCGACGGCCGACACAGGCGAGTGTCCCAATGGACTCTTTCCACAAGGAGCTCGCCATGGCCACCGACCCGAACGAACACCCAGCCCACAAGGTCCCCGAGACCTATCCCCTTCCCCCGGGCGACCTGCCGCCCAGTACCGAGACGCCGACTATCCCCCCGCAGCCCCAGCTCCCCCAATCAGGGCCGGACTACGTTGGCGAAATTGAGGATGAAGGTGCAGATCCTGTGGGCCTGTCGCCCAGGACCAGATTTCTTCCGATTGCGGACGTCCCTTAGCCCCGCTGACGCCGCATAGCTACCATGCCCAGAATAGCTAGCAATGACGACAGTCCAAGTAAGGCGTACTCACCGAGCGTGGGAATGCTAGCTGGAGCGGCGGGTGGCGCTAGCCCCACATTGATGATGATCTCGTCGCCAGATGGCACGAACAACGTTTGAATCCCCACGTTAAGGCCAATCGCTGCCAACGTCGTGCCTGCAAAAATCGTTTGATTGACGATCGGAGACGCAGAAACATAGTTTTCCGGTAGGTACAGCTCAGTTCCCAAGAGAAACACGTTGGGCCCCGAAGAGCTTGACCCAGCGGTCGGTACTATAGAAGGCAGCGAAATGCCAGGCGACAGCGCCCCAGGGTACCAATCTCCGTTTGTGTCTGAGCCAATGCAGAGGGCATTTGCACCGATGAATCCATCGCCAAGAAGACACGGTCCAATGAGGCCTATGGAGGAGAAAGAACTGGTGTTTATCGAGCCTGAGCCACTCATCACGACATCAGGACCCACCTGATTGATGTTGATCGTGTAAACAGCCTGAGCTAGGTTCGCTCCCAGGAAGAAAATCAAGCCCACGCCAACGTCTCGCAAATTCATCTCCACCCCTTCATAAGAATACGTATCATTTGAAGTGTAGAGGATGTCTTTGATCCAGCCTAAGCGAAAGTTGCGGGCACGGCCCATGTAACGTCGGTTTTGGGGTGGTGAAGAGGTCGGCCCCTCCAGCTCCCGAAGGGCGATGCAAGGCGCCAAGCTGGTGAATTTGCCTATGTCCTCCCGGGGCTCCAAACTCACCCAGCTCCTCACGGCCGTCAAATACTTGGGCCAGGTAGTTCCCGGGTTCTATCTTGTCGATTCCAGCGTCAGGATCATCAGCGTTCAATGGATCAGGAGACCGCACAGCCACAGCGTGGAATGCGGTCCACAGCCGACCATCACAGCGTCGGCTTCCACCCCTTGCTCACGATTCAAGCGGCGCGGTGGCTCAGTTCTACTTCGGCACGGACATTTCATGCACTGATGCCTGAAGGGACACTCCCTTCCATCAAAACATTCGGAGCACTATCGGTTTGGCTGCGGGACTGCAGCGTAGTTCATGGCAATGGCCTGGACCACTGCGCCAATGAGCGCGCCATCGCCCGCACTCTGAGGCAAAACCTCCCGAACGATCTGGACCGCGTACTCCAGCTGCTCCTTGGCAAGGGCTGCTGACATGGCGTTGCCACGTTTTTCGCTGGGCGACGCGTCGCGGATCACAAGGCTCATGGAAGACTCCAGAAAAAGCTAAAGACGCAGTATGCGCTGCATACGACGCGCTCCATCCCGGCACTACCCAAATCCCGCCAAGAAAGACTGTTCGAAGAATGGGCAGAAGCAATGGCTCCGGACTACCCCTCACATGCTGGAGGCCCAAAACAAAAAAGCGCCGCAACATTTGTTGCGGCGCTTTTTCTGATTTGGGGTGGCTGATGGGGCTCGAACCCACGACAACAGGAATCACAATCCTGGACTCTACCAACTGAGCTACAGCCACCGTAGCTTTGTATTATAGCCTGGGATTTGAGCCCCAAGACCAATTTGCTTAATTTTCTGCAGTGGCCTGCAAAGTGGCCGAGGGCCGCGGCGCTTTGATCTCTGCCTTGAAACGCTTCTTGAGCATCTCATAGTACGCTTGGCCTTCCGCCGAAGCCCACCACTGCATATATTGCTGCCGCTCCTGTTGCGCGCGCTGGCCCTCTGGAGACGGCCGAGGCACCACACGGTTCACCTTGACCACGGCATAACCCTCGCTCCCCAGGTCCACACCAACCCAGGCTGGGAGAGCGTCGGCTGTCGGCGCGTGCAACGCTGCATCAATCAGAGGACGGGGCAGGTTCTGGACCTGCTCACGCGAAATCTGGATGGGGGCACCGAGGCCGCTGGCGGTTGCCGGGGCCGCTTTCCACGCAGCCAGCTTGGCTTCGCCATCCTTGCGCGCCAATTCAGAGGCTTTCTGCCCCACATACAGTTCGCGCACGCGGGCTCGCACTTCTTCCAGCGGCAGGGTTTTGGCGGGGGTGTACTGCACCACACGGCCAGCAGCCAGTTGGCTGGGGCCTATTTCCACGGCCTCGGTATTGCGTTTGTTCTGCACCGAATCCGAAGAGAAAAGTGCTTCCAGGAACTTGGGGTTGGCCAGTGGCCCCACCGCGCCAGGAGCTGGCGTGCGGGTGAGGCCGGACGCGGTCTGCACCTTGAGCTTGAGCTTGTCTGCCACCGGCTTGAGGCTGTCTGCCTGTTCATACACGCTGTTCGTGAATGACTCCGCCACCTCGGCAAACTTGCGCTGCGCCTGCTGCTGCTTGAGTTCGGCTTCCATGGTGGGGCGCAGTTCTTCAAAGGAAGGCTGGCGGGGTGCCTTGATGTCGGTCAGCTGGATGATGTGGTAACCGAAGTCGGTTTCCACCAGATCGCTGATTTCACCCTTCTTGAGGGCAAAGGCCGCGTCTTCAAACGGCTTGACCATGGCGCCCCGTCCGAAGAAATTCAGATCGCCACCTGCGGTGGCCGATCCTTTGTCGTCCGAGGCCTTCTTGGCCACATCCGCAAACGTGGCTGGCGCCTTGCGCACCTGGGCCAGCAGTTCCGTCGCACGTGCCTTGGCCTTCTCACGGTCGGCAGACGATGCGTCCTTGGAGGCATTGATCAGGATGTGGCTGGCGCGACGCTCTTCCTTGCCAGCCATGCGCGCAACGTTTTCCTTGTAGTAGGTGCGCAAGTCGTCCTCATTGAGGGTGATACCGGAACGCACGCTGTCGAGGTCCAGAACCACATACTCCACCGAAGCCTGCTCCATCTGAAGGAACTTTGCGGGATTTGCCTTGTAGTAGGACTCCAGATCTGCATCCGTGGGCGCAACCTTGGCAGAGAAATCTGCAGACTTGAAGCGCACCACCTGGATTTCTCGCTGCTCATAGAGCGGGTCCAGCGCGAGCTTGACCTGGGCATTGGTACTGAAGGCGGTACCCATCACACCACCAATGACCTGGTTGATCGACAGATCGCGGCGGACATTGGCCTCGAAGCCTTCCGGCGTCAAACCTTGCGTACCCACCAGGGCCCGATAGGCTTCTGCGTCCAGCGTACCGTCAGCGCGCTTGAGCCCTGCAATGGCGGGAATCTCCTGCAGGCTGCGTGCCAGCCGCGAATCACTCGTCACCAGGTGCATTTCCTTGGCGGCTGCTGCCAGCACGCGGTCGCGCACCAGGCGCTCGAGCGTGGCGTAGCGGGCCTGGGGAGAGTCAAGAAGCTTGGGATCGACCGAGGGAGACTGCGCACGCATGCGGTCGGTCTCCATGCGATGGGCATTGTCCCAGTCAGTCTGGTTGATCTTGTCGCCATCGACGCGCGCCACCACTGGGCTCTTTTCAGAGAAGTAGTTGCTGTCAATGCCTACCAGCACAAACGATGGAATGATCAGCAAGAACAATAAGATCATCACGATCTTGGAGTGCTTGCGGATGGATTCAAACATGGTCGATCTTTCAGAAGGCAAAAAACAAAAGGCGAACTTGCGTTCGCCTTTGTTCGGTGGTGGTGGGTCCTGACGGTCTCGAACCGCCGACCTACTCCGTGTAAAGGAGCCGCTCTACCAACTGAGCTAAGGACCCCACCTAAACTGATCCTCAGTTCAAGGCATCTTTCAATGCCTTGCCAGGACGGAACTTTGGAACTTTAGCAGCTTTGATTTTAATCGTAGCGCCGGTACGGGGATTGCGGCCCGTGCGAGCAGCGCGTTTGCCGACCGCAAAGGTACCGAAACCGACGAGCGAAACGGTGCCGCCCTTCTTCAGGGTCTTCTTGACGGCCTCGATCGTGGATTCCAGGGCACGAGCAGCGGCGGCCTTGGAGATGTCGGCGTTGGTAGCGATGTGCTCAATCAGTTCGGTTTTGTTCACAAGAAGCCTCTCGGAAAAGAGTTGATGGAATGTCTCGCGGATATCTGGTCTTCACACGTCCGAAAGCGCAGCCGGAGGCTGGTTGAAAACAGACGGGGGAATGACTGGCATACACAGCAGTGGCTGCTGCATCAGATTAAAGCCATCGAGTTTCCGGGTGTCAATACAACACGCTGGTTTGGCGCAGCGTTGGGATGAATTCTAGTCGTATTTCACGCTGCGACAGGGCTTGTGGGGCGTTTTTGTCTCAAACACGCCGTATGGGCAGCACTCCGTATTGACACCCCAGTTCCGACAATGCAGCGCAGGCCACAGTCCCCCGCATTCATCCACAAAACCCCCGACGGGATGCGCGCGCCCCACTCCTGCTACTTCACACGCGCCCGGATTTCTGGCAATGCCTTTTGCAGGTAGTACACCATCGACCAGACCGTGAGCACAGCCGAGGCCCAGATGAGCCAGGTGCCCCACACGCCGGTATCGATGACGCCGAACAGGCGCCCGTCATAAAGAAGGAAGGGGATGGCCACCATCTGCACCGTAGTCTTGACCTTGCCGATCATGTGCACAGCAACGCTCTTGCTCGCGCCGATCTGCGCCATCCATTCGCGCAGGGCTGATATGGCGATCTCGCGGCCGATGATGATGAGCGCAACGAACACATCGGCACGCTGCAGATGCACCAGCACCAGCAGCGATGCACACACCAGAAACTTGTCGGCCACCGGGTCCAGAAAGGCGCCAAACGACGAGGTCTGGTTCAGTTTGCGGGCCAGGTAGCCGTCCAGCCAGTCGGTGGCTGCGAACACCACAAACATCACGGTGGCAATGAGGTTGCGCGTGGCCGGGTCCAGCGGCGCGTAGAACACCCCCACGATCAAAGGTATCGCGACGATGCGCGTCCAGGTCATCAAGGTGGGGATAGTCCAGAACATGGGTCGATTGTGTCACGGCAGGACGAGCAGTCCGGCCGGGGACTCAACGCAAGGCGCGATAGATCTCTTCGGCCAGCTCACGCGAGATGCCGTCCACGGTGACCAGGTCCTCCACACTGGCCGCAGCCACACCGCGCACCCCGCCAAAACGCTGCAGCAGCCGTGCACGCTTCTTGGGGCCCACCCCCGCAATTTCTTCGAGCTGACCACCACCCACCCGCACCTTGGCCCGTGCAGCGCGCATGCCGGTGATGGCAAACCTGTGGGCCTCGTCGCGGATCTGCGCCACCAGCATCAGCGCCGCCGAGTCCTTGCCCAGGTAGACCTTCTCGCGGCCATCTGCAAACACCAGCTCTTCCAGGCCCACCTTGCGGCCCTCGCCCTTTTCCACGCCCACGATGCGAGTCAGATCGAGCCCCAGCGCGGTGAACACCTCGCGCGCCACGCCCACCTGGCCCTTGCCACCGTCGATGAGCACCAGATCGGGCAGGCGTGCCACACCTTTGGGCTTGGTGGGCTCTTCACCCCCGGGCGCGGGGTTGGCCGCAAAGTCGATGCCCCCAGCTTCGCGCGCGGCCTCGGCCACCTTGCTGTAGCGGCGCGTCAGTACCTGGCGCATGGCGGCATAGTCGTCGCCGCCCGTAATGCCTTCGATCTTGTAGCGGCGGTATTCGCTGCTCTGCATCTTGTGGTGATGGAACACTACGCACGATGCCTGGGTGGACTCACCCGCCGTGTGCGAGATGTCAAAACACTCGATGGTGAGTTGGTCCAGATCTTCGGGCGGCAGATCCAGCGCCTCGGCCAGGGCACGCGTGCGCGCCTGTTGCGAGCCCTCTTCGGCCAGCAGGCGGGCCAACTGCAGATCGGCGTTCTTTTGCGCCATGTCCAGCCAGGCGCGGCGCTGTTCGCGCGGCTGGTGGATGGCGGTCACGCGCACACCACTTTGGTCGCCCAGTGCCTCCAGCAACGCCTTGTCCACGGGTTCGCTGGTGACCAGCACCGGCGGCACCGGCACGCCGATGTAATGCTGGGCGATGAACGCTTCCAGCACCAGCACCTCGACACGGCGAATGGGCGCGGCCGGAGTATTCTCATCGGTGCCATCACCGCCCTCTTCCTCGAACACGGCGGCAGCGTCTTCCACATGCACCGGGAAATACGGCCGGTCTCCCAGATGCCGCCCCCCGCGCACCATGGCCAGGTTCACGCAGGCGCGGCCGCCTTGCACGCGTACGGCCAAGATGTCCACATCCTTGTCGTCCGCAATCTCGATGGACTGCTGGTGCAGCACCCGCGACAGCGCCTGGATCTGGTTGCGCACATCGGCGGCCTGCTCAAATTCAAGCTTGTCGGAATGCGCCATCATCCGCACCTCCATGGCCTTAAGCACCTCCTGCGTTTCGCCGCGCAGCAGTGCCTCGGCATGCTGCACGTCGGCGGCATAGGCCTCGGGCGAGATCAAGTCCACACAAGGCCCGGTGCAGCGCTTGATCTGGAATAGCAGGCAGGGCCGCGTGCGGTTGGCAAACACCGTGTCTTCGCAGGTACGCAGGCGAAACACCTTTTGCAGCAGTTGGATGGTTTCCTTGACCGCCCAGGCGCTGGGGTACGGACCGAAATAGCGGTGCTTCTTATCGACCGCACCCCGGTAATAAGCCATGCGCGGAAACACTTGAGCGGGCGCATTGCCGCTGGCCGTGGGCGTGCCTGTGATCTTGAGATAGGGATAGCTCTTGTCGTCCCTGAACAGGATGTTGAACTTGGGGTTCAGCGTCTTGATGAGGTTGTTTTCCAGCAGCAGCGCCTCGGCCTCGGAGCGCACCACCGTGGTCTCCATGCGCACGATCTTGCTGACCATGTGGCCGATGCGCGTGCCGCCATGGTTCTTGGTGAAGTAGCTCGACACGCGCCGCTTGAGGTGACGCGCCTTGCCTACATACAGCAGCGCGCCCTGGGCGTCGAAATAGCGGTACACGCCCGGCAGCGCGGGCAGCGCAGCCACCTGGGCCAGGAGTTCTTCGGCATGCACTTCTTCAGACATGGGCGCTATTGTCATGGCAACGCTGTGCTTCTTTCTAAGGACACGTTTTGCCAAGGTGGGAGCCTCGGCATGGAAGGGTACGCAGAGCCAAGACACCAGGTCCAACTGAACAACTTCCAAGCCAGCAAAGGCCTGACCGAGGTCAACTGGAGCAACCTAGCGCCGCAGGACCTGCGCGGCCAATGCGCTCAAGAGCCGACACCGCTCCTTAGAAGCCCTCGAGGGAGGGCAGTTTCCGCTACGGTGACCAATCCATAGCCCCGGTATCCGTGTAAATTAACCTCCTCACAAAGAGAGGGATAAATGAGGAATCTCACCACATACAGGGTAATCGCCACTGCACTGGCTTTGCCACTGTTAGTCGCCCCATTTGGCAACGCCCAGGCGGGCGATGCCGAAGAGCGCGGCGAAATCGTCGTTCTGTTCATCAAAAACTATTCTTCGGGCGACTACGCCAAATTGGACGCTTGGTACACCAAGGCACTGCGGGAAGACGCACGCATGCCCTCCGGCGTTTACCGCGCCAACCGGTTGGTTCGATCCATAGGGTTCGGCGGGGTTTCGCCCCTGCCGCCTTGCGCCAAAGAGCCTTGCCCGCGCGTGAACGACACTTTCTGGGTCGAACACCAGCAACGGGCTCAGGCTTGGCTCGCACAGAACCCCCAGTCCACTCTGGCCGCAATGACCCTGGCCAGCGCCTACAGCAAGCAGGCGTGGGCCTATCGGGGCGGAGGCTATGCCAACACCGTGCGCGATGAGGACATGAAGAAGTTCCAGGAACTCAACCATGAGGCCCTACGCGCCCTTTTTGCGAGCGCCGAGTACGGTCGCAAGGATCCAAACTGGTGGACCCAATTACTGACCTACGCGCAGTATGGCCAAGTCAGCCGCCATGACTATGCCAAGCTGGCCCAGGACGCCATCGCCGCCTTTCCCAAAAACCACGACATCTACTTCACCATCTCGCATAGCCTGCTACCGCAGTGGGGCGGCAGCTACAAGGCAATTGCCGACCTGGCGGCGCAGGCCGTGGCGAACACAAAGACAGACGAAGGGCAGACCTTTTACGCTCGCATCTACTGGAATGTCTACGGTAGTCTAGCCCACCAGGGCGCCGCTGTATTCACTCGTCCGGACGTGGACTGGACTCGCATCCGCGCGGGCTTCGAGGACCTGGTCAAACGCTACCCGGACAACTACAACCTCAACTCATACGCCCGCCTAGCCTGCGTGGCGGCCCAGGACAAGAAGACCACCGCAGCGGTGCTACAGCGAATCGGTCAAGACGTTGTACCGGACGCCTGGGAAGGTCGCAATGAGTATGCGCGCTGCAAAAGCTGGTCGCAGGATGGAACGCCGTAATGTGGCGCTCACCACTGGCGGTGGCTGCTCTCTCTAGCGCAATGGTCGGTACGTGCGTAGCTCAACCAACCTTTCGTGATTACTTAGATGCCTACCAAAGCCTGGAGCGCCAGGAGTTCGCAGAGGTAGAGCGCCTGTATGCCATCGCATCACAACAGCCCGCCAGCAACTCCAGCCGAAATGGGGCCGAATCCTTCTTCAGCGCCCTGCGAGTAGGCAGCGGCGGCACGGGTGGCAACACGCCCAAAGCTGCAGCCGCCTGGAACCTGGCGCTGCAATGGATACAGGCTTCGCCGAATAGCGTGCCTGCCGCTATCTTCCTGGGCCGACTGGCGATGCGCGATGCCCCCGCCAACCGCGACTGGGTAGCCCAAGAATACCAGACTGCACACGCCACCAGGGCCCTGGAAGAGGTCAAAGAGCAAGGTCGCCTGGACCCGATGTGGAGTGCCACATACATCGCCCTGAAGTCCATGAGCGGAGCCACGCCTGCGCAGACGCTGGCACTGGTGAAAGCCCATCTGCCAGCCATGTCGGAGCCGGGCCAGATGTTCTTTGAAGAAGTGGTGGCCGCACTGAACCTCAAAAGCACGGACGCCGTTTCCCAGCTAAGGGAGCTATCTAACCTCGCAGTGCAACGTACGGCCAACACGCAAGGCACGGGAATGCATGCCGTGATCTACCTCGCAGCCTTCCACCACTGGCCAGCGCTGCGACTCAACCCATTCAAACCCGGACTGACAGACTGGAAAACGATAGACACATCCCTCACCGACCTCGGCAACCGCCGCCAGGACTCAATCAACCAAGTTCATCATGCCGCGCTGGCTTGCCTGGCCCAGGACCGGAAACGAGTAGTCGAACTGTTAACCGGACTACCTGAACCCAAGGGCATCAGCACATCGATATGGCGCTCATGGGGGGGCGAACCGTTCTACCAACGTTGCAAAACATGGGCGTATGGGCAACCCGTGCCCGCATGACAGCGTCCGGTAGTGCTCGAGGACAATCTGCACCACCCAATCTGCCGGGGATGCCTGATATGGACTTTTCAACGGCCCATCACGACTGCATAGCTGCTCACATCACTCGTTGAAACTGCAACAGGTGTGCAGGGAAATCGAACCATAGTTAACTTGAGAGGCAACCTTGCAGAGCAACCGGTGCTCCCAATTAAATTCACTCTGCCTCGATCTTCGAAGTCTTCACCACCGTGGCCCAGCTGGAAAGGTCCGCCTTGACCTTGTCACCCAGCTGCGCCGGGGTCTGGTAGTCAGCCGTGGCGCCTTGCTCTTGCGCCTTTTGCTGGAAGGCCGCGCTTTGCACCACGGTGCGGATGTCGGCAGTGAGCTTGTCCACCACCGGCTTGGGCACTGCAGCGGGTACAAACAACGCGAACCACGACGTGGCATCGACCTTGGGGTAACCCGCCTCGGCCGTGGTGGGCACATCGGGCAGGCTGGGCAGCCGCTGCTTGCCCGTCACGGCCAGCACGCGCAGCTTGCCGCTGGCGATGTGGGGCATGAACGGAGGCGCGGTGCCAAAAGTCAGGTCCACCTGCCCACCCAGCAGGTCCTGCAGCGCGGGGCCCGTGCCTTTGTAGGGCACGTGGACCATCTTGATGGAGCCCTGCTGCTCCAGCATGGCGCCCGTGACATGCTGCAGCGAGCCATTGCCCGATGAGGCGTAATTGAGCTTGCCGGGGTTGGCCTTGGCATAGGCCATCAGCTCAGGCAGCGTCTTCACGGGCAGGTCGTTGCGCACCACGATGATCTGCGGGGCCGAGATCACGTTGGCCACGGGCTGAAAGTCGGCCTGGTCCCACTGCTTTTGTTTGGTGATGTGGGGCGAGATGACGTGGTAGCCCGAGTACTGCATGAACACGGTGTAACCATCGGGCTCGGCGCGTTTGACGATGCTGGCGGCAATATTGCCGTTGCCACCGCCCTTGTTGTCCACGATGACCGACTGGCCCAGCACCGGCGACAGGGCCTGGGCCAGCATGCGGGCCGACAGGTCGGTGGTGCCACCTGCGGCGGTGGGCACCACCATGGTCACGGTCTTGGTAGGGTAGGCGCCTTGCGCCAGGGCAGAAGCCCAAAAGCCGGTGGCGATGGCCGCCAGGGCCAGGGACGTGAATTGCTTGCGATGCAGGTTCATGCGATGTCTCCGCTTTCTCTGTTGTTGAATGTCGTTCCGGGGCGGCGGCTGGGCAGCCAGCACCCGCCATAGCCATCTCAGGCGTTCAATCCACGGTGGCGCCGGTGTCCTTGACCACACGGCTCCACTTGGGCAGGTCGGACTGCACCAGCGCCGCCAGTTGCGCTGCCGTACCCTTGAAGGGTTCACAGCCCACGGTAGCCAGCTTGTCCACCACGTCCTTGTGCTCCAGCGCCCGGGCCACCTCGGCCTGCAGCTGCGCCACGATGGGCGCGGGCGTGCCGGCCGGGGCAAACAGCGCGTACCAGGGCGCCTGGCCAAAGCCCTTGATCGTCTCGCCAATGGTGGGCGCATCGGGCAGCGCAGCCACACGCTTTTCATTGACCACACCCAGCACCTTGAGCTTGCCCGCCTTGATGAACGCAATGGCCGACGGCAGGCTTTGCACCGACAGCGGCACCTGCCCGCCCACCACGTCGGTGGCGGCTGCGGCAGAGCCCTTGTACGGGATGTGCTGCAGCTGGATGCCAGCGGCTTTTTGCAGCATCTCGCCGATCAGGTGGTTCAGCGTGCCGTTGCCCGCCGAGGCAATCGAATACTTGCCAGGGCTGGCCTTGGCCAAGTTCACCAGCTCGGCCACGTTGTTGGCGGGAAAAGACGGGTGCGCCACCAGCACATAACCGGCCGTGGCGACAGGGGCCACGGGGGCAAAATCTTTCACCGGGTCAAAGCCGGGGTTCTTGTACAGCGCGGGGCCAATCACATGGGCGCTGTCGGCCGTCAGCAGCAGGGTGTAGCCATCGTTGCGCGCGCGGGCCGTGGTGCCCGTGGCCAGGGTGCCGCCGGCACCAGGGCGGTTTTCCACGATCACGCTCTGGCCCAGTTGCTCGCCGAGCTTTTGCGCCACCACGCGCGCAATGGCGTCGTTGGCGCCACCCGCAGCCTGGGGCACGACCACGGTGATGGGCTTGGAGGGGTATTTGTCCTGCGCGCCCGCTGCGAAGGCAGCGGAGCACAGCACGGCGGCGGTGAAGATGCGGCGGGTCAGTGGGGCGGGGAAGGTCATGGCTTTTGTCTCCTGGTGTTATGTGTGAATGCAGGCTCGCCCGCGCTCAGCGGGCCAGCGCCCTTTCACGGATCGCTTCGAAATCGGCAGGCACCGGGTGCAGCGCCAGGCGCGGACCCGCCTTGGCGATCTGGCTGGGAATGTCGTGGCCAATGAACGCAGGCAGTTGTTGCGCAGCGGCCACCAGATGCACCAGATCCACCCCGGTGTCATAGCCCATCAGCGCCAGCGCATGCACGATCTCTTCGCTGCACACATTGCCGCTGGCACCGGGTGCATAGGGGCAGCCGCCCAGGCCACCCAGCGAGGCATCGAACCGGTCCGCACCCGCGTCGATGGCCGCCAGCACATTGGCCAGCCCCATGCCGCGCGTGTTGTGGAAATGCAGGGTGAACTCCACCCCCGGCCAGCGCGCGCGGGCGGCCGCCGTGAGCTGGTGCACCTGCGTGGGGTAGGCCATACCCGTGGTGTCGCACAGCGTGATGCCGCGCACGCCCAAGTCCGCAAAACGCTGCACCCAGCCGAACACATCGGCCTCGGCCACATCGCCCTCCATGGGGCAGCCGAACACGCAGGACAGCGACACATTCACCGCCACGTTGGCGCCCTGCGCCAGGGCCACCACTTGCGCCAACGCCGCAAACGACTGTTCCTGCGTCATGCGCAGGTTGGCCAGGTTGTGCGTGGCACTCACCGACATGACCAGGTTCAACTCATCCGTGCGCGACTCGATGGCACGCTCTGCCCCTCGAAGGTTGGGCACCAACGCGGTGTAGACCGTGCCCGGGCGGCGCGTGATCTCGCGCATGACGATCTCGGCATCTTTCAGCGCGGGAATGGCGGTGGGCGATGTGAACGAAGTCACCTCGATCTTGGACAGGCCCGCTGCCGACAGCGCATCGCACAGCGTGATCTTGTCTTCAGTGGGAACGAAGGTCTTCTCCATCTGCAGGCCGTCGCGCAGGCCGACCTCCTGCATGTGGATGCGGCGATTCGCGCCTTGCCACACGGTGTTGGATGCACTCATTGAATGACCCCCTTGCTGCGCAGCAGGGCGATCTGTTCGGCCGTCAAACCCGCGTCGGCAAGCACCGCATCGGTGTCATCGCCCAGGTGCGGAGCACTGCTGCGGATGGTTCCGGGCGTGCCCGAGAGCTTGGGCACGATGCCCGGCACTTCCACGCTGTAGCCGTCGCGCGTCTGCTGCGTCAGCAGCATGTCGCGGGCGCGGTAGTGCGGGTCTTCGGCGATGTCCTTGGCGGTGTAGACCTTGCCCGCCGGCACGCGGGCGGCGCCCAGCGCGTCCAGCACCTGCTGCACGGTGCGCTGCGCGCTCCAGATGCCAATCGCAGCGTCGATCTCCTCCACGCGGGCCACGCGGCCGGTGTTGTTGGACAGGTCCGGCGCGGCGCCCAGGTCGGGCCGGCCGATGGCATCCATCAGCCGCTTGAAAATGCTGTCGCCATTGCCCGCCACCAGCACCCAGCCGTCCGTGCAGGGGTAGGCGTTGCTCGGCGCAATGCCCGGCAGCGCGCTGCCCGCCGCCTCGCGCACGGCACCAAAGGCGCTGTATTCGGGGATCAGGCTTTCCATCACGTTGAACACAGCCTCGTGCAGCGCCACGTCAATCACCTGGCCTTTGCCGCCGTTGACCTTGCGGTGGTACAGCGCCGTGAGCACGCCGATGGTGCCGTGCAGCGCCGCCAGCGTGTCGCCAATCGACACCCCCACGCGCACCGGCACGCGGCCCGGCTCGCCCGTCAGGTGGCGCAGGCCGCCCATGGCCTCGCCAATGGCGCCAAAGCCGGGCAGGTCGCGGTAGGGCCCCGTCTGGCCGTAGCCCGAGATGCGCAACATGACCAGGCCGGGGTTGATCGCGTGCAGTTCCTCGGGCGACATGCCCCAGCCTTCGAGCGTGCCGGGGCGGAAATTCTCGACCAGCACATCGGCCTCGGCGATCAGCTGGCGAGCTATTGTTTGCCCCTCCTTTTGCCGCAGGTCCAGCGCCACCGAGCGCTTGTTGCGCGACTGCACCTGCCACCAGACGGAGGTGCCTTCCTTGATCAGGCGCCAGTTGCGCAGCGGGTCGCCCGTCTCGGGCGCCTCGATCTTGATCACGTCGGCGCCAAACTCGCCCAGCGTCTTGCCGCAGAACGGCCCGGCAATCAGCTGGCCCATTTCGATGACGCGCACGCCTTGCAGTGCGGCGGGGGATGCAATGGAATCCATGGAAATGTGTGTCTCCTGCGGGCGGTGATGCTGGGCGGGAATGATGCGCACCTGCGGCCCTCCTGCAAAACGCTCAAGCAACAAGCCACCATCGCAATCCGGCATGGCAATAGTCCACTGAATCACAGAAATCAGCGGTGCGCCGGGGTTGCAGCGGGATGCGCGGCAAGGCGCCTGGGGCAGCCAAGGCAGGCCGCCTTGGCAAGCCAGGCAACGCCGGCGCGCGCTCGCTGCAACCCCGGCCCGCAGGGTGAGTGTCTGGCAAGGCCGCACTCGTCGTTGCCGTGCTCGCCGGGTGTGCAACCCGGCTCCGCCCGGCGTCTAGATTGCAGCCTTGCCAGACCCTCACGCACCGCCGATTTCTGTGATTCAGTGGACTACGCTGCTTGCTACCATCGGTGCCCCATGAAACTCGACCCCGTCTCCCTGCGCCTGTTCGTTGCCGTGATGGAAGAAAACACCATCGCCGCTGCCGCCGCGCGCGAGCACCTGGCCGCATCGGCCGTCAGCCGCCGCCTGGCCGACTTGGAAGACGCGCTGCAGGTGGCCTTGTTCACCCGCAGCAACAAAGGCACCGAGCCCACCGCCGCCGCGTTTGCGCTGCTGAACCTGGCGCGCGGTGTGCTGAACGATCTGGACGGCATCGCCACGCAGATGCGCGACTACGGCACGGGCGTGCGCGGCCATGTGCGTGTGGTGGCCAATATTTCGGCCATCACGCAGTTTTTACCCGCCGAGTTGCAGAGCTTTTTGGAGCAACACCCGCAGGTGGATGTGCGGCTGCAGGAGCAGATCAGCAGCGCGATTGCCCATTCCGTGGCCGAGAACGCCGCCGACGTGGGCATCCTCAACGAAGGCAGCTACGGCGAACGCGTGACGCTGCTGCCCTACCGCACCGACGAACTGGTACTGGTGGTACCCACCGGCCACGCGCTGGTGCGGCGCAAGTCCGTGCGCCTGGCAGACGCCCTGCCTTTTGACTTTGTGGGCGCGCACCCGGGCAGCGCCATCAACAACCAGCTGACCCGCGCGGCCGCCGAGGCCGGCCTGCCACTGCGCCTGCGCATGCAGGTGACGAGCTACGACGCGCTGTGCCTCATGGTCAACGCGGGCCTGGGCGTAGGCGTGATGCCCCGTGGCAGCGCCGCGCTGTACCGGGGCACGCTGGCCATCCGCACCGTCACGCTGAACGAGCCCTGGGCGCAGCGGCGGCTGGCGCTGTGTGTACGGTCTGAAGAATCGCTCTCCAGCGTTGCCCGGCTGCTGGTGGAGCACCTGCGCGCGCAGCCAACGGGGCCATCACCATGAGCCGCCCCCTGCCCCCGCTCCAGTGGGATGTGTTCTGCCGCGTGATCGACAACTTTGGCGACATCGGCGTGTGCTGGCGCCTCGTGGCGCAACTGGCCGCGCTGGGCCACCGCGTGCGCCTGTGGGTGGACGACGCTTCGGCCCTGCAGTGGATGGCGCCCCAAGGCTGCCCCGGCGCGGAGTTGCGCGCCTGGGGTTCGCCACCACCGAGCCCTGATGAACCCGCCCCCGATGTGATGGTGGAGGCCTTCGGCTGCGACATTGCTCCTGAATTCATAGCTTATAGCGCTTATCCATCAAGCGCTAGAGGCCAAAAATCCTCCAAACCAGTCTGGATCAACCTGGAATACCTGTCGGCAGAAGGCTATGTGGAGCGCAACCACAGGCTGCCGTCACCCATCCTGTCCGGCCCCGCCGCAGGGTGGACGCGCTGGTTCTTCTACCCTGGCTTCACGCCCGGCACGGGCGGCTTGCTGCGCGAACCCGACCTGATGGCAAGGCGCGAGACGTTTGACCGCAGCGCCTGGCGTGCAGAGCACGCCGCCGTCTTCGGGCTGGGCGATGGTTGCGCCGAGCAGCGCTGGGTTTCGCTGTTCTGCTACGAACCCGCCGCCTTGCCGGAGCTGCTGCGGCACAGCCAGACACGGCCCACGCAGTTGCTAGTGACTCCGGGCCGCCCCACGGCTGCCGTGCGGGCTACATTGGCTGAGGGTTGTGATCAAAATATCGGTCAAATGGGCCTCCAGCGCTTATCTGACAAGCGCGAGCAGCTATCAATTTCATATCTACCCCACCGCCCCCAGCCAGCGTTTGACGAGATGCTCTGGGCCTGTGACTTCAACGCCGTACGCGGCGAGGACTCGCTGGTGCGGGCGCTGTGGGCGGGCCAGGCGTTTGTGTGGCAGATCTACCCACAGCACGACAACGCGCACCACGACAAGCTCTGGGCGTTTCTGGACTGGCTGCAGGCCCCCGCATCGCTGCGGCAGTTCCACGCGACCTGGAACGGACTGGACGCCGAGCCGCTGCAATGGCCCAGCGACGACACCCTGGCCGAGTGGACGGCCTGCACCCAGGCCGCCCGTGCGCGCCTGCTGACACAGGACAACCTCGTCGCACAACTTTTGGGCTTTGTCGCCGAAAAACGGTAAAATCCGAGGCTTTGCGCAAATCAGGTACGGCACAGCAGTGCCACCACCCCGCGCACTTTCGCCGCAGAACATGCACCGGCGCGCAAACCAGGCGGTTTGCCAGCCCGCGCGTTGAGCGGCCCCAACCCAAGCAACTTGCTATGAAAATCGCTCAAGAAATCCGCGCCGGCAACGTCATCATGCACGGCAAGGACCCCATGGTGGTCCTGAAGACCGAATACGCCCGCGGCGGCCGCGGTGCAGCCACCGTGCGCATGAAGCTCAAGAGCCTGATCGGCAACTTCGGCACCGAAGTCGTGTTCAAGGCCGACGACAAGATCGACAACGTGATCCTGGACAAGAAGGAGTGCACCTACTCCTACTTCGCCGACCCCATGTACGTGTGCATGGACACCGAGTACAACCAGTACGAAGTGGAAGCCGAAAACATGGGCGACTCGCTGAACTACCTGGAAGACGGCATGACCGTGGAAGTGGTGTTCTACGACGGCAAGGCCATCTCGGTCGAACTGCCCACCAGCGTCGAGCGTGAAATCACCTGGACGGAACCCGCCGTCAAGGGCGATACCTCCGGCAAGGTCATGAAGCCTGCCAAGATCGCCACCGGCTTTGAAGTGCCCGTGCCCCTGTTTGTCAGCCAAGGCGACAAGATCGAAATCGACACCCGCACCGGCGAATACCGCAAGCGCGTGTAAGCTGCCCTGCGCAGTTCTCCCTTGCGGGAGAACGACCACAAAAAAGGCTTCCCCTGGGAAGCCTTTTTTCATGGTATTTTTAGCCGCCAGCGCTTATCTACAAAGCGCAGATAGCTATCAATTACATAGCTATCAAATGGGTTGCGCCACCAGATCGTGCCCACGCACGCCGACAATGCGCGCCTTGGTGAACTCGCCCACCTTCATGGTCTTGCTGATCTTCTCGGGCGGCAGCAGCTGCACGGTGCCGTCGATCTCGGGCGCATCCGCATAGGTGCGGCCCACACCGCCCTTGCGGCCCAGGCCAGGCGCTGAATCCACCAGCACCTGCATGGTGGCGCCCACGCGGCGCTGCAGCTTGGCAATCGACACCTCTTCGGCCACTGCCATGAAGCGGGCACGGCGCTCTTCGCGCACTTCCAGAGGCAACATGCCCGGCAGCTCATTGGCAGCAGCACCTGTCACATCACTGTAGGCAAAGCAGCCCGCACGGTCGATCTGCGCCTCGCGCACAAAATCGAGCAGGTGCTGGAACTCTTCTTCCGTCTCGCCAGGGAAACCGGCGATGAAAGTGCTGCGGATCACGATCTCGGGGCAGGCCTCGCGCCAGCGCAGGATGCGCTCCAGGTTGCGCTCGCCGCTGGCCGGGCGCTTCATGCGCTTGAGCACGTCGGGGTGGCTGTGCTGGAAAGGCACATCCAGGTAGGGCAGCACGCGGCCCGTGGCCATGAGCGGGATCACCTCGTCCACGCTGGGGTACGGGTACACGTAGTGCAGCCGCACCCAGGCGCCGTAGGGCTCGGCGATCTCGCCCAGCGTCTGCACCAGCTCCAGCATGCGCGTCTTGACCGGCTTGCCGTCCCAGAAGCCGGTGCGGTACTTCACATCCACACCGTAGGCCGACGTGTCCTGGCTGATGACCAGTAACTCCTTGACGCCACCTTCAAACAGGGCCTTGGCCTCGCTGAGCACATCGCCAATGGGTCGCGACACCAAGTCGCCGCGCATGGACGGGATGATGCAGAAGGTACAACGGTGGTTGCAGCCTTCGCTGATCTTGAGGTACGCATAGTGCTTGGGCGTGAGCTTGATGCCCGCAATACCAAAGCTGCCCGGCACCAGGTCCACAAACGGGTCGTGCGGCTTGGGAAGGTTCAGGTGGACGGCATCCATCACCTCTTGCGTGGCATGCGGACCGGTTACGGCCAGCACGCTGGGGTGCATCTGGCGCACCATGTTGCCGCCGTCGTCGCCCGTGCGGGCGCCCAGGCAGCCGGTGACGATGACCTTGCCGTTTTCGGCCAAGGCTTCGCCAATGGTGTCCAGGCTTTCCTTGACGGCGTCGTCAATGAAGCCGCAGGTGTTGACGATGACCAGGTCCGCGCCCTGGAAGGTCTTGGAGGTTTCGTAACCCTCAGCGCTCAGCTGCGTGAGGATCAACTCGGAATCGGTCAGCGCCTTGGGGCAGCCCAGGCTGACGAATCCGACTTTGGGTGTTTTGGTGGGGGCAATTGCTTCGCTCATATCCCCGTATTGTCCCAGTTCCGGCATCAGACCGGTGGGACGGGCAATTGCCTGCAATGCTTGCGACTCGCCGCGACCTATGAAACTGGCACGATCCTAGGCCAGCGGCCGTCGCGCAAGGGCCGCCGCGCTGGCGGCGTCCCCCTGGGGGGAAGCCGCGAAGCGGCTCCGGGGGGGCTACCGCTTGAGTCCAAACGCGCCCAGCATCTGCTCCGTCTGCTTTTGCATCTGCTCCTGCATCTGCGTGAGCATGGACTGCGACTGCTCCACATAGTTGCCCATCATGCCCTTGAGCATGGGCGATTGCAGGCTCATGAACTGGGCCCACATCTCTGGCGTCACACTCTGCGACTGCTCGGCCAGCTTGGCCTGAACGTCGGTAAACGCCTGTACGTTCTTCTCCAGGTACGCGCCCATGAAACCCTGCATGGCATGGCCATAAAAACGGATGATGTTGGCCAGCACCGCCTCGGTAAACATGGGTGCGCCACCGGCCTCTTCTTCCAGAATGATCTGCAGCAGAATGCTGCGCGTGAGGTCTTCGCCCGTCTTGGCGTCGCGCACTACCACCTGCTGGTTGGCCATGACCAACTGGCGCACCTCGGCCAGGGTGATGTAGGTGGAGGTGTCTGTGTCGTACAGACGGCGATTGGGGTATTTTTTGATGACACGCTGCGCCGACTTGGGCGCGGCACTTTTCTGTTCGGACACGACGAACTCCTCGGGCTGGAAGCCCATGTATTGCAGTGCAGCACATTCTAGGGAACGGGCAGCCCGGCACCAGCAAAGGAATACCCTGATGACTAGCTGCGCGCCACTGTCGCCGGGGTGACACTTTCCAGACCCGGTAGCGTCACCACGCTAGGCGCAGCCGTCACAGGCCTGCACCAGCCCATCCACCGATGCGGCGCACCGTCTGACAGCTGAATACGTTTGCCGGTGCGATAGTGGGCGTTTGCCCTCTTTTCCACACGATGCTCGAAAGTTTGCAACTCTCCCCCTGGCTCGCTACAGCAGTAGCGGCCTTGTTTGCCACGACCTTGGCAGCCATCGCCCATCGGATGATCGCCATCATCCTGCGCCGCGCAACAACCCCCCTCCCAGTGGTGCATACCGTGGTGCTGGCATGCATACCGGTCATGCGGATTCTGCTTCCGTTGATCGCGCTGCAACTGGTGTGGCAAGCCGCCAGCGATGATCTGCCGTACATCGGCGGTATCCGCCATCTCAACGGCCTGGCGGTGATTGGCGCGGCCTGCTGGCTGCTGATTGCGGCGATTGGCGGCCTGGCCAATGGCGTCATTGCCCAACACCCGGCAGATGTGGAAGACAACCTCACGGCCCGACGCATCGCCACCCAGGCACGCGTGCTGTCGCGCACGGCGATGACGGGTGTGGTGATGGCGGGCCTCGCACTCATGCTCATGACTTTTCCAGGGGCCCGGCAAGTAGGCGCCAGTTTGCTCGCGTCGGCCGGGGTGGTGGGGATCGTGGCGGGCATTGCAGCGCGCCCGGTCTTCAGCAACATGATCGCCGGCCTGCAGATCGCGCTGGCCCAGCCCATCCGTATCGACGATGTGCTCATCGTCGAAGGGGAATGGGGACGGGTAGAAGAAATCACCAGCACCTATGTGGTGCTGCGCATCTGGGACGAGCGGCGCTTGATCATCCCGCTGCAGTGGTTTATAGAAAACCCGTTTCAAAACTGGACACGCACCAGCTCTGAAATCCTGGGAACCGTTTTCCTGTTTGCCGACTACCGCCTGCCGCTGGACCCGCTGCGGGCCGAATTGCAGCGGGTGCTGGAAACCGCACCAGAGTGGGACAGGCGAGTGAACGTGCTGCAGCTCACCGATGTGACCGAGCGCACCATCCAGATTCGCGTGCTGGTCTCCGCGCGATCATCCGGACTAGCGTTCGACCTGCGGTGCCGGGTGCGCGAAGCACTGGTGACCTTCATTCAACGCGAATACCCGGACTGCCTTCCACAAGTGCGTGTGCCTGCACAGGGGGCTGAAGCACCGACGAGACCACTCGAGCAAGAGCCCCCGTTGAAGGCCTGAGCCAAGGCAGCGCTATCGATGCACCCACAAGAAGCCCCGCCGGATTTCTCCACGGTAGCAACCATGCCGGAACATGGGCATTCTTCCTCAATAGCCCATCTTGAAGTACGCCACGGCAAGCACCGCAACGATGGCGGCGAGAGCAGCAAGCCAGAAGATCCGGATGTCGTACAGACCCAGTTCAGGATCAGTGTCCACAAAACCCTGATGGACACTTGAAGAATTGGATGGGGTGTTCATGGTGGCATCCCTTCTCTTTGAAGCCACCAAAGTTATCGCGACCCCGTGCGTCTTCGTGTCAGACAAAAACCAATTCAGTGATTTGCCGCCAGGCACGCAGGCGCCGTCACCCTCGGTGAACCCAATGGGTGCAAGGAGCCAACAAAGAAGTTCGTCGGTATCCCCAGGGCGATGAACGACCGCGACGCCCGACATCGCATAAAAAAGAGGACTGATTCGAGCGCGACCAAAGAAAAAGCCACCTGTAAAAAGGTGGCTTTGTGCTTTTTGAAACCTGGTCAAGGTTTTCACAAGTTTTTCAGTGGTCTGAAAGCTGGTTTCTTTCAGGAAAAAACTTGGTAGGCGCGATTGGACTCGAACCAACGACCCCCACCATGTCAAGGTGGTGCTCTAACCAGCTGAGCTACGCGCCTGTCGTTGTTTAGACCACGATTATAGCCATAAAAATCGGGTGCTTTGCTCAAAACAGCACAGCAAACGGCAAAGAGATGTTCGTGGTTCTTGTTCCATGCCTACGGACCCGCTACTCAGCGCCTGCGCGCGGAGCGCACACCGGGCACGCCGGCCACGATGCCCAACACCTTGTTCAGCCGGCCCGAATCGGCAACCTCCACCGTGAAGGTCATCCACGCCGTGCCTTTCACCGACTGCGTCTGCACGCCGATCACATTGGTCTTCTCGCGCGCAAAGACTTCGGAGATATCGCGCAGCAGGCCCTGGCGGTCGGCGGCTTCCACGGCGACGTCCACGGGGTACACGGCAGCCAGTGCAGCCGATTTGGAGGTGGAGCCCCACTCCACATCGATCACCCGCTCAATGCTGCGTGCAGCCATTTCGCGGAAGTTGCTGCAGTCGGCCCGGTGCACGCTCACGCCCTTGCCCCGCGTGACAAAACCACGGATCAGGTCCGGAGGGGCTGGCTTGCAGCACTTGGCCAGCTGGGTCATCAGCGAGTCAATGCCCACCACCAGCACACCGCCCTTGGGTGCGGCATCGTTGGTGCGTGTTTTCTTGAGCAACAAATAGTCGTCGGGCTGCAAAACCGGCTCGGGCGGTCGCAGCACCGTTTCGATGTTGCGCAGCGAGAATTCATCCTTGCCCACCACTTCGAACAAGGCATCGGCGGACTTGAAGCCCAGCTGCACCGCCAGATCGTCGAGCTTGATGGCAGTCTTGCCCTCGCGCTGCAGCAGCTTTTCGACCGCCTCACGCCCACGGGCCACGGTTTCGTGCGTGGCCTGGGCGTTGAACCAGGCTCGCACCTTGGCTTTGGCGCGGTTGCTGGTGAGGTAGCCCAGCTCAGCATTGAGCCAGTCGCGTGAGGGGCGGCCTTCCTTGACGGTGGATATCTCCACCGTCTGTCCGTTTTGCAGCGGTGTGTTGAGCGGCACCATCGCACCGTCCACCCGGGCGCCCCGGCAACGGTGCCCGACACTCGTGTGCACGGCATACGCAAAGTCCACCGGTGTGGCGCCCTGGGGCAGCTCCACCACAGCAGCATCTGGGGTCAGCACATAGATGCGGTCTTCAAACAGGCCCCGGTTGGGCAAGGCACCCGACAGATCGCGCTCCCAGGCCAGCAACTGGCGCAGCACCGCAATCTTGGCGTCGTATTCACCGGTGGCCGAAACCCCTGCATAGCCCTTGCTGCCTGCCTCTTTGTAGGCCCAATGCGCCGCCACTCCGTGCTCCGCATGGTCGTGCATGGCCTGGGTACGGATCTGGATCTCGATGGGCTTGCCGTTGTCGTCGCGCACGATGGTGTGCAGCGACTGGTAGCCATTGGGCTTGGGCTTGGCGATGTAGTCGTCAAACTCCTCCACGATGGGCTTGAACTGCTCGTGCACCCAGCTCAGGGCCGCGTAGCAGTCCTTCACCGTGGGCACCACCACGCGCAGCGCGCGGATGTCAAACACCTGGTCAAAGTTGAGCGACTTGCCGCGCATCTTCTTGACGATGCTGTAGATGTGCTTGGGGCGCCCCTGCACGCTGGCGCTGATGCTGCGTGCGCGCAGGTCGGATTCAAGCCGCGCGCGCAGCTGCTCCATGTACACCTCGCGCTCGCCCCGCTTTTCGTCGAGCAGGCGGGCCACTTCCTTGTAGGTGTCAGGCTCCAGGAAGCGAAAGGACAGGTCCTCCAGCTCCCACTTGACCTGCCAGATACCAAGGCGGTTGGCCAGCGGTGCAAACACCTGCAGCGACTCGCGCGCCAGGCTGGGCGATACGGGGCGCTTGCTGGCCGCATGAAAACGCAGCGTCTGCAGGCGCGAGGCCAAGCGCAGCATCACCACACGCAGGTCGCGCGAGAAGGCGAGCAGCATCTTGCGCACGTTCTCGGTCTGCACGGCGGGGTCTTCCAGGTGCTCTGCGGTGCGGGCCTGCTGCTGCACGCGCATGAGCTTGGTGGTCTCTACCGCCAGCGCGGCAAAGTTGGCACCAAAGGCCTTGGCGATCACCTCTTCAGGCTTGTTCAGATGAATGCACGCATGCACCAGGTAGCTGGCGGCCTGCATGGCCTCCGAGCCGCCAATGCCCTTGAGGATGGCAGCCACGGCATCGGCGTGGGCCAGCGTGTTTTCGCCGGAATCCAGCGTTTCGCCAGCCATCAAGGGCTCGGCAAACGCGCGCGCACGCGCCAGCGCGTTCACCTGCTCAGGCAGGGTGTGTGCGGTAGCGGCAATGAGCTGGGGGACAGCGTCGGCCTGGGGGGTGTGGGACGCCTGTGCGGGAGGGTAGGTTTTCATCCGGCCACAACACCTTCCGCCGAAAGCAAAAAGCCGGTGACCGCAGCCACCTGATCGCCCGCCACCAGCGTGGGAGCATGCCCCACGCCTTCAAATTCGACCACGTGTGCCCGGGGCCCGCGCTGCGCCATGGCCTGCGCGGTTTCGCGAAAGAGCAGGTCAGACTGTGCACCTCGCAACAGCAAGGTGCGGGCCGTGATGTGGTCATACTGTTGCCACAGCATGGCCTCACCAGCCACTGCGGACTCTTGCGTGAGTGTTTTGAACGGCACCGCGATGGCCGGGTCATAGTGCAGCGTGATGCCACCACCGGCAGATTCCGGCAACGCGCGCACCATGGCACGCGACAAGTCCAGCCACTGCTCGGGTGTATGGGGGCCAAAGCTGGTGGAAATCGCCCACATGGCGTCGGCCGCCTGCTGGAGCGACTCGAACCGCGCCTGTTGCCCCAGGTACAAGCCGATGCGCTGCAGGGCCTCCCACTGGATGACGGGGCCCACGTCGTTGAGTACCAGCCTGCGCACAGGCACCGGCAAAGGCAGCCCCGGCTGGCCCGCAATGCCCATGCCAATGAGCCCCCCCATGCTGGTGCCCACCCAGTCGAGGGTGGTGATGGGTGCCTGCTGGTGCACCTGGGCCAGCATGGCCAGCATGTCCGCGGCGTACTGGGGAATCTGATAGCCCATGGGGTCAGCCAGCCAGTCGCTCTGGCCGCGCCCGACCACGTCGGGGCAGATCACGCGGGCATGCTGGCTCAACGCACGGGCCAGGGTGTCGAAGTCGCGCCCCTGGCGCGAGAGGCCATGCACACAGACCACCACATGGGGATGCGCCGGGTTGCCCGTGGCATTCCACTCCCAGTAAGCCATGCGATGGTGTGTAGCCGCAGATGCGGAGGAGTTACCGGAAGACACCACAGGCGCCCCCGGGCCAGGGCACAGTACGTAGTTCAGCGTAGGTTCAATCATGGGTGCGAAATCCGGGGGCAGCGCTCGATAATGCAGGAGCCGTCGGCACCCATTGTTCGTTCATGCGTGCCGACTTTTTCTTGCGTTGCATCGTAATTCATTCGGAGAGACTCACATGCTGAAAGGCAAAACCGCCCTCGTCACCGGCTCCACCAGTGGCATTGGTCTTGGCATCGCCAAGGCGCTGGCCCGCCAGGGTGCCAACATCGTGCTCAATGGCTTTGGCGATGTGGATGGCCCCCGCGCCGAAGTGCTGGCAGCTGGCGAAGCTGCTGGCGCCAAAGTGGGTTACCACGGTGCAGACATGAGCCGGGTGGCCGACATCGAGGACATGATGAAGTACAGCGCCGCGCAGTTCGGGCGCGTGGACATCCTGGTGAACAACGCAGGCATCCAGCACGTGGCCAATGTGGAAGACTTCCCCGTGGAGCGCTGGGATGCAGTGATCGCCATCAACCTCACAAGCGCCTTTCACACATCGCGCCTGGCGCTGCCGGCCATGAAGAGTGCCAACTGGGGCCGCATCATCAACGTGGCATCGGTGCACGGCCTGGTGGGCTCGGCACAGAAGGCTGCGTACGTGGCGGCCAAACACGGCATCGTGGGTCTGACCAAGGTGACGGCGCTGGAGAACGCCACAAGCGGCGTGACCTGCAACGCCATCTGCCCTGGCTGGGTGCTGACGCCCCTGGTGCAAAAACAGGTGGATGCCAAGGCGGCCGAACACGGCCTGTCGAACGAAGACGCCAAGAAGCTGCTGCTGGGCGAAAAAGAGCCGTCCATGCAGTTCACCACGCCCGAAGAACTGGGCGAGCTGGCTGTGTTCTTCTGCTCCCCCGCCGCCAACAATGTGCGTGGCGTGGCATGGAACATGGATGGCGGCTGGGCAGCGCAGTGAGAAAGCACGCGCGAGCGTCTGATCGCTGGTGGCATGCCAGCACAGGCGCCCGGTAAACTGCAAAACTGATAGCTGCCAGCGCTTACCAGATAAGCGCTGGCGGCCAATATTTCCTAAAAAATCAGCGCATCTGCACCGAACCCGACACGTTCACGATGACCTGGGCCTTGCCCGCTTCGACCGGCACGGCGGAATCAGAGAACGAGCCCGCCTTGGCCTCCATGGCCATCATGCGCGGACGTGGCCCGGGCACCATCTCATTGCTGTTCACCGCCACCTCGCGCAGGCTGTAGTTGCTGAAGCCAAAACCCTTGGCCAGTTCGGCCGCGCGTGCCTTGAACTGTTCGATGGCCTGGGTCTGGGCTTCGCCCTCCACCTTGGCCCGGGCCTCGCGCGACAGGCCGAAAGCCACATTGCTGATGGCCAGCGTCTGGATCTTGCCGGCCGTGGCCGTGATGCGCGCGAAGTCGCGGCCTTCCAGCACCAGCTCGGCACGACCCTGCCAGCCGTTGATCTTCCCGTCCTTGCCATAACGCGGGTACAGCCCGAAGGGGCCGGTACGCACATCGAGCTGTCCGGGCTGGGCGTTGCGCTTGGCTTCGGCCAGGGCTGCGTCCAGCGCCTGCTTGAGCTGTGTCTGTACTGTGGCGGCGTCGGCAGCCTCCTTGCTGGTGGCAAGGTTGAGCACCAACAGGTCCTGCTGCACCTCCACCGTGCCCGTAGCCGACAGCTGCACGACATTGCCCAGCTCGGGGGGGGGAGAATTTTGAGCAAAAGAGGCACCAGCGCAAGCAATCAAAACGCCAGCAGCTATCAATTTAGTAGTAATTTTCATCACAAAGGTGTCCTTGATATCGGTGCACGGCCCGGGGCCGGGCCATGCGGGGCACCACCTTAACCGCACTGCCCATGCGTTGCGATGAAGCCCCTCCACCGCGCGTGCGAAGCTGGGCAAAACTTGTAACAGTTGGTCAAACCCAGCCCCAAAACCCGAACTTCGGCGTTCCAAGTGGTCAGAATCGGCTCTGTTACAAATTGGACTTGGGATCAAGATGGCCACAACAACCAATCGCACCGACAAAGTTCTGGTGGTGGACGACGATGCACGAATCCGTGATCTGCTGCGCCGCTACCTCACGCAGGAAGGCTTTGAAGTCATGGTCGCCGAAGACGGCAAGGCGCTTAACCGCCTTCTGCTGCGCGAAACCGTGGACATCATCGTGCTTGACCTGATGATGCCGGGCGAAGACGGGCTTTCCATCTGCCGCCGCCTGCGTGCCGCCAATGACCGCACCCCCATCATCATGCTCACCGCCAAAGGCGAGGACGTGGACCGCATCGTGGGCCTGGAAGTGGGCGCCGACGACTACCTGGGCAAGCCCTTCAACCCCCGCGAACTGTTGGCCCGCATCCACGCTGTGCTGCGCCGCCGCCCCGCACAGGAAGCGCCTGGCGCCCCCTCGGGCGACAACGAGGTCGTGACCTTTGGTCCCTTTACCTTCGACCTGGGCACCCGCGCACTGCAGCGCAATGGCGAAGAACTGCCCCTGACCACCGGCGAATTTGCCATGCTCAAGGCGCTGGTGCGCCACCCACGCCAGCCCCTTTCGCGCGAAAAGCTGGCCCTGCTGGCCCGTGGCCGCGAGTTTGAGCCGTTTGACCGCAGCCTGGACGTGCAGGTCTCGCGCCTGCGCAAGCTGGTGGAGGTGGATGCCGCCGCCCCGCGCTACATCCAGACCGTGTGGGGGGTAGGCTACGTGTTCGTGCCGGACGGAACCAGCTGACCCCTCTTTCCTTGCCTGTATGCACAATTCCGACGGCAATTCGAGGTCGAGATCTTCATCATCGGTCCGGCAGTCCGTGACCGCTTCCCCCGACGCCACCAGCCCCGCCCCCCTGGAGTCCTTGCGACAGGCCCGGGAGCAGCGGGCGCGTGTGGGCCTCAATCTCTTCTGGCGCACTTTCTTCCTGCTGGCGCTGCTGTTGGTGGGGAGCATTCTGGCGTGGCTGCAGACCCTGCGGGCGCTGGAGTTCGAGCCGCGCACCCTGCACACCGCGCAGCAGATCGCATCCCTGGTCAACCTGAGCCGCGCAGCGCTGGTGCATTCCGACGCCATTGCTCGTGTGTCGCTCATCAAGACCATGGCCGACCAGGAAGGCGTGCGCATCCTGCCGCGCGAGCCGCGCGACAAGTTCGAGCTTCTGGAGGGCACGGCCCTGGGCAACCGCCTGACCGACGAACTCACCCAGCGCCTGGGGCCCGACACCATCGTGGCGCAGAACGTGAATGGGGAAACCGGCCTGTGGGTCGGCTTCAACATCAATGGCGACCCCAACTGGCTGCTGATGGACCGCTCGCGCTTCAGCCCGGCGGGCGGCCGTACCTGGCTGATCTGGCTGATCACAGCAGGGGCGTTGTCCTTGGCCGGTGCGGCGGCCATTGCGCGGCTGATCAACCGGCCTCTCAAGCAACTCTCCTACGCGGCCAACCGCGTCAAGGACGGCGACTTCGCAGCGAGCCACCTCGACGAAGAAGTGGTGACCAGCGAAATCCGCGAAGTGAACATCGGCTTCAACCGCATGGCGCAAAAATTGGCCAAGCTGGAGCAGGACCGCGCCGTGATGCTGGCGGGCATTTCGCACGACCTGCGCACGCCGCTGGCGCGCCTGCGGCTGGAAACCGAGATGAGCGTGACCGATGAAGTGGCCCGCGAGCACATGGTGGCAGACATCGTGCAGCTCGACGCCACGATCGACAAGTTCCTCGACTACGCTCGGCCGGACCATGTCACGCTGACACCGGTCAACCTGCATGCCGTGGTGTCGTCCTGCGTCTATGCCGTGCAAGACCATCGCGAACTGCAGATCACGATGTCCGTGCCCGAAGACCTCAACGTGCTGGCCGACGAAGTGGAACTGGCCCGCGTGATCTCCAACCTGCTCGAAAACGCGCGGCGCTACGGCAAGGCCGAGGACACCGGTATCACCAACGTGGACATTGCCGCCAAAGGCCGTGAGAACTGGGTGCTGGTCAAACTGCGCGACCATGGCCCCGGCGTGCCACCCGAGCAGTTGTCGAATCTGACCAAGCCCTTCTTTCGCGGTGACTCTGCGCGCACCGCAGCGGCAGGCGCGGGGCTGGGGCTCTCCATCGTGGACAAAACCGTGCAGCGCATGGGCGGCATCTTTGCACTGGCCAACTCCAGCACCGGCGGCCTGGTAGCCCACCTGCAGTTGCAGCGGGCCACTGATCTGCCCGAGGGTGCAGACCCCAAGCAGCGGCTGCAGCGCCCGTCCGTCAAACGCCAGCTGCCGCGGCGTCGCGCCGAAGACCGGATGGCGTGATCGCCCCGCACTGCCCCATGTACAAAGCTCTCACCTGGAGGGCTTTGTTTTTGGCGCATCCTCTCGGCATCCGAAGGTGGCGGCGACCAGACCGCAAGAGCCCTCAGCGCACCATGCAGGGCGCCTTGTTGTTGAACTTCCAGCCTGGGATCAGGAACTGCATGGCAACTGCGTCGTCGCGTGCGCCCAGGCCATGCTGCAAGTACAGGCGGTGGGCACGCTCGACCTCGTCCATGTCCAGCTCCACGCCCAGGCCGGGCTTCTTGGGCAGCTGGATGAAGCCGTCCTTGATCTGGAACGGTTCCTTCGTCAGCCGCTCACCGTCCTGCCAGATCCAGTGCGTATCAATCGCCGTCACGCGGCCAGGGGCGGCGGCGCCCACGTGGGTGAACATGGCCAGCGAGACGTCGAAATGGTTGTTCGAGTGCGAACCCCAGGTCAGGCCGAAGGCCTGGCACATCTGCGCCACGCGGACCGACCCGGCCATGGTCCAGAAGTGCGGGTCGGCCAGCGGGATGTCCACCGACTGCAGGGCCAGGCTGTGCGCCATTTCGCGCCAGTCGGTGGCCACCATGTTGGTGGCGGTGGGCAAGCCCGTGGCGCGGCGAAATTCCACCATCACCTCGCGGCCCGAAAACACGCCTTCGGCACCGCAGGGGTCTTCGGCATAGGCCATCACGCCGTGCAGATCACGCGTGAGGCGAATCGCATCTTTCAGCAACCAGCCGCCATTGGGGTCCAGCGTGACGCGCGCTTCGGGAAAGCGCTCATGCAGCGCGCGGATGGCCTCGACCTCTTCCTCGCCGCGCAGCACGCCGCCCTTGAGCTTGAAGTCGGCAAAGCCATAGCGCTCGTACGCCGCCTCGGCCAGGCGCACGATGCCGTCGGCCGACATCGCCTTCTCGTTGCGCAGGCGGAACCAGTCGTTGTCGGCACCGGGCTCGGTGCGGTAGGCCAGGTCGGTCTTTTCGCGGTCGCCCACGTAGAACAGGTATCCCAGCATCTGCACCGCCTCGCGCTGCACGCCGTCGCCCAGCAGCGCGGCCACGGGCACGTTCAGGTGCTGGCCCAGCAGGTCCAGGAAGGCGGACTCCACGGCCGTGACGGCGTGGATGGTGATGCGCAGGTCAAAGGTTTGCAGGCCGCGTCCGCCTGCATCGCGGTCGGCAAACTGCGCGCGCATGGCGTTGAGCACGGCGTTGTGGTGCCCGATGGGGCGGCCCATGATCAGCGATCGCGCGTCCTCGATGGTCTGGCGAATCTTCTCACCGCCGGGCACCTCACCCACCCCGGTGTTGCCCGCGCTGTCGCGCAGGATGATCAGGTTGCGCGTGAAGAAGGGGCCGTGTGCGCCGCTCAGGTTCATGAGCATGCTGTCGTGGCCCGCCACGGGCACCACGCGCAGCTCGGTGACAACGGGGGTACTGGCGACGGAAGGGATGGAGGAGGTGGTCATGGTGGTCTGGAAACGAAGATGGGGCGGGCAAAGGCGCCCCGTGACAAGGCTCAATCGGCAGTGATTTTTCGGGTTTCGATGACGGTCTTCCAGCGCGCGAATTCGCGCGCCTGGTAGGCAGTGAAGGCTTCGGGCGTGCTGGCCACGATCTCCAGGCCCTGGTCGAGCATGCGCTTCTTCACGGCGGGGTCGTTCATGGCGGCGATGGCTGCGTCCGAAAGCTTCTTCTTCACGGCGGCGGGCAGGCCCTTGGGCGCGGCCATGCCCTGCCACGAGTAGACCTCGGCACCGGCCACGCCAGCCTCGGCCAAGGTGGGCACGTCGGGCAGCACGGGGCTGCGCTTGTCGCCGGTGACGGCAATCGCGTGCAGCTTGCCCGCCCGGATGTGCTGCAGCACGGCGTTCACGTTCTGGAACGAGAACTCCACCTGCCCGCCCAGCAGGTCGTTGATGGCCGGTGCGCCGCCCTTGTAAGGGATGTGCAGGCCTTCGGTGCCGCTCTGCTGCCAAAAGACCTCGGCCGAGAGGTGGTCCGACGAGCCGTTGCCCGAGCTTGCAAAGCTCACCTTGCCAGGATTGGCCTTGAGCTGGGCAATCACCTCTTGCACGGTGCGCGCCTTCTGATTGGGGGCAGCCACCAGCACGTTGGGTGCCTGCACGGGCACGGTGATGTAGTCAAAGTCCTTGAGGGCGTCGTACGGCACGCTTTTGAGCAGGTGCGGCGCCACCACAAACGCACCGAGCGACGACACCAGCAGCGTGTAGCCGTCGGGTGCGGCGCGCTTCACCGCACCGGCCCCCAGCGTGCCCGTGGCACCGGGGCGGTTGTCCACCACGAAGTTCTGGCCCAGCTTGTCGCCCATGTGCTGCGCCATGGCGCGGGCCACCATGTCGGTGGAGCCCCCTGCCGGAAAAGGCACGACGACGGTGACTGGTTTTTCGGGCCAGGGGGTGGCGGCGGTCTGGGCCGATGCAGCCAGAGCGATGGTGCAGGTACTGGCAATCAGCAGCAGTTTCTTGAACATGGGGAGGTCTCCTGAACAGTTGTGGAAGGGCCTTCTACGGGGCCTTGGTTGGGGAAAGTGAACCGGGGTGTGCCCAGGTTGACGACGAGCTGGCACCAACGTGAACATCCGCTCACCAAAAGTAAGAGGTCATACAAGCAGCTATTCATTCAATCAACCCTGATTCAAGCCTCAAACACCTTATTAACAGGCGCATTCTGAATGCCTGGATGGGCAAATGTTAACGTTAACAGTCGCATTAAAGACTATGGAAAACCCTTAGTCATAGGACCACCAACCCATTGATGGGAAAAGCGCTTGTAAGCCCCGGAGCGTTTGGCCTGCAGTCTGCGTTACGCTAGGCATCCACCCGCCTAGCCAGCCCATGAGCATCCAAACACAGTTCTCTCTTCTCAGATTGCAGGGCGAGCCTCTGCCACAGGACCTTGCAGCCCTTCTCCATCACCAGGAAGAGCTGCAACGCCGCACCGGCGTCTGTATGGGCACAGCGGCCGACTGGGCCCCCTGGTTGGACACCAGCGACCTGAGCGAAGCCGAGCGGGCCGACCCCGAGATTGCTGCGAACCTTCGGGCCATCGCCGAGGTCTGCCGCCATATTGCTTTTGTGGTGGCCGATGATGAAGGCAATTACTTTGGCTACTGGCGCGGGCCGTCGTCAACACCCATTGCCGACAGTGTGGTGGTGCAACTGAGCAACGAAGCGCAGTTCTCGGTGTGCGGAACCGCGAACATCGCGGGAGCCATCCTGACCCAGTGTTGCTACGGCGGAACGTTCGACGAGACCCGCCAATGGTTTCTGCGCCTGGGGCTGACCGCCCTGCCCGCCTACCCCTATGACCTCGGCAATCCGCAGGTCACGCCCTCCCCGGCAGCCTTGCACGAGCAGCTTTTCAAGGCATATCTACCTGAGGCTGGGTAACTACACGCCCTACTTCGCTTATCAGCGAAAAGGCGGAACCGGTAGCAGCGGTATCAGCGGACCGCGCTTCTTTGAACCTGTGGCCCTCAGCCAAAGCCATCTGCGCCCACTGTGCAAAAAAAAAGAGGCTCGCGGCCCATCGCACCCGGGTGGGTGTACACAGCATCGCAGCTTGCCGCCGTCCAGATGGTTGCGCTCGCGCGCGTGGATTTCCAGCCTGCGTAATGGACTGTAATCGCTTACACCCAACCCGCTCGATATTCTGAAGTCGTGCTGTTGAGGAAGACCTGCATAACCCTTGCGAGGCGGTGGTCGTGCGGATCGGGATGGGGCACAAGGCGTCTTTTCTTGCCAATAGCCGCGCTATTGACAAGAAAAGCAATGCAGTGGACCGCCCGAGACCGCGCCATCACAGACCGCAGGGAGTTGTGCAGGTCATCCTCAAGGGCCTCTTTTTCAAAGGCCCTGCAGTACACAAGAGTCAATGCAATTGCATTTGACTGCTGTCTCCGCATTACTTATTCACTTTCAAGGAAGCACCATGCCCAGCACTCTCTCTACCGGCTTTGGCCAGACAGGCATTTTGGCAAACAGCCCCAACAACTACGACACCCTGCAACCTGGCCAGTACCGCCTCACCAACGTGACGCTCGTTCCTGGCATCCCGGTATTCAGCACAGAGGAAATCTACAAGTTGAGCAACGGCGCTGGCACGCCCGATATTTCGGTCAAATTTCAGTCAATGATTGGACATGCTGCCGGGGCTATCGTTATCAACGTGTACGCCATCTAGCAGGACTGGTTCGGCGGGCGCCCCATAGGATGGACTGCTGGGCAGTTTCTGACCAACAGCGAGGCGCCCGTCCTGAGGAATCATCGCTTCGTGGATAGACTCGGCGGATGCCGCCCCCTCCCCCAAGCACCCTGCCAGAGACACCGGAACCTATTCGCAACCGACCGGTGGTGACGTTGCGTGAAGTGGCTGAGCAGGCGGGGGTGTCCATGATCACCGTCTCTCGCGCCATCAACACGCCCAGCCAGGTGTCCGAGCCCACACGCATTCGGGTACAGGCAGCCATCTCCAGCCTGGGCTATGTGCCCAACCTCATTGCGGGGGGCTTGCGCTCGGCGCGCAGCCACCTGGTCACGGCCCTCGTGCCCACCACCACGGGGCAGCTGTTCGGCGAGATGGTCCAATCGCTCACCGACGCGCTGGAATTGCGCGGCTACCAGGTGATGTTGGGCCAGGTGGGCTATGCACATTCGCGCGAAGACGAACTGCTGCGCGCCATCGTGGGCCGCAGGCCCGACGGCATTGTGCTCACTGGCATCATGCATTCGCCCCAAGGGCGGCGGCTGCTGCAGGCCTCTGGCATCCCTGTGGTGGAGACCTGGGACTTCACCCCCAACCCCATCGACATGCTGGTCGGGCTGTCGCACGAACAACTGGGCGCCGCCGTGTGCAAGCACCTGCATGCCAAAGGTCGGCGCCGGCTGGCGCTGCTCAGCGGCGACGATGAGCGCGCCGCGCGGCGGCGAAAAGGCTTTTATGCCGAAGCGGGCCGACTGGGCTTGCGAGAGCCCGCCCTGCAGTTGGAGAAATCCCCCACCTCCCACACCGAAGGGCGTGCGGGTCTGGCGGCCTTGCTGGCCGCCCAGCCAGACATCGATGCCGTGTTCTGCAGCTCCGACATGCTGGCCTTGGGGGTCCTCACCGAGGCGCGGGCGCGCGCCATGGCGGTCCCCGACCAGTTGGCCGTCGTCGGTTTCGGAGACATCGAGTTCGCCCAGACCGTGATCCCCAGCCTCACGACCGTGCGCATCGACGGCACGCGCATGGGCCAGACGGCGGCAGGCTTCATTGCCGACCGCGCGGAGGGAAAGACCGTGGCAGAGCCGGTGGTGGATATCGGCTTTTCGATCATGGAGCGCGAGAGCGCATAGCGGGTAGCCCGGCACCTCCAGAGATCCAGGCCGTACGCATCGGCATGTCTCTACAGGCCAATACCGTTCAATTTGTGGTGTATTGTATGAACACCATGCGCAGCAGCCCCTCGCCAGATCTCGAGCAATTCCTGGAACAACTCGCCCACGAAGCCCGCCCGGGCGACCGACTCCCCACCATCCGCGAATTGATGAAGCGCTTTGGCGCATCGCAAATGCTGGTTCAGCGGGCTTTCCAAGGCCTCAAGGAAAAGGGGCTGATTGATGCCCAGGTGGGTCGGGGCACCTACTTCCTGGGCGCAGGTTCGCAACCTGTGACGACGACTGAAACGAGTCCCTTACCGAGCAAAATCCCGCATCCCAAAGCCCCTGCGGCAGTCACCTCCACTGTGAAATCGGTGCTGCTGCTGCGCCGCTCCATCAGCATTGCGCGCGGGCGCGTGCTGATCGAAAGTCTGCAGCACCGCCTGGCGGCCGACGGGCACCGGGTGCTGGAGCTGTCGTACAACGACCCGGACCATGCGCTCACGGTGCTCAAGGGCCTGCCGCGCTTCGATGCCTGCGTGGTGCAATCCACCTTCAAGGCCATTCCCATCGCCCTTCTGGCGGCTCTGCGCGACAAGTGCGACGTGCTGGCCGTGGACGGGGCGGCGCTGGTGGGTGCCGACGTCGAGGCCGTGGGCACCGAGTGGGGCGAGCCGCTGGCAGCCGCCATTGCCCTGCTGATGGAGCAAGGCCACCGGCGCATTGCCTACGCATGCACCTCGCACCCCTTTCTGGCCACTCAGCTCGGGCGTCGGCGCTTTAAGTATTTGCAAGCGACGCTGTCCGATGTGGTGCTGCAGGAAATCACGCTGGACATGCTGCCGCACGAGGACTACACCGCCCGACTGGTGGAACAGATCCAGGTCCGCGCGAAGGGCGCCGACAGCGCGAGCGCTTTGCCCTTTACAGCCCTGGTGGCCTGGGGCATCGAGGATGGCGCCCTCTTCCAGCGCCTGCTGGCCCACAGCGGGATTTCGGTGCCCGCGCAGCTGAGCGTGGTATTGCTCGGCCGCACGGACCTGGCCAGCGAACATGCGGACTTTTTCGAGGTGATCGGTTGCAGCGTGGCTGACCAGGTCGATGCCCTGCACCGCGCCATCACGGCGCGCTGGGCTGACGCAGGGACACCCTACGGCGTGCACCTGACGCCGGTCACGCACCGTGCGGGCACATCGGTAGCAGCCCCTGCGCGGTAGCTATGGCTCCACGCAGCCGGGTGCCACGCGCGCCACGGTGTCCACCACGAGCCGCGCCGATTCGCCGACATAGGCTTGTGCATCCAGCGCCTGCAGCAAGTCATCCGGCAAGGCACCGCCATTGAACGGCGGCTGTGCGCGGATCGCGTCGATGAAAGGCACGCCCTCAGACTGCGAGCGCTGCGCCGCCGCGTAGAGCAGGCGATGCGCCTCATGCCGGCCCATAAGGCGGGTGAGCCGCATCATCACAGCCTCAGAGGCGATCAACCCCCGCGTCATTGCGAGGTTGCGGGACATTGCCTGCGGGTTGACCGCCAGGCCTTGCGCCAGCCGCGCCAGCGTCTCGGCCACCGAGGTGGCGATGATGGCGATCTCGGGCAGCAGCGTATCGGCCACGTTGGTGGCCGATGAGTCACCCTCGTCCATGCGCACCATGGTCTCCAGCGCGGCCTGGGTGCGCGTACGCAGCATGCGCGCCAGACTGACCAGCAGCAGTGCCAAGGAAGGGTTGCGCTTTTGCGCCATGGTGGAACTGCCCACCTTCCCGATGTGAAAGGCTTCCGCCACTTCACCGACCTCGGTGCGCTGCAGGAAGACCACGTCCTGCGCGATCTTCTGTGCCGTGCCCGCCAGGAGGCCCAGTGCGGCCAGATAGTCGCTGGCCCGGTCATAGGACGACCGCAGCGGCATGTCGGCCGACAGCAGGCCCAGTTGCTGCGCCATCAGCGCCTGCACTGCGGGCCCGAGCGGCCCGGTGGCAGCAAAGGTGCCGATGGCGCCCCCCATGCTGGCTGGAAACGAGGAGGCAAGCCGCTCGGCAAGGCGACGGCGGCCACGGTCCAGTTCATCGACCCAGCCCGCGATCTTGAAGCCCAGGGTCATCGGTAACGCGTGCTGGCCATGCGTGCGACCTGCCATGGGCGTGGCCTGGTGCTCCAACGCCAGCGCGGCCAATGCTGCTATGGCGGCATCCAGGTGCCCTGCCAGCAGCCTGTGGGTTCGCACCATCTGCAGTGCGCTGGCCGTGTCGAAGATGTTCTGCGTGGTCGCGCCCCAGTGGATGAAGCCAGCCGCAGGCTCACCGCACAGCTCCTCGAACCGGTGGAGCACTGGCACCAGCGGGTGTTGTGCGAAAGCGATGGCCTTTGCCAAATGCGGCAGGTCGAACAGTTCTGCCCGAGCATGGGCAGCGATCACCGGTGCCACTTCGGCAGGTATCACGCCCAGCCCGGCCTGGGCGTGGGCCAAGGCCGCCTCCACGTCCAGCCAGGCCTGCAGAGTGGCCGAATCGCTCCAGATGGCCTTGGCAGGTGCACTGAACCAGTGACCCGTGATGAAAGATTCGAACATACCGATCGCCATGTGTGCTCCATCCATACAACTACGGGTATATCCGTAGATTGTGTTGTATTGCGTTGTCCATCGAGGGCAAGCCGCATTCCAAACGCCAAGTGCCAGCGAATTTGCGACCACCCACTGATTGCATTGTATTGCATTAAGAAAATTCAATACATACAATTCACATGCAACCGCCAAACCACAATCCACGGAGACAAATCCATGACACGGCATTTCCTGGCAAGCACGGCTTGCCCAACCTCTTCAGCGCCCTACTCCGCACTTGTGTGCGTCGCCTTGGCCAGCCTCGGGGCCTGCGGTACAGCGCAGGCCCAGTCCTCGCTGACCATTTATGGCATCGTCGACCAGGGCCTGGCCCGTGCCAATGGGGGCACAACCCCCGGCGCCCTGCTACCCGGGCGCGGCGTGGCGCCGCGGGTCTGGACCATGAAGGCCGGCAACACGTCGCGCCTGGGGTTCATGGGCCGCGAGGACATGGGCGGCGGTCTCTACTCGCGCTTTCAGATCGAGCACCGCTTTGCCGCTGACACGGGCGCGCCAAGCAATCCCAGCATCTACTGGCTGGGCCGCTCGGTGGTGGCAGTAGGCAGCAAGCAGTGGGGCGAGGTGTATGCGGGGCGCGAATACTCGGCTGCCTACACAGTGGCTCTCAACGCAGACCCCACCTATTGGAGCTACGTGAGCCAGTTGGGCTCTGCCTACACCTATGCCAACTACACGCCAGTGGCGGCTCCCGCAGAAGCATCCAACATCCGTTGGGCAAACGCCGTAGGCTACAAATCGCCCGTGATCTCTGGCGTGAGCATGGAGATTGCAGGCGCTTTTGGCGAAGGAGTGCGCAGCAACGCCACCTCGGGCAACCTGCAGTACAAGAACGGGCCTGTATGGGTGGGCGCTGCGTTCGATCGGCTTGACTCCAGCACCCACCTGGCTCTGGTGGCAGGCGGGTACGACTTCGGCATGGTTCACACCAAGGCCAGCTACAGCCGCGCCAAAGGCGGGGTCAATGGCGATGCCACGGCCTACAGCGTGTCGGCCATGGTGCCGCTGAGTTTTGGTCGTACCTACCTCATGGTTGGGCACCTGAAACCCGCCACCCAACTCGATTCGCAGATGATCGGCGCTGGTCTTCAGTACGACCTGAGCAAACGCACATTGCTCTACACCAACCTCGGCACCGCCAAGCGCGACGGCCTCACACGCACCACAGCCATCGACTTTGGCGTGAAGCACACGTTCTGAACAGGAGTCACCATATGCAACGCAGACAACTCCTCCGTCAGGCCGCCGCGATGACAGTTCTGAGCACGGGCACTCTTATCACGCACACCGCGCAGGCGCAGAGCGACAGCGGAAATACCAAACCCATCTCACTGATCGTGGGCTATTCCGCTGGCGGAAGCGCAGATCTTGTCGCGCGCATTGTTGCGACCGAGCTGGGCAAGCGCCTAGGCCGTACCGTCATCATCGAGAACGTGGCGGGCGCCAGCGGCATGCTGGCCGCACAGCGGGTGCTCAACGGACCGGCCGATGGCAGTCTGATCTACATGGGAGGCACCGACACAGTGGTCGTGCCCATGGTCAACCCCAAGGTCAAGCTCGACTGGGAGAATGATTTCATTCCGGTGGGGCGCATGACCACCGTCCCGATGATCTTTGCCGTGCGCAAGGCGTCTCCCTACGCCAACCTGCAAGATCTTGTCGCCGCGCTGCGCAAGGGTGGCAAGGACAGCATCAACTTCGCCACGCCAGGCATCGGGACGATGCAGCACCTGTACGGCGCGCTGATCAACAAGCAGGCGAAGGTGTCCATGCTGCACGTGCCCTACCGAGGTGGCACCCACATCACCAACGACCTGGTCGGCGGACAGGTGGACAGCGCCATGTTGGTGCTCTCCACGGCCATGCCATTTCTCAAGGACGGCAAGATCAGAGCGCTGTCGGTCTCCGACACCGCACGGGTGCAGCAGCTGCCTGACGTCAAGCGCATTGGAGAGGAGGAGGGGTTCTCCGGCATGGCACTGCCATTGTGGCAAGGCCTCTTCATGAAGGCGGGCACGCCCGCCGCGACTGTGAACGCCGCCGACAAGGCACTGCAGGAAGCGCTTGCGCAATCCGAGCTGCGGCAGAAGCTGCAGGAAGCAGGCATTACGGTCGCCCCCTTGAACGGTCCTGAATTCAAGACATTCATCAAACCGCAGGCGAAGCTGTACCGCGATATCGTGACGACATCCCAGATCACGATGGAGTGAAGTCGCGCGGCAAGCGCGGCAGAACCATGGGGCCCAGCGCAGCCCCCAACGCTCTTTTTGCTCTGGATACCGGATTGCGAAGTGTGTGGCCCTCTCCTGGTGGTTCAGGCCCCACACTCCTCGCAGCGCGGGCAAGACAGGCATCCCCCCGGACGGGGGATGCCGCGCAGGCTACGAACAGACAATGCCGCCCGGGCCGGTCGGCGCAAAAATTCAGGACGCATAGATCAGCGCCGCCGCCCGAGCTTCCATCGCCAGCCCCTGCCCCACGGGCCCCAGGCGCTCGGCCGTCTTGGCTTTCACATTGACTTGCCCCTCAGCGATGCCCACGGCCCGTGCAATGGCGGCACGCATGCCGGGAATGTGCGCCGCCAGTCGCGGAGCTTGCGCGATCACGGTGCTGTCGATGTTGCCGATCTCGTAGCCCGCCGCACGCACGCGCCGCGCTGCTTCGGCCAGCAACACGCCGGAGTCGGCACCGCGAAAGGCAGCGTCGGTGTCGGGGAAATGGCTGCCAATGTCGCCCAGGGCAGCTGCGCCCAGCAGCGCATCGGTGATGGCGTGCAGCAGCACATCGGCGTCCGAGTGGCCCAGCAGCCCCGTGGGGTGGGCAATGTCCACGCCACCAATCACCAGCCGACGACCGGGCACCAGGGCGTGCACGTCCCAACCTTCACCAATCCTGAAATTCATCCGCTTGCCTTTGTTGTTGCTTGCCTTGCGGCGTTGTATTGCCTTGCGCCCCCGCCGCACTCATCCACGGCGCCGTGAGGCCGGGGTTAAAGCACTGAAGGAAACGGTTCTAGAACAGATTCTTTTTGCCCGGTGCGGTGGTCACCTGGCCACGGTCGCCCCCAAAACGCTCCAGCGTCGTGCCGTGCGCACGCGCAGCCAGTACGGCCGCCGCCAGCGCAAAATCGTCCGGGTAGGTGACCTTGAAGTTCTGCGCCCCACCTGGCACCAGGCGCGGGTGCAGGCCCATGGCCTCCATGGCGCTGGCCTCGTCGGTCACGTTGGAACCCACCTTGTCGATGGCATCCATGAGGGGGCCGATGCGGAACATCTGCGGCGTCTGGGCCAGCCACTTGTCGCTGCGATCCACCGTGGAGGCCACACGCACGCCGCCGGGGCCGTCGATGGAGGTCTTGAGCGTGTCGGCCAGCTTGTGCGCCAGCAGGCCCCCGACACTGTCGCCAGCGCACTGGTCGATGAGGGAGTCGATCTGCTCGGACGTGACCAGGCAACGCGCGGCATCGTGCACCAGCACCCAGTCATCCGGCTGCGCGCCCCGTTCCAGCAGCGCCTTGAGGCCGCCCAGCACCGTATCGGCCCGCGTAGGGCCGCCACACTCCACCACAAAAAAGGTGGGGTGCGCATGCGTGTCCAAAAACCGGTCCCCGGGGGCCACCGCGACCAGGGTGCCCAGCAGCCGCCCTACACCGGCAAAGGCCGCGAGCGTGTGCAGCACCATCGGTTGGCCCGCCACCAGGTGGTACTGCTTGGGCAAAGGGGCTGTGGGCGGGGGCGCCGCAACTTCCACAGCCGAAAACGCAGCCACGGTCGAGGTCGATGGCGCAGCATTGCCGGAGGCGGACGCGGGGGCAGCAGCGCCCGCCGCAACAGCCCGCAAGCCCATTCCGGCACAGGGCACCAGCGCCCAGAATCGCCCATGGGCAGACAAAGGGGCGAGCGGGGGTTGGAGCAAGGGAGCAATCATGAAGCGCTCATTCTAAAATCCTCCGTTGCCCTCCGATCCAGCCCGTGCGTGTTTCGCGCCCCTGGGGATGCGGTGGGCCCAGACGACACCGTCCGCATGGAACTGCCCAAACTCTCCCCCGGAAAACGTTTCACCCTGCCCCGCCCCGTGGGCAGCGCCGATTCCCTTCTACTGGCCCGTCTGGCCGAACGTGACAAGGCAGGGGGCCGCACCACCGCCATCGTCACGGCCGACGCCACCGATGCGCAGCGGCTCATCGACGAGATGGCCTTTTTTGCGCCGGGCCTGCGCTGCGCGCTGTTCCCGGACTGGGAGACGCTGCCCTACGACACCTTCTCGCCGCACCAGGACCTGATCAGCGAGCGGCTGGCCACGCTGTGGCGCATCTCCCAGGGTGAAGCCGACGTGGTGCTGGTGCCTGCCACCACAGCGCTGTACCGCCTCGCGCCGCCCTCCTTCCTGGCGGGCTATACCTTCCACTTCAAGGTCAAGCAAAAGCTCGATGAAGCCAAGTTCAAGGCCCAGCTCACGCTGGCAGGCTACAGCCACGTGTCCCAGGTGGTCAGCCCTGGCGAATACGCGGTGCGCGGCGGGCTGATCGACCTGTTCCCCATGGGCTCGCTGGTGCCCTACCGCGTGGATCTGTTCGACAACGAGATCGACAGCATCCGCACCTTCGATCCCGACAGCCAGCGCAGCCTGTACCCCGTGCCCGAGGTTCGCCTGCTGCCCGGCCGCGAGTTCCCCATGGACGACGAGGCGCGCGCCAAGTTCCGCAGCCGCTGGCGCGAAATGCTTGAGGGCGACCCGACCAAGAGCCGCATCTACAAGGACATGGGCGCCGGCGTGGCCACCGCCGGCATCGAGTACTACCTGCCGCTGTTCTTCGACGACACCGCCACCGTGTTCGACTACCTGGGCGGCGAAGCCACCGTGGTGCTGCACGGCGACCTGGAGCCCGCCTTCCAGCGCTTCTGGCAGGACACGAAAGACCGCTTCCGCCTGGTGCAGGGCGACCCCGAGCGCCCGGTGCTGCCACCCGAGGCGCTGTTCCTGTCGGCCGACCAGTTCTACACGCGCGCCAAGGAGCATGCGCAGCTGTCCATCCGCCCCGGCGTGGAGGACATTGCCGACAACCCGCACTTCCACAAGCTCGGCGACCTGTCGGTGGTGCGTGGTGCCGAGGACCCGCTGGCCCGTCTGCACGCCCACATCCGCAACACGCAACACCGCGTGCTGCTACTGGCTGAGAGCGATGGCCGGCGCGAGAGCCTGCTCGACTTTCTGCGCGCCAGCGGGGTGAACCCACCGGCCTTCGACTCGCTGGCCGAATTCCAGGGCACGGCCGACGAAAAGGTGGGCATTGCCACCGCAGGCCTCACCGTGGGCTTCAGCTGGATCGAGGACGGCATCGACTTCGTCACCGAGACCGAGCTCTTCGCCGCCGGCCCCACCACGCGCCGGCGCAAGAAGCAGGAGCAGGTGAGCGACGTCGAGGCGCTGATCAAGGACCTGGCCGAGCTCAACGTAGGTGACCCCGTGGTGCACAGCGCGCACGGCATCGGCCGCTACCGCGGCCTGGTCAACATGGACGTGGGCAACAAGAACCCCGACGGCACGCCCGCCATGCAGGAGTTTCTGCACCTGGAATACGCCGACAAGGCCGTGCTCTACGTGCCCGTGAGCCAGCTGCAGCTGATCAGCCGCTACACCGGCGTGAGCGCCGACGAAGCGCCGCTGCACAAGCTGGGCAGCGGCCAGTGGGAAAAGGCCAAGCGCAAGGCCGCCGAGCAGGTGCGCGACAGCGCGGCCGAGCTGCTCAACATCTACGCCCGCCGCGCCGCGCGCGAAGGCCACGCCTTCCGCTACAGCCCGCAGGACTACGAGACCTTTGCCAACGACTTCGGCTTCGAGGAGACGGCCGACCAGAACGCCGCCATCCACGCCGTGATCCAGGACATGATCAGCCCCCGCCCCATGGACCGCCTGGTCTGCGGCGACGTGGGCTTTGGCAAGACCGAGGTGGCGCTGCGCGCGGCCTTTGTGGCCGTCACAGGCGGCAAGCAGGTGGCCTTTCTTGCGCCCACCACGCTGCTGGCCGAGCAGCACTACCAGACGCTGGTGGACCGCTTCAGCAAATGGCCGGTGAAGGTGGCCGAGGTCTCGCGATTCCGTTCCGGCAAGGAGATCACCTCGGCCATCAAGGGCATCGGCGACGGCACGGTGGACATCGTGGTGGGCACGCACAAGCTGCTCAGTGAATCCACCAAGTTCCACAACCTGGGCCTCTTGATCATCGACGAGGAGCACCGCTTCGGCGTGCGCCACAAGGAGCAGATGAAGGCCCTGCGCGCCGAGGTGGACGTGCTCACGCTCACGGCCACGCCCATCCCCCGCACGCTGGGCATGGCGCTCGAAGGGCTGCGCGACCTCTCGGTCATCGCCACCGCGCCGCAGCGACGCCTGGCGATCAAGACCTTTGTGCGCAACGAGGGCACGGGCGTGATCCGCGAGGCCGTGCTGCGCGAACTCAAGCGCGGCGGCCAGGTCTACTTCCTGCACAACGAGGTGGAGACCATCGAGAACCGCCGCCAGAAGCTCGAAGAGATACTGCCCGAGGCCCGCATCGCCGTGGCCCACGGCCAGATGCCCGAGCGCGAACTGGAGCGCGTGATGCGCGACTTCGTGGCCCAGCGCTACAACATCCTCCTGTGCTCGACCATTATCGAGACCGGGATCGACGTGCCCACCGCCAACACCATCATCATGAGCCGCGCCGACAAGTTCGGCCTGGCGCAGCTGCACCAGCTGCGCGGGCGCGTGGGCCGAAGCCACCACCAGGCGTACGCCTACCTCATGGTGCCCGACGTGGAAGGACTGACCAAGCAAGCGCAGCAGCGGCTTGAAGCCATCCAGCAGATGGAAGAACTGGGCAGCGGCTTCTACCTGGCCATGCACGACCTGGAGATCCGCGGCGCGGGCGAGGTGCTGGGCGAGAACCAGAGCGGCAACATGCTGGAGGTGGGCTTTCAGCTGTACAACGAGATGCTCAACGAAGCCGTCAAGGCGCTCAAGGCCGGCAAGGAGCCGGACCTGCTCAGCCCCCTGTCCGTCACCACCGACATCAACCTGCACGCCCCCGCCCTGCTGCCCGACGACTACTGCGGCGACGTGCACCTGCGCCTGTCGTTCTACAAGAAGCTGGCCACGGCCAAGAACCCCGACCAGATCGACGGCCTGCTCGAAGAGATCGTGGACCGATTCGGCAAGCTGCCGCCGCAGGCCCAGACCCTCATCGACGTGCACCGCCTGCGCGTGCTGAGCCAGCCCTACGGCGTGGTCAAGGTGGATGCGGCCCCTGGCGTCATCAACATCACCTTCAAGCCCCAGCCGCCCATCGACCCGATGCGCATCATCGAGCTGATCCAGAAAAACAAGCACATCAAGCTGGCGGGCAACGAGAAGCTGCGCATCGAGCGCGAGCTGAAAGAACCCAAGGACCGGGCACAGATGGTGCGGGACATCTTGCGCAGCCTGGGGCAGCCACTGGTGGTTGCTTGATTTTTAATGAAATTGGCCTCTAGCGCTTATCTGGAAAGCGCTAGTAGCTATTAATAGCATAGCGAACAGAACCATGTGGCTGGAAGCCGCCCTCGCCCTCGTCGCTCTGGTTACCGCTCTGGCGGCCCGTCCCTGGCGCATGCTGGCCAACCGCAAGCCTCTGGCACACGAGACGCAGGGCGCGCCGTCTGCGCTGTGGACGCCACTGCTCGCCACGCTGGTCTTCCTGCCCTGGCTGTGGGCCCTGCCCACACTGCACGCCATGCCGCTGCAGCTGCAATGGTCGGGCGCCTGCCTGGTGGTGCTGATGCTGGGCTGGCCGCTGGCGATCCCGGTGCTGATGGGCGTGGGCATCGTGGCCTGCCTGATCTCCCCAGCGATGGCCTGGGCCGATGCGCTGGGTGCCACGGTGTGGCTGGGCGTGGTGCCCGCCACGCTGGGGCTGGGCCTGGGTGCGCTGCTGCGGCGCTACACGGGCACCAAACCGTTTGTCTATGTGCTGGGCCGTGCGTTTCTGGGCACCGTGGTCTGTGTGTTTGCAGCGGGCGTCCTGTCGCAGTGGAGCGGCCACCTGCTGCCCGGCGTGGGCGATGAGCTGTCGCTGGTGGCGCGCTGGCTGATGGCCTGGGGCGATGGGTTTGTCACCGGCATGCTCGCGGCGATTTTTGTGGCCTTCAAGCCCGAGTGGCTGGCCACATGGTCGGACCGGCTGTACTTGCCCCGGCCGGACTGAGCCTCGGCTGCTGCAGCGATGGTTGACACAGCGCAAGGGGTATCCGCCTTTGCAGCGCGATAGTGGACATCACACCAACAAGGAGTGCCCCACCATGAAGCTGCTGAACGATCTTTTCTCTACCGACTACGGGCTGATGAGCATCATTGGCATCGGGTTCATGCTGTGCATGGCCGCGTTTTTCCTGCGCATGTTCCTGGTCAAGATGAACGAACCACCTACGCCCAACCCCGCCACCGCCGGGCGCACGGGCAACGGCAAGAGCCTGCCGCCTTCGCGCTGATCCGGCCCGCACGGTCTGAGCGCCGTAGCCCGGCACGGGGAAGCCGAGGAGGCGATGCGATTGCGGGCTGTAGCCCTTAAAAAACCGCTCCCACGTTCTGCCATGGTCCACGGCCCGTTGCCGCCAAACTCCAGCGCGCAGTGCATGCCGCCCTTTTCGACCCGGACACCCAAGCCAAGCTTGCCGCCAGCGGCACAAGCGTCTTAGAACCTGTTCAAAATCTTTTCGGGGATCGCATTGGAGTGCAATCGGGATGAGTGGAAGCTTCGGATGCGCCGCATGGGCTCGTGCCCATGCAAGCAGCCGGGGCGTCCAATCACCCGATTTCACTCCAACCCTTCGGGCAAGTGCCTTGCCGGGCGGTCCGCGGCGTTGCGGCGCTTGCCAATAGCCGGGCTATTGGCTGCACCCCGCGCCTTGCATCCCATCCCGGCAAGGTACTCGTGCGACCCTGAAAAGATCTTGAACAGGTTCTTAGCCCAGCGCCAGACTGTCCGCATCGAACGACGGTGGTCGCAAAAGGTCCTCGTCGATGCCCATCACTTTGCTGGCGCGCTCCAGGGCCTGCCACAGGGGCGCAGGCATCTGCAGTATTTCTTCGGGAGAGGCTGACTGCGCAATCCATGCGCTGATGTCAACGTGCTGCTCGGCGGTGAGCAAGTCCAGGTGCAGCATTTCGTCAATGGTCTTCATCGGTGGTCTATCGGTAGCGGGTCTTGGTAGCGAGGGCACCTGCTGGTGCTGGGAAGTGGAAGCCCAAGGCTACCTGACAACCATCAACATGCGGCCGAGAGCGCCAATATCAACCGGGGCACGCCGAGCCCCCGGCGCTCGGGAAACGCGACCATCCAGCCCTGATCATGAAAGAACCTGGCCACCGGGCTGGTCACCGTGGCGCTGAACCTGGTAGCTTCATTGCCGATGGTCGCGCAAAGCCGAAACGCTACTCCCCGCGCCCCCGCACCTGTACCCTGAACCCCCAGTTGTTCTCCAGCCCCACATTCACCGCCTTCCCGCCGTCCTCGAATTTCAGCGTGACCACGGTGACCTCGCCATCCGCCACCGAGCGCGAGATGAGCTGAAAGGTCTGCGCATCAAGCCAGTGGCCCTTGATGGCGATGACCGCATGGGGTCCCTGCTGCACGGTGCGGTACTTGCCGTCCAGGCCCAGCGGGCCGGTAACCGGCTCGCGCGGCAAATCGGGGCGGCTGCTGTCGAAGGTGACCTCATAGCGCGGGTTAGCAGGCGTGAGATCCAGCACCAGGCGCTGGATGCCCATGCCGTTGCGCTCCAGCAGCCAGGCCTTGCGCGAAACGGTGGCGGCCAGTTCGGGCGTGGTGGCGGGGATGGCGCTGGGCTTTTCCACCCCGGCGTCGCGGATACGGGCGGCCAGATGGTCCTGCCCGGCAGCGTCAGCAGGCAGGGGCTCGCGCGAGCGCACGGCGGCGGTGATGTGGTCGATGAACAGGGTCAGCGGGTAGTGGCGCCGGCCGGTCACGGCGACGACCACGTCGAGGTCGGGCAGCACCACGATGAGCTGGCGGTTGAAGCCGGCCGTGAAGTACGCGCGCTTGGACGGGATGCTCCACCAGCCGTTGGCGTACTTGAAGGCGGGCGCACCGTTGCTGGTGCCAAAGCCCATGTCCACCACGGGATTGAAGACCTGCTCCACCCAGGCGGCGGGCAGCAGCTGGCGGCCGTTCCACTGGCCCTTGCGCAGGTAGAGGTAGCCGATGCGCGCCATGTCGCGCGGGTGCAGGTACAAGCCCCAGCCGCCAACCTCCAGGCCCTGCGGGTCCTTGCGCCAGCGGACGTCGGTGATGCCCAGGGGGCCGAACAGGCGTTTTTGCGCATAGGCCAGGGTGCTGCCGCCGGTCTTGAGCGCCAGGATGGCCGAGAGCAGATGGGTGTTGCCACTGTTGTAGTTGAAGCCCGTGCCGGGCGCCTGGGCCATGGGCCGGTCGAGCACAAAGCCCTGCCAGTCGCGCGTGCGGGTCAGCTGCAGCATGGTCTCGGGCACGGCGTCGCTGAGCGGCTCGATCCAGTTCAGGCCCGAGGTCATGTCCAGCAGGTGGCCCACAGTCATGGCCTTCTTGGAGGCATCGGCGTTGGCGACCTTGCGGTCAGCAAAGAAGTCGAGCACGGGCGCATCGCGCGAGGCGATCAGCCCGTCCTGGATGGCCATGCCGGTGAGCGTGGCGACGACACCCTTGGTGGTGGAGTTGACGGCATGCTTGAGCCCCTCGCGGTACGGGGCATAGAAGGCCTCGGCCACCAGGCTGCCGTGTCGGGTGACGAGCAGGCTGTCCATGCCCTGCGCTGCGCCAAAGTCGACGAGCTTGGCCAGCGCTGCGGAGTCCATGCCCTGCGCCTCGGGCGTGCTTTCTGCCCAGTCGTCAGCAGGCCAGATAGCGGCGAGAGGGGCTTCGGCAGCCGATGCAGCGGGGGATGCGGCAGGTGATGCGGGGGCCGCTGCATCCTGCGCTCCCGCTGGGGTAAAAGGCACCGCCGCGCTGGCCAGCAGTACGGCCGTGGCCTGCCTGCGGTTGATCCATGTCGCGGAGACTTTCTCTCCCGCGTTGCCGTCTCTGTGCATGGCCATCGTCAGTACCCTCAGTGCATGTTGTGCAGAAATCATATGCGCCCATGGGCCCGTACTGCACATCGTCCGCATCCAAGGCAAACCCAAGAGCTGGAAGCAACCGCTCTCGGCCGCGAGCCGCGGAATTTATGCCCTGCGGGGCGATACGGTTTGGGGCTATCGAGTACGCAGGCGCGGGCGATACCATTGCAGGTTGTGCTCCCCCAAAAAATCGACTCCCACGTTCTGCCATGACCCACGCTACCGAATTCGCGCCCGGCCTTGTTGTCCAGGGCATTGAAGCCCCCCTGTCCCTGTCGAGCTACAAGCTCATCGCGTTTGACATGGACTCCACCCTCATCAACATCGAGTGCGTGGACGAAATCGCCGACGCCGCAGGCCGCAAGGCCGAGGTGGCCGCCATCACCGAAGCGGCCATGCAAGGCGTGATCACCGACTACAAGGAAAGCCTGCGCCAGCGCGTGGCCCTGCTCAAGGGCGTGACGGTGCAGCATATGGAACAGGTGTTCACAGAGCGCCTGCGCTTCAACCCTGGCGCCCAAGAGCTGATCACCGCCGCCAAGGCGGCGGGCCTCACCACGCTGCTGGTCTCCGGCGGCTTCACCTTTTTTGCCGACCGCGTGAAGGCCGGGCTGGGCATTGATTTCGCCCGCTCCAACATGCTCGAAGTGCAAGATGGCCAACTCACCGGCCGCATGGTGGACCAGGCCTGGGGCGACATCTGTGATGGCGCCGAAAAGCGCCGCACGTTGCTGGAAGTGGCTTCGCTCATGGGCATCTCGCCCCAGCAGGCGATTGCCGTGGGCGATGGCGCCAATGACCTGCCCATGATGGGCGCGGCGGGCCTGTCGGTGGCCTACCACGCCAAGCCCGCCGTGCGCGCGCAGGCCAAGGTGGCCATCAACCAGGGCGGGCTCGACCGGCTGCTCGAAGTGCTGCGCTGATCAACGACGGTATCGCCCTCCAGTCATGCTGAAAGTCCGCATCACCCGCGCAGCACAGGCCCTGCGCCGGGGCTGGAAGCAGCACCTGGCCACCCTCGCGCTCGCCTGGATCGCCATCGTGGCGGTGGACACCTGGCGCACGCGCGACCTGCCCCAGGGCCCTGCGCCCGATGTGGCGCTGGTGATGGCCCCCAGCGCTGGCGCCACCGCCCCCACCACCCTGGCCCAGTGGCGCGCCCAGCACCCCGGTCAGGCCGTGGCCGTGCACTTCTGGGCCGAATGGTGTGCAGTCTGCAAGCTCGAAGAGCCCAGCATCGCCAGCCTGTCCACCGACTGGCCCCTGCTGGGCGTCGCCATGCAGTCGGGCAACGCCGAGCGGGTGGCCCAGGTGCAACGCCAGCGCGGCATGCCGTGGCCCACGGCGGTGGACCCGCAGGCCACCCTGTCGCGCAGCTGGGGCGTGCGTTCCGTGCCCGCGCTGGTGGTCATCGACGCGCACGGCCAGGTGCGGTTCGCCACCTCGGGCTACACACCCGAATGGGCCATGCGCCTGCGGCTGTGGTGGGCGCAGACCGTGCCGCAGTGGAGTGCAATGCTTCCAAAATGATAGCCTCTAGCGCTTGATGGACAAGCGCTGGAGGCCATTTTCATTCAAATCCCCGGCCCGACGCCAAAGTTACCGCTCTGATCTGTTTGGCGCAGATCTTCAAGACCAACCGCCTCCGCCTTTGCACACTGGCCCCGTACCACCCACGGAGGCCCGCATGCACATCACCCTGAACCAACAGCCCCAGCCCGTACCACCCGGCTGGGAGGACGAACCCCTGCTTTGGCTGCTGCGCGAGCCCCTGGGCCTCACGGGCACCCGCTTTGGCTGCGGCATGGGCCAATGTGGAGCCTGCACCGTGCTCATCGACGGCGTAGCGCAGCGCGCCTGCCTGCAGACGGCGCGCGGGCTGCAAGGGCGCTCCATCACCACCATCGAGGGGCTGGCGGCGCCCGACGGGACGCTGCACCCCGTGCAACAGGCCTGGCTGGACCTGCGCGTGCCCCAGTGCGGCTACTGCCAGAGCGGCCAGATCATGGGCGCCGTGGCCTTGCTGCGCGCCACACCCCGCCCCAGCGATGCGCAGATCGACGCCGCCATGTCGGCCCACCTGTGCCGCTGCGGCACCCAGCACCGCGTGCGCGCAGCCATCCACCAAGCAGCCGGGGGAACCAAACCATGAAGCGCCGCCAGTTTTTGGCAGCGGCAGGCGCCGGGGTACTCACCGTCACGCTGGCGGGCTGCAGCCTGGTGCCAGTGATCCCCAAGCGCCCCACTTCCACCGCCGATGACGCGCTGGGCTGGATACGGCACGAAAACGGCCGCTACACCCTGTGGCTGCCCAGCGCCGAAATGGGCCAGCAGATCAGCGCCGCCATGCAGGGCCTGGCCGCTGCCGAGCTGGGCGTGCCGCCTGCACAAGTACACCTGCAACTGCCCAGCACCCGCCACATCGCCCGCGTGCGCGCCACCGTGGGCAGCGCCAGCGTGCAGGACTTTGCCCTGCCCCTGGCCCGCGCCTGCGCCACGCTGCGCGAGGCCCTGGCGCAAGGCCAGACCACGGGAACGCTGGCCCCGCGCGACATCCCGGCCAGCGCGCTGCGCAGCCTGCAGGCGCGCACGGGGGCCGCCAAAGAAGCTGCGGCGGCGCCGGGCCAGCTGCACGCCCTCGTCACCGGCCGGCCGCTGTTTGCGGGCGACACGCGCCTGCCCGGCCTGCTCTATGGCCGCGTGCTGCGCGCACCGATGTCGGCCGAAATCACCTCACGCCCGCAAGCGTGGGATGAGACGGCCGCCCGCGCCGACCCAGCCTGCGTGGCCGTGGTGCAGCACCCGCGCCTCGCGCGGATGGGCAGCCTGGGCCTGGGCATCGCGGCGCGCACGCCCTCGGCGCTCGACCGCATCGAGGCCGCGCTGGCCGTGCAATGGCAGGTGGAAGATGGCAGCGCATTCGAGCAGGCCGCCATCGACGAGCGCATCGACATCGACACCCACCTGCGCCGGGGCGCGCTGCAGCACCGGCTGCGCAAGGACGACCTGCCCACAGACACAGCATGGACGCTGGACCTGCGCATGGACGTGCCCCTGGCCGCCCACGCGCCCATAGAGCCGCTCAGCGCAACGGCGCACTGGCTGGCCGACGCAGACCAAGGCATCGCCCTGAAGGTATGGGCGGGCACCCAAGACCTGTTCTACATGCGCGACGTGCTCGCTCGCCAGCTGGGCCTGGATGCCGAACGTATCGAGGTGCAGGCCTGCCGCATCGGCGGCGGCTTTGGCGGCCGCACGCTGTGCACGGTGGAGCTGGAGGCCGCCGTGCTCGCCCAGGCTGCAGGGGCACCCGTCAAGGTGCAATGGAGCCGCGCGCAGGAGTTTGCCCAGGGCTTCCAGCGCCCGCCCTCCAGCCACCGTGTGCGGGCCCGCGTGCAAGGCGGGCGCATCACCCACTGGTGGCATGCGCTGGCCAGCAGCCACATCCTGTTCACACCCGCCGCCATGCCGGTGTGGATGCAAACCCTGGCCGACCTGGCGGGCGACAGCGGCGTGGCGCGCGGCGCACAAATGCCGTACGACGTGCCCCAGCAGCGCATCGAGTTCACCGCCCAGCGCCTGCCCGTGCACACAGGCCCCTGGCGCGGCCTGGGTGCGGGGCCCAACACCCTCGTGGTGGAGAGCACCATGGACGAATGCGCGCGCCACGTTGGGGCCGACCCGCTGGACTGGCGCCTGCAGCACACCACCGATGCACGCCTGGCGCAGGTGCTGCGCAGTGCCGCTGCAGAATCCAGATGGTCAGAGCGCCCCGCCAGCGACGCCACCACCTTGCGCGGGCGCGGCATCGCAGGCGGTATCTATAAGGGCGTGAGCTACGCCGCCGCCGTGGCCGACGTGGAGGTGCAACGCGCCACCGGCCAGGTGCGCGTAACGGCGCTGTGGTGCGCGCACGACTGCGGCCTGGTGCTGCAGCCTGACGGCGTGCGCGCGCAGACCGAGGGCAACCTCGTGTGGTGCCTGGGCATGGTGCTGCACGAGCAACTGCCCGTGGCCCGCTCGGGCGTGGCCGCTGCCAGCTTTGCCGACTACCCGCTGCCACGCATGGGCGACGTGCCGCCGCTGCATGTGCACCTGATCGACAGCAGCGCGCCGCCCACCGGTGCCGGAGAAACCGCCATGGTGGCCGGGGCTGGAGCGATCACCAACGCGCTGCGCGACGCCACCGGCGTGCGTTTTGCCCGCCTGCCGGTGCGCAGCGCGGATGTGCTGCAGGCCTTGAGCACGCGGGACTAGGGATGTCCTGCATAACTCCCTGCGGTCCGTGATAGCGCGGCCTCGGGCGATCCGCTGCGTTGCTTTTCTTGCCAATAGCCGGGCTATTGGCTGCGAAAAGACGCCTTGCGGCCCATCCCGATCCGCACTACCACCGACTCGCGCGGGTTATGCAGGACATCCCTAGCGGGGCAGCACCAACGGCACAATCCGCCCATGCAAGACTTTGCCAGCGCCGCCATGGTCCGCCTGCTGGTGCGCGCCATGGCTGCGCACGGGCTGGTGCCGCCACCGCCCCCACCGGGTGCCGACGGGCTGGCCGCGAGCCACGTGCCCCTGGCCTACAAACGCAGCGTGGTCGAAGCCGTGCTGCATCAGGGCGGCCTGGGCACACTGCTGCAGCTGGCGCAGCGGGTGGACCTGCTGGCGGGCGACCCGGTGCACCGTGCGCTGCTGGGCGCCACCCACCCGCCAGAGCTACTGGCGCGCTGGCAGCGGCTGGAGCGATATGTGCATTCGCGCCACCAGGTCAGCGTCACCGCCAGCGCCCCGGGCACGCTGGCACTGCGCCACCACGCGCGCCCCGGTGTGCCGGAAGAACCCCACCCCACCGAAAGCCTGGCCGTGCTGGGCGTGCTGGTGGGTGCCAGCCAGGCCCTGGGCGTGCGCGGGGTGCGGGTGGAGATCGGCGCGCCCGAGGCCGCAGGCCACCGCGTGAACCTGCGGATGGAAGCCCCTGTCGCCACCCCGGCGGAACTGCACGCGCAACTGGCACCGCTGGCCGCGCGAAGGTTGCTAGGCCATTGGACCTTGCACTGGGAACCTCACGACAGCAACGCACCCACAACCTCCACTCAGCAGCCCAAGCCCGCCACCCATCTGTGCGATGCCCTGCCCTGGCCGCCGCTGGCGCACCAGCTGGCGCGCCATGTGCTGCACGACCCGGCCGCGCAGCACACGGTGGATGCACTGGCCCGGCACACCGGCCTGGCCCGCCGCAGCCTGCAGCGGGCGCTGACCGACAGCGGCCTGAGCTGCCGCCACATCGTGACCGAGGCCCGCGCTCGCGTGGCCGCGCAATGGCTGCTGGAGAGCCCGCATGGCCTCGCAGAAATCGGGTTTGCGTGCGGTTTTTCCGACCAGCCCCACTTCACACGCGAATTTGCACGCCATGTGGGCCTGACTCCGGCGCGCTACCGGCAGGCATTTGCAGTCGGAGGCATGCGAGGGTCGGATATACTATCAATTTGATAGCAAAAACTCGATATCTATCGAGCGCAATGGGCCATTTTATTCAATATTTTCGGCTTTGGAGGGCAACCCGGCCACGGGTGCTCGCTTGCGCATGGCGCTGCCGCCCCGGGGCAGCGCCACCGTGGGCAGCAGGGCGCGTGCAGCTGACCCACCCGCAGCGGCCGGTGCCATCAGGTCGGCCAACGTCACGCTGTCCAGCACCGCCAGGTAGGCCTGCATGGCCTGCCACAGCACGCCCTTGAGGCGACAGTGGTTGCTCAGGCGGCACTGGTTGGTGCCGGGATCAAAACATTCCACCAGGTTGAAGTCGGTCTCGGTGGCACGCACCACGGCGCCGATGTTGATGGCCGACGCCGGCACCATCAGCCGCATGCCACCGCCCCGCCCGCGCGTGGTCTCCAGCAGCCCCTGGGCGGCCAGCTGCTGCACGATCTTCATCAAGTGGCTGCGCGAGATGCCGTAGCCCTCGGCCACCTCGATGATCGTTACAGGTTGCTCGCGGCCTTCGGTGGCTGCGCAGTACATGAGCACGCGCAGCGTGTAGTCGGTCCATTGGGTCAGGCGCATGGTTTTGCCGCAGGTCAATTGAAAGAGGTATGCAGGACGAATTTTATTGAATAAAATATTCACATTAAATGAATCTTTAAAAGGACCTGCCATGAATGCCCGTGTTGACCATCTGGAAGCTGCCTCCGCCCACCCCGCCCCGCTCAGCGCCGACCAGCAGATCGGCCAGATCGCGGTGCAACTGCCCGGTGCCACGGCGGTTTTTCGGCGGCTCAAGCTCGACTTTTGCTGCGGCGGCCAGGTGAGCCTGGCGAAGGCGGCGGCCGACAAGGGGCTGGACGCGAACGCCGTGCTGGCCGAGCTGGCGGCCCTGCAACGCAGCGACGCCGTGCCCGAAGCCGCATCGCCCAGCGCACTGATCGACCACATCCTGGCGCGCTACCACGAGGTGCACCGCCAGCAGCTGCCCGAGCTGATCCGCATGGCCCGCCGCGTGGAGGCCGTGCACCGCGACAACCCCCATGTGCCCGCCGGACTGGCCGACCACCTGGAAACCATGCACGAAGAGCTGCTCTCGCACATGCTCAAGGAAGAGCAGGTGCTGTTCCCCATGCTCAAGAGCGGCGGCAACCCCTTTGTGGGCCAGCCCATCGGCATGATGCGCGCCGAACACGTGGACCACGGCGAAGCGTTAGACAAGCTCAACGCCCTGACCAACGACGCAACGCCCCCGCAAGGCGCGTGCAACACCTGGCGCGCGCTGTATGCAGGCATTGCCCAGCTGGGCGATGACCTCATCAACCACATCCACCTGGAGAACAACGTGCTGTTCCCGGCGTTCGAAGCCGGCGCAGCGCCCTCGTCGCAAGGTTGCGGTCCGTCAGGCTGCGCGTGCAGCGGCGGGGGCACACTGCAGGCATGAACCTGCAAACCACTTCACCCGAGGGTCTTGGGGCACAGGCACCACCCAGCGTGGAAAGCATCACGCAGCTGGTGCATGGCTTTTACGGCGATGTGCGCCAGGACCCGCTGCTGGGGCCCGTGTTTGAAAAGGCCTTGCACGGCCAGTGGGACGCCCACCTGCAGCGGCTCGTGGACTTCTGGAGCACGGTGGCACTGGGCACGCGCAGCTTCAAGGGCGACGTGTTTGGCAAACACATGGCGCTGGAGGGCGTGACTCCCGCCCACTTTGCCGCCTGGGTGGGGCTGTGGCAGCAGCACACCAGCCGCCTGTTTGCCCCCGAGGTGGCGCACGACCTGCAGGTAGCGGCACACGGCATTGCGCGCAATTTGTTCCGGGGTTTCTTTGGCAGCGACCCGGCGTTTGTGACGCCGCACAGCGGGCACGGCGAGCGCTGAGCCCAGGCCTTTGCCTGGGTCTTTGCGCCAGGGCTACTTCTTCTTGTCGCCCGGTGTGAAGAACAGCGCCAGGCCCACCGCGATCAGCGCCACCGGCCACCACACCCGCAGCAGCTCGCGCAGGCTGATGCTGATCAGCCCCAGATTGGTCAGCAGAAAAAACACGCCCAGTACGACCAGAACAATGGCAGCGATATGGCCCTTCATGTGCATTCCCTCGGAGTAGTTGTGTATCTGAGGGCGATTATGGCGGGCCGGACAGCCGCGCCCCCAGGTGGTCCACAAATACACGCACCTTGGGGGACAAATGCCTGCTGGATGGCCACAGCGCGCGGAACTGGCGGCTGGGGCCCATGTCCTGCTCCAGCACACTGACCAACCGGCCATCGGCCAGGGCATCACGCACCAGAAAGTCGGGCAGACAGGCAATCCCGAGCCCGCGCAACGTGGCGCCCAGAACCGCCTCGATGTTGTTGCAGGCAAGTACGGTGCGCAGGCGCGGCTCGGCGCTGGCCACGCCCTCGCGCCAAGGCCAATCGAGCAGCTTGCCGGAGTCCGGATGGCGAAACCGCACGCAGGCGTGCTGTTCCAGATCGCGCATGGCCGCAGGCGTGCCATGGCGCGTCAGGTAGGCCGGGGCTGCGCATAACAGCAGCCGGAAGGCCTGCAACGGGCGCGAGACAAGGCGGGAGTCGCGCAGGTCACCGCTGCGGATGGCCACGTCAATGCCCTCGTCGATCAGATCGACCGCGCGGTCGCTGAAATTGATGTCCAGTTCCACCTCTGGGTGGCGGGTCAGAAACTCCGGCACCAGGGGGATCAGGAAGTGGTACCCCACGATGGGCGCGCTCACCCGCAGCCGCCCACGGGGGGCCTCGCGCGACAAGGACAGCATGGCCTGCGCATCGTCCAGGTCATCCAGGATGCGCCGACAGCGTTCGTGAAACAGATGTCCCTCTGCCGTGAGCTGGATGCGCCGGGTACTGCGCTGCAAGAGTCGCACACCCACCTCCTGCTCCAGCCGCGCCACGCCCTTGCCCACGGCAGACGCGGATATCGCGAGCGCCCGTCCTGCCGCCACAAAGCTGCCAAGTTCCGCCGTTTTGACAAAGGCCAACATGCCGCTGAGCTTGTCCATCTGCCCTCACGTGATTGCTTGATACGGTCAATTCAAGCGATTTGGTCCGCAATGAAAGGAATGGGAGTTACTTTTTCCACCATTCAGGCCAGTTTAACCTTTGCCAAGTCCACAAAACCCGCACCATGCCCACTCCGTTGTTCATTCGCGCCGCAGTCGGCAGTCCCTGTGCTGTCCACGATTCGCTGCTTGGCCTGCAAGCTGAATACCTGGGCTGGGTATACGGCGAGATGGCGCGGAGCTTTTCCGCCCTTCCCACCCGCGATGCGGGACGGCTCCACACTGAAGGCAACGCCGACGTGATTCAGGCGCTCTGCGCCGGGCGCACACCGGGCAGCGTTTTCTATCTGATGGAGGTCGATGGCGAAGCCGCCGGCATGTGTGGCCTACGTAGCCTGGGCGGCAACACCGCCGAGATCAAGCGCCTGTATGTCCGCCCTGCCTACCGGGGCATGCAGCTCGGGTCGTCCGCACTGCGCAGGCTGCTCGCCGACGCCCGTCTTTGGGGATACACCCGCATCTGCCTGGACACCGCCTTGTTCATGCAGGCTGCGCACTGTCTGTACGAAGCCCACGGCTTTACCGACTGTGCGGCCTACGAAGGCACCGAGGTGCCCGCCGCGCTGCAGGGCCAATGGCGCTTCATGCACCGCGCCATCACCCATCCTTGCCCATGAAAACGCTCTCCGCACGGCATGCCAGGCGCGCAGGCCTGGCAGCCATACTGCTCCTGCTGCCCCTGGTGCTGCAAAGCCTCGGACACCACTGGGTGCGTGTCGCAGACACCAGCCTGCTGTACGTGATGCTGGCGCTGGGCCTGAACGTCGTGGTGGGCTATGCGGGCCTGCTGGACCTGGGCTACGTCGCCTTCTACGCCCTGGGCGCCTACCTGTTCGCGTTACTGACCTCACCGCACCTGACCGACCACTTTGCCTGGATCGCGGCGCTGTTCCCGCAAGGGCTGCACACCCCCTGGTGGGTGACCATCCCGCTGGGCGCGGCGCTGGCCGCCATCCTGGGCATGCTGCTGGGGGCGCCCACGCTGAGGCTGCGCGGTGACTACCTGGCGGTGGTCACGCTGGGCTTTGGCGAGATCGTGCGCCTGCTGGTCATCAACCTGGGCCACCCGGTCAACATCACCCACGGCGCCCAGGGCCTGGGGCTGATTGACCCGGTCCGCATCCTGGGAGTGGACCTGGGCCAGCCCCTGGTCGTGGCAGGCCACGAAGTAGCCTCCGTCACCCTCTACTACTACCTGTTCCTGACTCTGGTGCTGATCACCATCGTGATTTGCCAGCGCCTTCAGGATTCACGCATTGGCCGCGCTTGGATGGCCATCCGCGACGACGAGACTGCCGCGCGGTCCATGGGCATCAATACCCGCAATCTCAAGCTGCTGGCTTTTGGCGTGGGGGCCAGCTTTGGCGGAATCACCGGTGCAATGTTTGCTGCCTTCCAGGGCTTTGTTTCGCCCGAAGCCTTCAGTCTGAACGAGTCCGTGCTCATCGTGGCCATGGTGGTGTTTGGGGGCATGGGCCATATCCCGGGCGTGGTGTTGGGCGCCGTGCTGCTCGCGGCCCTGCCCGAAATGCTGCGCTACGTGGTCGGCCCTTTGCAGGCCGCGACCAACGGGCAACTGGACGCCGGCGTGGTGCGCCCGCTGCTGATTGCGCTGGCGATGATCGTCACCATGCTGTGGCGCTCCAGTGGACTGTGGCCGACGCCCGACAAGGCACAAGCACCCGGATCAACCGGGCACAGCAGGTGACTTGCGGATCAGGCCTCTGCAGCACCGGCACCTCGCAACGGCTTGAGCAGGTCCGACAGCCCATTGTGGTCAATCTCGTGCATCAGCGCCAGCAATTGCCCCAGCTCGCCTTTGGGAAAGCCCTCGCGTGCAAACCAGTTCAGGTAGTTGCCGGGCAGATCGGCCAGCAGCGTGCCTTTGTATTTGCCGTAGGGCATCTCGGTGGTGACCAGGCGCTGCAGTTTCTCCGAATCCATCGCCCCAGCCTCCTCAGCCGCCGGCCCGCTTGACCTTGTGGCCCAGCTTTTGCAGTGCGGCCATCACGCGCTCCACATGGTCGCCCTGCACTTCGATCACGCCATCTTTCACCGTGCCGCCACTGCCGCAGGCGGCTTTGAGCTGCTTGCCCAGCTGCTCCAGTGCGGCCGCGTCCACCAGCACGCCCTTGACCAGGGTCACAGCCTTGCCGCCCCGGCCCTTGGTTTCACGCGACACCCGCACGATGCCATCTCCGGTGGGCAAAGGCTTGTTCTGCTTGCAGGTGCACTGCGCCACGGGCTGGCGGCAGCCGGGGCACATGCGGCCGGACTCGGTGGAATACACCAAGCCGCCCAGGTCAGCCAACGACTTCATGGCTTTTTTCCTTCCACCTCTTGCTGCAGCATGTGAAAGTTGAGCAGCCGGGTGGCCAGCATGGTCTCGGTCAGAAAACACACCAGCGCCAGCAAAAACGACGCCACCCCCGCCAGAAAACCCGCCACGGCCAGCCGGTTGGATTGGAAGTTGGTGGTCTCGCCGAGGAACAGCAGGATGATGGTGATGCCGATCAGGAACGCACAGAACGTGAGCAGCCCGATGCAGCCATTGGCCAGCCGCCCACGCAGCCGCAGGTCGGCCAGTTCGTTGTAGGCGCGGGCCAGAAACTCGGGCTCGGTGTTGGCGCGGGCGCGGTCTTCCACCACGCGGGCCCGGTCGATGATGCGGGCCAACCGGCCCGCCACAGCGCCAATCATGCCGGACACGGCCGTGAGCAAAAACACGGGGGCCACCGCCAGCTGGATGCCGTGGGTGATGGCAGAGGAGTCAAGGGTGAGGGCCATGGTGCTTAGGAAACAAAGGAAAAACCGGCGAACCGCCGGTGGCCCAATTATCAGGGTGATGGCGCGCGCAGCCAGGCCCTGCGCACCACGGCCTTGACTGCCTGGCGCGCGTGCAGGGGCTTCGGCAGCAACTGCGGCGACAATCGCCCCATCCCTTCCCACCGTTCGCGCTGTTGTGCGTCCCCCTTTCAACGCCGCCCCAGCGCTGCCTCCATGCCCTTTGCCTCCCTCGGTTTGTCCCCTGCCCTTGTCCACGCTGCAGAAAAAGCGGGTTTTGTAGCGCCCACGCCCATCCAGGCGGGGGCCATCCCGGCCATCCTGCAGGGGGCTGATCTGCTGGGAGCCGCCCAGACGGGTTCGGGCAAGACAGCCGCTTTTGCCCTGCCCTTGCTGCAGCAGCTGCAGCTGAGCGCCACCGGCGGCCCACGCCGGGTGCGCGCCCTGGTGCTGGTGCCCACGCGCGAGCTGGCCGCCCAGGTGGGCGAGGTGCTGCGCAGCCTGGCACAGCACCTGCAGCAGCCGCTGAAAGTGGCCATTGTGTTCGGCGGCGTCTCGATCAACCCGCAAATGCTGGGCCTGCGTGGCGGCGCAGACATTGTGGTGGCCACGCCGGGCCGCCTGCTGGACCTGGTAGACCACAAAGCGCTGCGCCTGTCGGCCGTGGCGCACCTGGTGCTGGACGAGGCCGACCGCCTGCTGGACCTGGGCTTTGCCGAAGAACTGCAGCGCGTGCTGGCGCTGCTGCCTGCGCAGCGGCAGAACCTGTTCTTCTCGGCCACCTTCCCTGCCGCCGTGCAAGCGCTGGCCGATGGCCTGCTGAACAACCCGTTGCGCGTGGAGGTGCCCCACACGCCGGGCAACGAACCGGCCATCGAGCAACGGGCCATTGCGGTGGACGCCGTGCGCCGCACCCAACTGCTGCGCCATCTGGTCAAGGAACACAACTGGTCGCGCGTGCTGGTGTTTGTGGCCACGCAATACGCTGCCGAGCATGTGGCCGAAAAGCTCTACAAAGCGGGTATCTTTGCCACGCCCTTCCACGGCGGCCTGAGCCAGGGCGCGCGCAAACAGGTGCTGCAGGAGTTCAAGGATGAACGCTGGCAGGTGGTGGTGACCACCGACCTGGCCGCACGCGGCATCGACATTGCGCAGTTGCCTGCGGTGGTCAATTACGACCTGCCACGCTCGGCCGTGGACTATGTGCACCGCATCGGCCGCACGGGCCGCGCGGGCGAAAGCGGTGTGGCCGTGAGCTTTGTGACGGCCGATGCCGAAGCACATTTCCGCCTCATCGAAAAACGTCAGCACCTCACCATCCCGCGCGAACACATTGCGGGTTTTGAACCCACCGAGGCCCCTGCGCCCGCGTCATCCGCAGATCCCCAGGGCACCGGCGGCATCAAGGGCAAGCGGCCCAGCAAAAAGGACAAGCTGCGCGCAGCAGCGGCTGCAGTTACCGAAGCGCCCCCCGCCGCCCACAAAAAAGGCTCCTGAAAGGAGCCTTTGGAAGCGCCGTGAAGGGCGGCCGCCCAAGCAGCCTGAGTTTCAGACCTCTTCGTCGCCCTCGTCCATGCCATCCTCATCAGCGCCTTGCGGCTCGCCCGGCGCCCGTGGCGTGCGCTTGGCGGGCTTGGCCAGAATCTCGACATAGAACTGCGCGCCGCCCTCAGCGGCCACACCGTTGATCAGCCCGGTCAAGGCCGACAGGTGCGCCACGGTGGCGTCTTCCTTGGTGGGACCAAACTGGCAGTCAAAGTCCCAAAAATCAGCGCCTTCGGGCAGGTCGCGGCGCCGTTCGCGCTTGATGTACTTGCGGATTTCGTGCTTGACGGCATCCAGAACGCGGTCCCGGTTCTTGCCTTCAACATGGAGTTGGAAAGTTTTTCTCATGGGTGATGGTACCGCCTGTGACAGATATGGATTCCCAGCCGGGCACCCCAGTGCCACAATGGTGCATTACTTTTGGTTACCGCCAAGCCCGATGTTCCACGACCTCAGTCTGCTGCACACACTGCCAGCGGCCGTGCTCGTCACGCAGGAGGGCGCCATCCGCTTTGCCAACGCTGCCAGCATGGCGCTGCTGGAAGCGCCCAGCACCGATAGCCTGATAGGCCGCCTCTCGGGCGATTTTGTGCATCCCATGGATCAGGTGCGTTCTACCAACCGCATCCAGCAGGTCGCTGTGCCCGAACAGGGCGGGCGGCCCAACAAATCGTCTGAATTTCGCATCCGCACACTGCAGGGCAACCTGCGCATGGTGCTCATCAGCAGCGTAGCTGTGGAATGGAACGGAGCCCCCGCCGTGCTGATGTGTGGTCTGGACATGACCCACCAGAGCGAGATCGAGGCCCAGCTGCGCGAGAGCGAGCAGAACTTCCGTCGCCTTTTTGAGAACATGCAGGACGTCTACTACCGCACCGATGCCCAGGGCATCGTGCAACATGTGGGCCCTGGCGTGCGCCGGGTGCTGGGCTACGAGCCCCACGAAATCGAGGGCCGCACGGCCGAGTCGTACTACCCGCAAAGCACTGACCGCGACGCGTTCAAGGCCGCCATCATGGAGCATGGCGAGGTGTCGGATTTTCCGGGCCAGATGGTGCGGCGCGACGGCACCGTGATCGACATCTCCATCAGCAGCCACGCCTTGTACGACCATGCTGGCAATTTCGCAGGGGTGGAGGGCATTTACCGCGACGTGACGCAGCGCAAGAACCTGGAGCGCGAGCTGCAGCGCCTGGCCACCACCGACATGCTCACCGGCATGGCCAACCGCCGCGCATTTCTGGAATGTGCGGAGTCGGTGTATGCCCATTCACGCAGCAATGGCGAGCCGCTCACGCTGCTGATGCTGGACCTGGACCATTTCAAATCCATCAACGACCGTTTTGGCCACCTGGAAGGCGACCGCGCCCTGGTGGCGTTTGCGCAGGCCGTCAAAAACCAGCTGCGCGCCAGCGACACCGTGGGCCGCCTGGGCGGCGAAGAGTTTGGCGTGCTGCTGCCGCTGACCAGCATGGACGAGGGCCTGGAAGTGGCGAAACGCATCCTGCACGGCGTTCGCGCCCTGCAGCTGAGCGACGAGGCAGGCCACGCCTACGGCATCACGGCCAGCCTGGGCCTGAGCACCTTCCACCAGGCAGACCGCAGCCTGCGCGACATGCTCGACCGCGCCGACCAGGCTCTGTACCTGGCCAAAAACCAGGGGCGCGACCAGATCGCTTCGCTGGAACCCTTGGGCAAACAGCCGAATGGCCAAGTAGCCGAGTAACCTATCTGCGGCTGCGCCTTACCAACGCATGCGTTCCTGCTGCAGGTTCCACAGGCAGGCGGCAATCCGCAGCAGCATCTCCATCACCTGTTCAGAGCCGCTGCTCGACAGCTCCAGGCCATCGATGATCACGGCCAGCTGCGAGATGGCGTCTTCGGGCGCAGAGGCACCGCCCGTCCGCGCAATCTCGGCAATGGCGATGAGTACATCTGTGCGGTTCATGGAGCATCTTCCCCACAGCAAAAGAATCTGATGACCTGCACCGCACCGGGCCTGTGCGTCCAGTCAGCGGGGTGCCAGGGACAATTGCTTGGGGGATGAAGCCCCTGCGGGCAGGGCAAGCAGCGGCTGCGTACCACGATAGCCTGCTGCCAAGGCATCCCCAGCGCCGTCAGGCGCCAGCCTGAACTGGTGAACGACCTCCAGCAGGCGCCGGACCTGGTTTTTCATGCCGGTGGATGCCGACGAACTGTCGTCCACCAGCGCGGCATTTTTCTGCGTGGCGGCGTCCAGCTGCCGCACGGCCTCCCCGATCTGTGCGATGCCCCGGGCCTGCTCCTGCCCCGCGTCCTTGATCTCGCTGATGAGCGCCACCACCTCACCCACCCGCTGCACAGTGCTGGCCACCCTCTCGCCCGCTTGTCCCACCAAGGTGGATCCGCGCTCCACACCACGCACACTGGCGGCAATCAGGCCCCGGATCTCGCGGGCGGCCGTGCTGCTGCGCTGGGACAGCCCACGCACCTCGCCCGCCACCACGGCAAAGCCGCGTCCCTGCTCACCTGCGCGGGCCGCCTCCACCGCCGCATTGAGGGCCAGCAGGTTGGTCTGGAACGCGATGTCATCAATCACCTTGATGATGTCGGTGACCTTTTGCGACTGCACGCTGATCTCCTGCATGGTGGTGATCACGTCGCGCATCACGCTACCGCCCTCGTTGGCCACCTTGGCGGCCTCTTGGGCCAGCTCGGTGGCGCGGTGGGCATTATCGGTGTTGTGTTGCACGGTGATGGTGAGCTGCTCCATCGAGGCGGCCGTCTCCTGGAGATTGGACGCCTGCACCTCCGTACGGCGCGCCAGGTCTTCGGTGCCGCCCGCAATCAGCACGGCCTCCTGCGCCACCGTCTCGGTGCTGGAGCGCACCTCGGTGATCACGCGCACCAGCTGGTGGTTCATCTCCCGCAGGGCGCCCAGCAATTCTGCGGTTTCATCCGTGCCGCGCACATCGATCTGTGCGCTCAGATCGCCACCCGCCACCGTGCGGGCCAGCACCACCGCCTGGCGCAAGGGGCGCGAGATGGAGCGGGTGATGACCCACGCCATCGCAGCCCCCGCCACCAGGGCCAGCCCGGTGGCCGCCAGCATCCACCAGTGAATGGTGTTGCTCATCTCCCGTGCGCCGGCAAACTCTGCCGCCGCCACGTTGATCTGCAGGGCTACCAGCTTCTCGATGGCGTCCTGCACCTTGGCCGCATTGGGGCGGATCTGGTTGATATAAAGCTCGGAACCATCGTCGTACTTGCCTGTCACCAGTGCCGAGGCAGCCGGGATGAGACCCTTGTCCAGGTAGGTGGCATTGGCATCGGCAAAGGCCTGCGCCAGACCTTGCTCCTCAGCAACCAGCGCCTTGCCGGAATACGCCGTCCACAGCGTGTGGATGCGCTCCACGTTGGCAGTCAACGCGGCGTGGCTGGCCTGCAGGTTGCTGGTACCCGGGTCCATCAGCATGTCCATCACCAGCACCCGGTTGCGCTGCGTCAGGTGGCTGATCTCTGCCAGCACGCCCAGGGGCACCGTGCGGTCACCATACAGCGCCGCGCTGCGCTCGGTCAGGCGCTTGGCACCGCCGATGCCCCCCACAGCCAGTGCAGAAATCAGCAGCAAAAGCACTGCAAACGCCAGCGCCAGCCGGGTGCCAATCTTGATTTTTTGAAGCATCTGAATCTCTCATGAAGGTTCACTGGGTGGGCAGCCGGGGTCATTGCCACCGCATCAGCTGGCGCGCACGCCTTGCCAGCAAGGTCTACGTCTGCCGCGGCTGATACTAATTGTTTCAAGTGACAAAATAATGACGATGGGATAAACATTCCCCATTCATTTCAGTGGTTAAAATCGGCGCCGCTTTGACAAGCTGAGACTTCATAAATCACTCCGATGTCCCGGCCGGGCATAGGCCCATGGTCAGAATTTCACAGCCGCATCCTTATTAATTAAAACCAACACACAAAAATCCATGAAATATATCTATGCCGTATTCATGCTGGCACTTGCACTGCTACAGGCGGACCAGGCCAGGGCACAAGCCGTAACGGGCGCGGGCTCGTCGGCCGCAGCCCCCATCTACCGCAGCTGGGCCAAGGCCTACGCCAGAGCCACCGGTTCCAGGGTGGACTACGACCCGGTGGGCTCCAGCGCAGGCATGAAAAAGATCCAGCAACAGGCCGTGGGCTTCGGCGCCACCGATGTCTACCCGCCTGACAAGGACCTCATCGAACACGGCTTGCTCGCACTGCCCGTGGCCATCACCGGCATCAGCCCCATCGTCAACCTGCCCAAAGTCCAAAACGCACAGCTGCGCCTGACGGGCGAGGTGCTCAGCCGCATCTTCCTGGGCGAAATCAGCCGCTGGAATGCCCCCGAGATCACCGCGCTGAACCCCGAGACTCCGCTGCCCGATATGCCCATCAAGGTGGTGGTGCGTGCCGACGGCTCGGGCACCACCTACAACTTCGCCGATTACCTGGGCAAGGTCAGCCCGAAATGGAAGGCTTCCCACGGGGCCAAGACCAGCATCCAATGGCCCGAAGGATTTCTGGCCTTCAAGGGGAGCGATGGGGTGGCCAAGGGTGTGCGCGACACGGCGGGTGCCATCGGTTATGTGGATTTTGGGTATGTGGCCGAATATGGCCTGGCATCGGTGCAGATGAAAAATGCCGAGGGTGTTTTTGTGAAACCCTCCATCGACGCTTTCAAATCCGCACTGTCCAACAGCGAGTGGCCAGCCACCGGGGCCTTCCACAATACGCTGACACAAAAACCCGGCAAAGCCGTGTGGCCCATCACCATGGGCACGTTTGTGGTGTTCCCCAAAATCACTCAAAATCCAGAGCAAACCACCCTGGCCCTCAAATTCATTATCTGGTCGTTTCTCAATGGCGATACCCTCGTCCATGAAAACAATTTTGTTCGATTACCAGACCGGGTTCAGGCATCTGCTTTCAAGGCAATTACCTCCATCCGCGATAAAAATGGCACTCCGCTGGGCATGAGCCTGATTTCATCGTCCGCACCCTTGCAGCAATAATCCGGCACTTATGGTTTCCGCCCTTAAAATCAATCACTGGGATTTCTATTAATCTTTCACCGGCAGGCTCTGCCGCCCCCATCACCAGGCGCCGTCTTCATGGAAATCGAGTTCAAGTTCTGCATCCCCCCAGAGCGCCTGGCTGCGGTGCAGGCCGCCGCGCGCAGGGGCACACACGCGCACATCCGTATGGAGGCCCGCTACTTCGATACGCCCGATGCAGCGCTGTCGTCGCGTGGCATTGCTTTTCGGCTGCGCCGCGAGGGCGACCAGTGGGTGCAAACCGTCAAGGCCCTGGGCAACGGACCGCTGGACCGCGAGGAGCACAACGTGGACCGGGGCCACGTCACAAGCCCTGCCCCAGAGCCCCAGCCTGAGTTGCACGCAGGCACCGTGGCGGGCACACGGCTGCTGGGTGCTCTGCGGGCCGCCAGCGGCCCTCTGACCGAAACCTACGGCACCGAGATGGACCGCGTGACACGGGACATCGCCTTCAAGGGCGGTGTGGTGGAGTTGGCTCTGGACACCGGCCGGGTCATCGCCCATCGCGGCACGCCGCAGCAGAAAGAGGCCCGCATCTGCGAACTGGAGCTGGAACTCAAGGCCGGCCCGCTGGCGGGCCTGGCGGCCATCGCCACCCGGTGGGCCACGCGGCATAGGCTGTTTCTGAGTACGGTGTCCAAGGCAGAGCGAGGCGAGCGTCTGCTGGCCCCGCAGTGGGCCCGGCCCGCCACCAAGGCCACCCCGATGAAGGCCAATGGCCTCCCAAAGCACTTCCTGAACGGGCGCGCGCTGCAGCGCGCGGCAGTGGCCCATTGCCTCCACCAGATCCTGGCCAACGCCAGCGAGATCGTGGAAGGCGGGGGCGATGAAGAGCATGTGCACCAGTTGCGCATCGGCATCCGCCGCTTACGCACCGCCTTGCGCGAGTTGGCGCCGTTGGCACCCGGCGCGTTCGACCCCGCCTGGGAGCCGCCGCTGGTGGAGGTGTTCCAGCACCTGGGCCAACTGCGCGACCAGGGCCAAGCCCTGCAGTCCATCGTTGCCGATCTGCGCGATGCGGGTGCGCCTGCCCTGGATGTGATTGTGGCGGCGGGGCACGCCCCCGCCCCATCCGCCGCCGCCATCGTGCGCATGCCAGCATTCCAGGCAGCGTTGATCGCCCTCATGGCGTTCACGGCCCAGGGCGAGGACGCCCCGCCGGCGGCCGCAGAAGAAGCCCTGGACACGAAGGACACCCGCCGCCTGCTGCACAAGCGATTGCGCCGCCTGCACGCCAAGGTGCGCCAAGGCTCCCAAGACTTTGCCGCCCTGCCGGTGGAGGAACAACACCGCCTGCGCAAGCGCTTGAAGCGTTTGCGCTACCTGACGGAATTTGTCGCGCCTGCGCTGGACGCCGAGGGGGAATCGTTCCTCGCCAGCCTGCAGCCTGCGCTGACGGCTCTGGGCCGGCTGGGCGATGAACGTGTGGCCCGCGTGCTGTACAGCGACATCGCTGCCACGGACCCGCGGGCCTGGTTTGGCGTGGGCTGGCTGGCTGCACGGGAGGCGTTGACGGTGGCTGACTGCGAAAAGGCCTTGGCCCACCTTGCCGACATGCCCCGCCTGCGCAAGGCGGGCAAGCGCTGAGAGCGGTGGCTGCAGTAAACGCACCGTATCCCCTTTGCGGGGCACAGCGGGGTTCCCAAGCTGGCACGGCACAATGGGCCCATGACGGCATCTCCCTCTCCCCAGCGCACCCACCCGCCTTCGCGCACCGCCCACCGCAGCACCCCCGACAAAGACCAGATCGCCCTGCTGGAACCTTTCGAGCGCCTGGGCGCGGACCGCATCGGCCTCGTTGCCACCCCAGAACAGGCCGACAAGGCCTGTGATGCCCTGGCAGCGGCCAGCGCCTGGGGGTTCGACACCGAATCCAAACCCACCTTTGTGCAGGGCGAACAGTCCGACGGGCCCCACATCGTGCAGCTGGCCACGCTGGAAACCGCCTGGGTGTTTCAGCTGCACGACCCCGGTTGCCGTGCCCGCGTGGCCGAGCTGCTGGCACTGCGCGGCGTGACCAAGGCGGGCTTTGGGCTGGGGGATGACACCAAACGCATCCAGCACAAACTGGGCGTGCAACCAGCCGATGTGCTGGAGCTCAACACCGTGTTCCGCCAGCATGGTTACCGCAAAGACATGGGCGTGAAAGGCGCCGTGGCCGTGCTGTTCAACAAGCGCTTCATCAAGTCCAAGAAAGCCGCGACATCGAACTGGGCCAACGCCCGGCTGACTGAGGCCCAACTGATCTACGCAGCAAACGATGCGTGGGCAGCGCTGCGGGTGTTCAACGCGCTGGAGGGCTCTGCCACGCATCAAGGCGTATAGCCAGGCAGCAGCCATTTACTATCAAAATAATAGCTTCCAGCGCTTACCTATCAAGCGCTAGCAGCCAATTTTTCTTAGATTCTGGCCGCACTCACCTCACAAACGCGCCGCCAGTCTCGCCGCCTGATCGATAGCACGCTTGGCATCCAGCTCGCCCGCTTCCAGCGCGCCACCAATTCGGTGCGGCTTGCGGCCGGCAGCCTCCAGTTCCTGCGCCAGGCTGAAGAGGGGCACCTGCCCGGCGCAGAGCACCACGGTATCGCACGCAATCCAGGTGGGGTCTTCGCGCTTGTCGCCGTATGACACCAGCAGGCCCTCGTCGGCAATGCGCTCGTAGTTCACGCCGCTCACCATCTGCACCTGTTTCATCTTGAGCGTGGTGCGGTGGATCCAGCCCGTTGTCTTGCCCAGGCCCGCGCCGAGCTTGCCCTTCTTGCGCTGCAGCAGCGTCACCTGCCGTGCAGGGGGCGTCACGCGCGGGCCGCTGGGCGCCAGACCACCGCGCGCCTCGGCCGGGTCGGTGATGCCCCACTCGGCCTTCCAGGCGAGCAGATCGAGCGTGGTGGAAGGGTGGTCGCCATGTGTCAAGAATTCCGCCACGTCAAAGCCGATGCCGCCCGCGCCGATGATGGCCACGCGCTCACCCACCGGCTTGCCATGGCGCAGCACGTCGATGTAGCTCAGCACCTTGGGGTGGTCCTGGCCGGGGATCTTCGGGTCGCGTGGCTCCACACCCGTGGCAATCACCACCTCGTCATAGCCCGCCAGGTCGGTGGCCAACACGCGCTGGTTCAGGTGCAATTGCACGCCGGTGTCCTCCACCCGCGTGGCCAGGTAGCGCAGCATTTCGTGGAACTCTTCCTTGCCAGGAATCACCTTGGCCATGTTGAGCTGACCACCGATGGCGGGCGCGGCGTCGAACAGATGCACCTCGTGCCCGCGTTCGGCGGCCACGGTGGCGGCGGTCAGGCCCGCAGGCCCTGCGCCCACCACCGCCACACGCTTGCGCGACGACACCGGGCGGTACACCAGTTCGGTCTCGTGGCAGGCACGCGGGTTCACCAGACAGCTGCTGGTCTTGTTCTGGAACACGTGGTCCAGGCAGGCTTGGTTGCAGGCGATGCAGGTGTTGATGCGGTCTGCCCGGCCTTGCGCAGCCTTTTTCACAAACGCCGCATCAGCCAGCAGTGGCCGCGCCATCGACACCATGTCGGCGCAGCCATCGGCCAGCACCTGCTCGGCCACCTCGGGCGTGTTGATGCGGTTGGAGGTGACCAGCGGCGTGGAAATGCCCGCCGCCGCAAACTCGGCTTTCATCTTCTGCGTGACCCAGGCAAACGCTGCGCGCGGCACGCTGGTGGCAATAGTGGGCACCCGCGCCTCGTGCCAGCCGATGCCGGTGTTGACGATGTTGGCCCCGCCCGTAGCGACGGCCTTGCCCAGGGTGACGATCTCGTCCCACGCACTGCCGCCGGGCACCAGGTCGATCATCGACAGGCGGTAGATGATGATGAAGTCCTTGCCAACGGCCTCGCGCATGCGGGCCAGGATCTCCACCGGCAGGCGCATGCGGTGGCTGTAGTCGCCGCCCCAGGCGTCGGTGCGCAGGTTGGTGGTTTGCGACAGGAACTGGTTGATGAAATAGCCCTCCGATCCCATCACCTCCACGCCGTCGTAGCCCGCCTCGCGCGCTTTCACGGCACAGTTCACAAACGCACGAATTTGCCGCTCCACCCCGCGCGCCGACAGCGCGAACGGTGTGAACGGCGAGATGGGTGACTGCAGCCGCGAGGGCGCCACCGCCAGCGGGTGGTAGGCATAGCGGCCCGTGTGCAGGATCTGCAGGGCGATCTTGCCGCCCGCTTCGTGCACGGCCTCGGTCACCACGCGGTGGCGCTTGGCCGCCCCAGACGTCGCCAGCGTGCCCGCAAACGGTTTGGCCCAGCCCGCGATGTTGGGCGCAAAGCCACCCGTCACGATCAGGCCCACATCCCCCTCGGCCCGCTCGCGGAAGTACGCCGCCATGCGAGACAGGTCGCGCCCGTCCTCCAGCCCCGTGTGCATGGAGCCCATGAGCACGCGATTCTTGAGGGTGGTGAACCCCAGGTCCAGGGGGGCGAGCAGGTGCGGGTACAGGGCGGCGCCGGGCATAGAGGCAGCGGCCGCAGGGGCGGCAATGGAGGAAGAATGCATGGAAGGAGCGTGGGCTAGAAGTATTTTCTAGAACTTTATTCTAGAATCCAGTTCCATGGCAAGCCGCAATTCCCCGCCTCCCACTTCATCCTCTGCCGAAGCCCCCACCGACCGCCGCCAGGACATCCTGAACGCCGCCCTGGCCTGCGCGGCCGAAGGGGGCGTGGACGCGGTGACCATCGACGGCGTGCGTGCGCGCTGCGGGGCCAGCGTGGGCAGCATTTATCACCACTTTGGCAACCGCGACGGCATCGTGGCGGCGCTGTTCTTTGACATCTTTCACGACCAGTCTCGCAGCGTGCAGGCGCAGCTCGATGCCGCCCAGGGCGTAGAGGCGGGCGTGCACGCCCTGGTCACCGGCTATCTGGACTGGGTGGTGGCGCAGCCAGAGCGGGCCCGGTTCATGTTCCAGTCCCGGGGCGCCGTGGCCGCTGGCCCGCGCACGCCCGACCTGGCCGAAGCCGCGCGGCGCCGCAACCAGGCCCTGGTGGCCTGGTTCGAGCCCCACCGCCAATCGGGCGCGCTGCGCAACCTGCCGTGCGAGCTGATGCCGTCGCTGGTGATGGGGCCGGTGCAGAGCTATTGCAGGGCGTGGCTGTCAGGCAATGCAGGCCAGGGCGGCCTGCCCTCGCCCACCACGTACCGCGCAGAGCTGGCGGACGCAGCGTGGCGGTCCGTCAGGGCGTAGACCGAGCGATCCGATCAGTAATGCGGCGGCAGCTCGTCGCGCAGGTTGCGCGGGCCGTTCGAGCCACCTTCGGGCGCCTGCTGGCGCAACTGGATGACCTCGTGCGTCAACCGGTCGATCAGTTGCTGTTGCTGGTAGATGGTCATGTTCAACTGGTCCAGCAGGTCTTCGGTAAAGCTGGCCTTGATCTCCAGGCTTTCCAGGCGCTGGAGAACGTTGGCGAGATCGTTGGCGTCAGACATCGACGCTTCAGATGGCCTGGCCCAGGCGCGCCACGCCTTCGCGGATCTTGTCCACATCGGCCGTGGCGAACGACAGGCGGAAGGTGGCGTGGTCGGGATTGGCGCAGAAGAACGGCGTGCCGGGCACAAAGGCCACACCCTTTTCAATCGCGCGCTTGGCAAGCACATTGCCGTCAGCCACCTTGCCGCCAGCACCCGTCAGGCGCGCCCACACAAACAGGCCGCCCTGGGGCTGCACAAACTCGATGGCGTCCCCCAGCTCCTTGCGCAGCGCATCGCCCATGGCCTGTGCGCGCTCGGCGTACACCTTGCGCACATGGGCCAGCGTGGCGGGCATGCGGCCGGCCTTGAGGTACTGCGCGGCCGTGGCCTGGGCAAAGGTGCTGGTGTGTGCATCGCTGAACTGCTTGCACATGGTGGCCTTGCCCAACAACTCGGCCGGGGCAATCATCCAGCCCACGCGCAGGCCGGGCGACAGCACCTTGCTCAAGCTGCCGCAGTGCACCAACAGATCGCGGCTGCCGGGTACGGTGGCCGACAGGTTTAGCAGACTGGGGGGCGGCGCGTCGCCAAAGTACAGGTCGCCATAGGGGTCGTCTTCGACGATCAAGGTGTTGTGCTTGACGGCCATCTCCAGCACGGCCTTGCGGCGTTCCAGGCTCATCATGGCACCGCTGGGGTTGCCGAAGGTGGGGATCAGGTAGACGAACTTGGGTTTGTGCTCGGCGATGAGCTTTTCCAGCTCATCGGTCTTCACGCCGTTGCCATCGATGGGCGCGCTGATGAGTTCGGCGCCATACAGTCGAAAACACTGGATGGTGGCCAGGAAGGTCGGGCCTTCCACGATCACCTTGTCGCCGGGGCTGATGAGCGTCTTGCCCAGCAGGTCCAGTGCCTGCTGGCTGCCGGTGGTGACGATGAGGTTGTCGGCGGCCACGTCCTTTGCGCCCTTGCTGGCCATGAAGGCGGCCAGTTGTTCGCGCAACGGGTTGTAGCCCTCGGTCGCACCGTATTGCAGCGCGGCGCCGGGTTCTTCGGCCAGGGCGGCGTTGCTGGCGGCGCGGATGCCCTCCACGTCGAACATGGCGCTGTCAGGGAAGCCGCCCGCAAAGCTGATGATGCCGGGCTTGCCCAGCAGCTTGAAGAGTTCGCGGATGGCGGAGGTTTCTACGTTGTTCAGGCGGTCGGCGAATTGCATGGCGTGGGCAGGAGTTGGTGGCAAAGGATTCCGCATTGTCGCCAATTGGCGTGCAGGTTTCCTGCGGCTTAGACTGCGAGGGCAAAAACCTGGCCCACCGCACAACTACCGAGACCAACTATGCCCCTCGAAATCCGTCAGTTGCCCCGCATGCGCCTTGCCTATATGCGCCAGACAGGCCCTTATGGCCCCTCGCTCACGCAACTTTGGGAGCGGTTCGGCCGCTGGTGCGAAGCAAATCGTTTGAGCGAGCCACGCCCCAAGTACTACGGCATCAGCCTGGACAACCCCGCATGCACCCCGCCCGCGCAATGCCGCTACGACGCCTGCGTGCAGGTGGGCGTGGGCCTGCGCACCGGCACCGAGGCCATGATCCAGGACTTTGCCGGTGGCGATTACGCCTGCCTGCGTTTCGTCGGTACCGGGCCCGAGATCGGCGCGGCCTGGGCCAGCATGATGGCCCCGGGCCTGATCCCCGCAGGTTGGGAAGCTGCCCCTCGGCCCGCCATCGAGGTCTACGACGAAGACTTTGCCGTCAACCCCGCCACCGGCGCGTTCCCCTGCTGGCTGTGCCTGGCGGTGCAGCGCACCCACTGAGGTAGTTCGTTCTAACCCTCGCGAAAACGATGCAGGCGCGGGCGCAGCCCCGCATGCCGCAGTACATAAACGACACACCCCGCCCCATGAAGACGTCTGACATCGAGCCTTTTTTTGCAACCTTGAAGGCCGCCAACCCCATGCCCAACACGGAGCTCGAATACACGACGCCGTTCGAGCTGCTGGCTGCCGTGCTGCTGTCGGCCCAGGCCACGGACGTGGGCGTGAACAAGGCCACGCGCAAGCTGTTCCCGGTGGCGGGCACGCCGCAGGCCATCCTGGACCTGGGGCTTGAGCGACTGGAGGGCTATGTCAAGACCATCGGCCTGTACCGCACCAAGGCCAAAAACCTGATGGAGACCTGCCGCATCCTGGTGGAGCAGCATGGGGGCCAGGTGCCGCGCACGCGCGAAGCCCTGGAAGCCCTGCCAGGTGTGGGCCGCAAGACGGCCAATGTGGTGCTGAACGTGGCCTTCGGCGAGCCGACCATGGCGGTCGATACGCACATCTTTCGCGTAAGCAACCGCACGGGCCTCGCGCCCGGCAAGAACCCGCTGGCGGTGGAACTGCAGCTGATGAAGCGCGTGCCCGCCGAGTATGCGGTGGATTCGCACCACTGGCTCATCCTGCACGGCCGCTACGTGTGCCAGGCACGCAAGCCGCGCTGCTGGGAGTGTGCGGTGAGCAGGTATTGCGACTACCAGCCGAAGACGTTGGCGCCTTGAGTTGAACGAACCAGGTAAATTGCTTCTTTTTTTATAGCAACTAGCGCTTATTGGTCAAGCGCTAGAACGGAAAATGCTTGGAACCTGCGTTAGCAAGCGACGGCATGTGCCCGCAGCCAGGCGGCGAAGGCCTCTTCGGTGATATCGCCAGCGGCAACAGCGAGCATGGTGACCACACACGATGCATCGTCAGCGTTAAGCCTCCAGCCATTGAGCCGCAGAAACAATTCGGCCGCCACATAGCCCGTTCGCTTGTTTCCATCAATAAACGGATGGTTGCGCGAAATTCCATAGCCATACGAGGCTGCCAGCGCGGCTGCATCAGGCGGCGGCTCGCCATAGTTGTTCAGCTGCTGCGGCTTGCCCAGGGCCGAATCCAGCAAACCCGCATCGCGGACGCCTGTCCCGCCCCCATGTTCGGCCAGCTGCACTTCGTGGATGGCAATGATGACGGCGCGGTTCAGCCAGACCCATTCGCTCATTTGGCCAGCTCGTGCAGTACGGCCCGGCGCTCTTTCATGATCTCGCGCGCCACGCGCATCTGCGCTTCAAATTCGGGGTTGTGGGTGGTGATCCGCAAACCGTCAGGCGATTCCGTCACATACAGCTCGTCTCCCTTTTCCAGCTGCAACCGCGCCAGCAGTTCCTTTGGGAAAATCGCGCCGACAGAGTTGCCCACCTGGGTGAGTTTGAGAGTGTGCATGGGAAACCCCCGAGTAATTACAAACGTAATACTAGACTTTCTACCACCCCGCGTCAAACCACCCCGGCCACTCCCAGCGCTGTCATCTCCCCCGACACCCCCGCCCACGCCACATCGAATCCAGGCACTTTGCGCTCTGGAGGCACGGGGTGCGCACGCAGCGCCCAGGTGGCACCAGCCACCACACTATCGATCACCGGTACCGTCACCTGCGGCTGCACCAGAGCAGCCATGCCGGCCAGCCCCGCCCCGCCCAGGATGACGGCCTGCACACCCATTTGCCGCACCACGTCGCGGCAGGCCTGGGCGAGCAGCGTGCGGGCGGCTTCGGGGTCGGCGGCCAGCTGAGCGCCGGTGGGTGCCACGGTGTGGATTCCAGCCAGCGCGTGCGCGTGGCCCAGCGCCTGCGCCAGGCGCTGCAGCATGGGTCCCCAGCGCTCGCCGCCCGTAACGATGGCATAGCGCCCGTGGCGAGCGGCTTCTATGAAAGACGCTTCGGCCAGGCCGGTCACGGGCACCGGGCTGCTTTCACGCAGCGCCATCAGGCCCGGGTCGCCAAAACAGCCTATCAGCACGGCATCAGGCTGCGGCTGGTGTTGTGACAGTTCATTCGCCCAGGCATCCAGCGCGGCGTGGGCCGCCACTGCATAGCTGGCCTCGCAGGCGATGTAGGGGGCGCCGAAACGCGCCGTGGCCGTGCGCACCGCTACATGCAAGCCCGCTGCAGCCTGCACATGCCGCTGAAGCAAGTTGCTGACGCTGGCCGATGTATTGGGGTTGATGACGAGCAGTTGGCGCATAACAAGGTGGCAGGATTCAGGCGCCCAGCAGTTGCGCCAGGTCGGGCGTGTCGGCAGCCGGTGGCGTGAACTCCAGCTGCGTTTCAATGCGCGCCAAATGCTTGAGCATGAGGCGCGCGGCCTCGCGCGCATCGCGCAGGCGGATCGCATCAATCAACGCCCGGTGCTCGCGGCAGCCGCAGGCGGTGGCCTCTTCGCGTTCGCGCGCGTGGCTGGGGCTGTAAGTCATGAGGATGAGCGAGGTGCGCGAGACCAGCTCGCGCAGGATACGGCCCAGCGTCTGGTGCCCTGCGGCCTGCGCGATGTGCAGGTGGAAATCACCCGACAGGCGGATCGCACGACGCATGTCACCGCTGGCGCGCGCGGCCTCTTCGTCGTCGATGCAGGTGCGCAGTGCGGCGATGTCGGCATCGGTGGCGTTGGCGATGAACAGCTCCACCAGACGCGGCTCGAGCAGGCGGCGGGCCTCGAACACTTCCAGCGCCTCTTGCGGCGTGGGCTGCGCTATCGATGCGCCCCGGTTGGGTGTGAGCGTGACGACCTGCTCATTGGCCAGCCGCACCAGCACAGGCCGTACGCGTGTGCGCGACACGCCAAAGGCCGCCGCCAGCTTGTCCTCCACCAGCTTGGTGCCGGGTGGCAGGCGGTGGTCGAGGATGGCCGAGACCATGCGGTCGTACATGTCGTTGTCGCTGAGCTGGCCTGGGGCCTCGAGCGCAACGGTCGGTTCAGGGGCTGCAGCGCGTGCGCGCCGAGGCCTGGGAATAGTGGTCGTCATAAGGGTGCCGTTTTTAACCCGTGCGGCCCTTGCGCCTGCGGCCCAAGGCCCACACCAGCGCCAGCGTGATACCCATGACAACGAAGGAGACCACGGTGGTCAGCGTTCCCAGTGCGTAGATGGAGGGAGTGGTCACCGTACTGGTCAGGCCCTGCAGCTCCAGCGGCAGCGTGTTCACGTCGCCAATGGCCTGCGAGGTACGGGCGATCTCGTCCCAGCTGAGCGTAAAGCCGAACATGCCAATGCCCACGACCGAGGGCGCGATCAGCGGCAACACCACATGCGCGAAGCCCTGCCAGGGCGTGGCACCCAGGTCGCGTGCCGCTTCTTCGTACGCAGGGTTGAAGCGGTTGAACACCGCGAACATGATGAGCAGACCGAACGGCAGCGTCCAGGTAAGGTGCGCGCCCAGCGCTGAGGTGAACAGGCCCAGCGAGGTACCGTAGCCCTCCAGCGCGCTCTCCAAGCCCATCGACTCCAGCGCGGCCTTGATGCCGTTGTCGATGAGCCGGAACTCCAGCCCGATGCCCAGCGAGACGATGATGGACGGCATGATGAGGCTGGCCACCACGATGAAGAACAACGTGTTGCCGCCCGCCAGCCGCTTGCGAAACGCCAGGCCCGCCAGCACCGACAGCAGCACCGTGCACAGCATCACCGCCACGCCCAGGCCGAGCGAGCGCCACAGCGCCGCGCCAATGTCCACCACGCCCAGCCCCTCGGCCAGCTTGGTGAACCAATGCAGCGACAAGCCGCGCATGGGGAAAGTGAGCCCGCCCTCGGGGCCCTGGAAGCTCAGGATGAAGATGACGAACATGGGCCCGTACATGAACAGCACGAACAGCGCAAAGAAGATGGCCAGGGGCCAGAAGCTGGCGGGGCGGGAATCGCGCACTTTCATCTCACAGCTCCTTGCGGATATCGACGAGGCGCGTGAGGCCCCAGATGATCATCAGCACCACCGCCAGCAAAATCACCGCATTGGCCGCCGCCAGCGGGAACTGCAGGTAGGACGTCTGCACCTGGATGATCTTGCCGATGGAGGCGATCTGCTGGCCGCCCATCACGCCGATGGTGACGAAGTCGCCCATAACGATGGTGATCACAAAGATGGACCCGATGATGATGCCGGTGCGCGACAGCGGCACGATCACGTTCCACAGCGTCTGCCAGCCACTGGCGCCGCTGTCGCTGGCCGCCTCGATGAGGCTGCGGTCGATGCGCATCATGCTGTTGAAGATGGGCACGATCATGAACATGGTGTAGAGGTGCACAAAGGCCAGCACCACCGAGAAGTCCGAGAACAGCAGCCACTCCACAGGTGTTTCGATGAGGTTCATGCCCATCAGCGTCTGGTTGACCAGCCCATTGCGTCCCAGCAGCGGCACCCACGAGATCATGCGGATCACATTCGATGTCCAGAACGGAATGGTGCACAGCACGAACAGCAGCGTCTGCATGCCCGAAGAGCGCACATGGAAGGCCAAAAAATAGGCCACGGTGAAGCCGATCACCAGCGTGATCAGCCACACCAGAAAACTGAACTTGAGCGTGGACCAATACGTCTTGAGCGTGACGCACAGCCCGTCGGACACGTCACTGCAGCCGTCAAAGATGGACACGTAGTTCTTGAACGTGAAGCCCGGCAGCAACTCGTACTCATTGAAGTCCCAGAAGCTGACCATCACGATCAACGTCAGCGGAATCAGGAAAAACAGCGCAAACACCAGGGTGAACGGCGCAGCCTGCCACCAGGCGGCAATGCTGCGGCCGGGGACAGCTGCAGCAGGTAAGGACTGTGTGGTCGTGCTCATGGTGTTTGCAATCAATGAATTCAAAGGTCTACCGTTCGGCGCTTGCTCTTGAGACTGACGCTGCCCAAGACCAGTGCCCCCGTGCAAGGGCCGCCCCGCCGCACCGGGGGCGTCCCCCTCCCGACCCGCGCAGCGGGTTGAGAGAGGGGTGAAGGCGCGCAGCGCCTCAGGGGGTGCACTCCTTATGCAGCGACGAATTCATTCCATTTTTGGACCATGTAGTTGTTCTCGTCCATCAACGCGTTCCAGCAAGCGATGCCGCCCATGCGCGACTCATAGCTGCCGCCGTCGCGCACCGCGCCAGCCTTGGCCAGCACATCGCCATTGGGGCTCTTGATGTCCTGCGTGGCAGGCTTGCCTTCCATCCAGTAGGCCCACTCGTAGGCTTCCATCTTGGACTTGGCGGTCTCCAGCACAGCGCTGTAGTAGCCCTGGCGGTTCAGGTAGGCACCGGCCCAGCCATCGAGGAACCAGTTGATGAACTCGTAAGCGCCATCGAGCTTGCGGCCGCTCAGCGTGGCGGGCAGGCCAAACCCTGCAGCCCAGGCGCGATAGCCTTCCTTCAAGGGCTGGAAGTTGCAGGCGATGCCCTTGGTGCGCACGGCCGTCACAGCCGGGCTCCACATCGACTGGATCACCACCTCGCCCGATGCCATGAGATTGACCGACTCGTTGAAGTCCTTCCACAGCGCGCGGAACTGGCCCTGCTTCTTGGCTTCGATCAGGGTCTTGATCGTGAGGTCAATCTCCTTCTTGGTCATGTTGCCCTTGTCGGGGTACTTGTAGATGCCCATGGCCTCGACCACCATGGCGGCGTCCATGATGCCGATCGAAGGAATATTCAGGATCGCGGTCTTGCCCTTGAACTCAGGGTTGAGCAGCTCGGCCCAGGAGTTGATGGGGCGCTTGATCAAATCGGGGCGGATGCCCAGGGTGTCGGCGTTGTACACGGTGGGGATCAGGCTCATGAACTGCGTGGGCGCAGTCGCGAATTTCTTGGACTTTTCGCCTTCCAGGTAGATCACCTTCTTGGGCGCCGTGCCCTGGTCGCCCACGGCCTTGCCGGCCACCTGGCCGGTGGTGAACAGCGTGGTGATCTTGTCTGCGTTCTTGATGCGCTTGGTGTCGATGCCCTTCAAGTTGCCCGTGGGCACGATCTTTTTGAGCGAGAAATACTCGGTGTCGATCAAGTCAAAACTGTTGGGCGCGGTGACGGCGCGCTTGGTCACGTCGTCCGTGGTCACGGCCACGTACTGGATCTCGATGCCGGTGTCGGCCTTGAACTTCTCGGCAATCGCCTTGTCCTGGTTCACCGCCGTGCCCAGGTAGCGCAGCACGATCTTTTCCTGCGAATGCACGGCCGGGAACATGCCAGCGGCCAGGATGCCCGCCGTGCCCTTGAGCAGCGAGCGGCGCGCCACACCAGTGGCTTCAGGGACAACAACAGGGGAATCAGCACGGGAAGCATCGGACATGGGAAAACTCCTTGGGTTGCGGAAGGGGACGGGTGGAAAAAGAGGTAAAGCGGCGGCGCGGTCAGGCGGCGACGGCCACTGCGGGAGCGGGCACGGACAGCGGGTGCGCCTGGTCGGGCGTCCAGTGCAGTTGCACGCCCTGCCCCACCTGGTAGGGCCGCGCTGCAAAGGTGGCCTCGGACACCATCACCGAATACGCCGCCGTGGCGTTGGCCGACAAGGCCACGCCCTGCTTTTGCAGGCCCAGCAGCACATAAGTGCCCTGGTACTCCACGTCGGTCACCACGGCCTGCATGCACTGGGCACCCCCGGGCAATTCGGCACTGGCGGGGGCAATCTGCAGGTGGTCGGTGCGCACGCCCACCTTGCCTTCGGGCGTGTCGATCACGTTGTGCCCACCCATGAAGCGCGCCACGAATTCGCTGGCGGGCCTGTTGTAGACCTCGTGGGGTGAACCCACCTGCTCAATCACGCCGTGGTTCATTACCACCATGGTGTCGGCCAGGGCCATGGCCTCTTCCTGGCTGTGGGTCACGTGGATAAACGTCAGGCCCAGCTCTTTTTGCCAGCGGCGCAGCTCGGCACGCATCTGGATGCGCAGGAAGGGGTCGAGCGCGGACAGCGGCTCGTCGAGCAGCAGCACGCGCGGCTGGGTGATGAGGGCCCGCGCCAGCGCCACACGCTGCTGCTGCCCGCCGGAGAGTTCTGCGGGCTTGCGCTCGGCCAGGTGCCCCAGGGCAACGCGCTCCAGCAGGTCGCGCGCCTTGGCCTGGCGCTCGGCCTTGGCCACGCCTTTCATCTTCAGGCTGAAGGCCACGTTGTCCAGCGCAGAGAGGTGCGGAAACAGCGCAAAGCTCTGGAACATCATGGCCGTGCCGCGCGCGGCGGCGGGCAGGTCAGTGATGTTGCGGTTCTCCAGCAGGATGTCTCCGCTGGTCACCGACTCATGCCCTGCGATCATGCGCAGCGTGGTGCTCTTGCCGCAGCCCGAGGGGCCCAGCAGGCAGCAGTAGCTCCCGCTGGCAATGCGCAGGTTGATCGCATCCACCGCCGGCTTGCCCTGGGCGTAGCGTTTGGTGAGGGCGACGATCTCGATGGCGGCCGGAGTCGGCTCGGGGGTGAGGCTTTGCATGAACCTGCCATACGCAAAGCCTGTGCCAACTTTGTACACAATGTTTTATTTGTTTTGCATACAAAACGCACCACCACTGTGCGCGGCCACACCTGCACCAAAGCGCTTGTGCACCACAGTCGGCCCAGACGCAGCTCGTTATGGTGCACACGGTGCCCTGCGGGATTTAGTAAATCACCCTACGTCCGCACGCAGGTGCGTGGCTATACTGGCCTCGGCATCAAGAAACAATTTCTTACGTACAGCCCTTCCGCGCTCGCCGCATGAACCTCGACCCACGCTCGATGATTGCCATGGCGGGCTTCATGTCCGCCATCATGGCCATCGTGCTGCTGTTCATGCGGCGCTACTACCCGCCCTCCATCCGCGGGGTGGGCGCCTGGGCCGCAGCGCCGCTGCTGTGGCTGGTGTCCACCGTGCTGTTCGGCGCGCGCGGACTCATTCCGGACTGGCTCAGCCTGGTGCTCGCTAACCAACTGCTGGTGCTGGGCACCGTCACCTACTACATGGGCACGCGCAGCTTCATGGGGCAGCCAACCGTCTGGCGGCCCTGGAACTGGCTGATGGTGGGCACCACCCTGGTGTTCATCGTGCTCACTTACTGGGCGCCCAACTACGCCATGCGGGTCGGCTTCTTCACGGTGGTCATGGAGGTGATCTACATCGCACAGATGCGCTTCATGCTGCGCCACGGTGGGCGCAACTTCCCCGTGCGGCTGGTGGAGGTGGTTCTGGCCCTGCACATGGCGGTGCTGGCCGTGCGGCTGATCTCGATCGTGACCGGGAATGCCGGTGCCGACCTGATGGAGCCTTCGCTGTTCCAGACGCTGTACATCGGGGCCTATGTGATCACTGTGCTCATGCTGTCCATCGGCGCGGTGCTCATGGCCACCGACCGCCTGCGGACCGAGCTGGAACACCTGGCCACCCACGACTCCCTTACCAACACCCTGAACCGCCGAGCGCTGCTGCAGCGCTGCGATGAAGAGCTGGAGCGCGCACAGCGCTACGGCAACGGGCCGTCCATCATGATGGTGGACCTGGACAACTTCAAGGCCGTGAACGACACCCGAGGCCACCAGCATGGCGATGCGGTGCTGGTGCATTTTGCAGAATGCACCCGCCAGGTGCTGCGCCGCGCGGATCGGCTGGGGCGCTACGGCGGCGAGGAGTTTTTGGTGCTGCTACCCGACGCAGACACTGCCGCCGCCCAGGGCGTGGCCCAGCGCATCCACGCCACGCTGTCCGCCGGCCATCCCCTGGACTGCGAGGTCAGCATCGGGCTGACCAGCTGGACCGGCCCCCACGAAACGCTGGATGCCATGCTGTCGCGTGCCGATGCGGCGCTGTACCGCGCCAAGAACGAGGGGCGCAACCGGACCTGCATCGCTTGATACGAAGCAGGGAAGTCCAGCAGGTTCAAGCCGTCTGCGTGGCCACACCGGCCGATTCAAAGCTCGCCATTTCCGCCAGCACCGCGCAGGCGGACTGCAACAGCGGCCACGCCAACGCAGCGCCCGAACCCTCGCCCAGGCGCAGGCCCAGGTCCAGCAGCGGTTCGGCCTGCATTTGCGCCAGCATGAGGCTGTGGCCGCGCTCGCCCGAGCGGTGCGCAAACACGCAGCGCTGCAGCACCGCAGGCTGCAGACGGCTGGCTGCCAGCACGGCAGCGCTGGTGATAAAGCCATCCACCACAATCACGCGCCGCTCAAGCGCTGCCTGCAACACAGCGCCCACCAGCGTGGCCACCTCATAGCCGCCCAGCGCGGCCAATGCGGCCAGCGGCGTGGTGGCCTCGGCATTCGCGTCCAGCGCCTGCTGCAACACGGCGCGTTTGCGCTCGATGCCTGCAGCATCCAGGCCCGTGCCCGCGCCCGTGACGTCCGCCAGGGGCAGGCCCGCCAGGCGCGCCAGCAGCAGCGATGCGACCGAGGTGTTGGCAATGCCCATCTCGCCGAGCAGCAGCGCATTGCCGGGCAAGGCGCGCACCACCTCTATACCGTTAGTGATCGCTTGAGCGCATTGCTCCGCAGTCATGGCTGGGCCGACCGATGCGTCGGCCGTGCCGGGCGCCACCTTGCGCAGCAGCAACTGGGGCGCGCCCGGGGCGGTATCGCGCGGCGCGATGGGCTTGGCCACGCCGCAGTCCACCACGGTGAGGGCCAGGCCGTGTTGGCGAGCCAGCACGCTCACGGCAGCGCCACCGGCCAGAAAGTTCTCCACCATCTGCCAAGTCACGTCACTGGGGAAGGCCGACACCCCCTTGGCCGCCAGGCCATGGTCGCCCGCACACACCAGCATTTGCGGCTGCAGCAGCGCGGGGGCCTCGGTGCCCAGCACCTGGCCGATGCGCAGGGCCAGCGACTCCAGCCGACCCAGTGAACCGAGCGGTTTGGTCTTGTTGTCGAGCAGGTGCTGCAGACGGGCGGTCAACGGAGCGTCGGAAATATCGGCGATGGCGGGGACGGTGAACTGGGCCAGGGAGTGCATGGTGTGTAAGACAACAGAATGAAAAAGGAAACAGGAAGGGCTGAAGGCCGTGGGCAACAGCACTCAGGCGGTGGCCGGATCTGGGGCGATCAACGCCCGCAGCGCACCGGGCGCAAAGCTGGCGTCCGCCATGCGGGCCAGCCCTTCAAACACCGCATCGAGCGTGGGCACGGGCGCCGCACCCACGCGGCCAAACAGGGCCTGCAGCGCGGCGGGGTCTTCGAGCAAGCCATGCAGGTACACGCCCAGCACGTTGCCCGCCGGGTTCTGCCAAGCGATGCCGGGGATAACCTCGCGCGCCACATCTCCCTTGGCAGCCATGGCCGGGTGCTGGGCGGTTTGTCCGTGGTGGATTTCGTAACCTGTGGCGTACACACCCGCCAGCGCGGCCCAGGCACCCCACACCGCGCCAAACTGCGCCTGGGTGCGTTGCACGGTCTTGGCAACCTCGAAGGTGGTGACTAGTGGCAGCAGGCCCAGGCCCGGCGCATTGCCGTCGATACCCGCTGTGTCAATCAGCGCCTCGCCCAGCATCTGCAGGCCGCCACACACGCCCAGCACCGTGCCGCCTTGCCCCGCGTGCTGGGCAATGGCGCTGTCCAGCCCTTGCGCGCGCAGCCAGGCCAAGTCGGTAGCGGTGGATTTGGAACCTGGCAACACCACCCAATCGGTGGGCTTCAACCCGCCCAGGTCGGCCGGGCTGCGCGCCCAGAGCAGGCGCACGCCGGGAACGTTCTTGAGCGGCTGGAACTCGTCGAGGTTGCTGATGCGCGGGTAGGCCACCACAGCCACCGTGGTATGCACCGCGCCCGCTGACAACGTGCGGTCATCGAACACGCCGTCTTCCTCGGGCAGGCCGTGGCGCCATTGCATGGGGATGGTGGCCACGGTGGGCACACCAGTGAGGTCTTGCAGCATCTGCGGCGCAGGGGCCAGCAGGCTGGCATCTCCGCGAAACTTGTTGAGCACAAAGCCATGGATCAGCGCGCGCTCGTCCTCGGGCAGCAGTGCCCAGGTGCCGTACAGGTGGGCGAACGCGCCGCCCCGGTCGATGTCCGTCACCAGCAGGCAGCGCGCATCGGCATGGCGGGCCACGCGCATGTTGACGATGTCGCTGGCATGCAGGTTGATCTCTGCGGGCGAACCTGCGCCCTCGATCACCACCACGTCGTTCTCGGCACGCAGTGCATCCAGCGCAGCCGCGATCTGCGGCCACACCTTTTCGCTGCGGCCGCGCCAGGGCATGGCCGTGAGTTCGGCGCTCACCTGCCCCATCAGCACGACCTGGCTGTGCGTGTCGGCCTCGGGCTTGAGCAGCAGCGGGTTCATGCGCACCTCAGGCTCGGCACGCGCAGCCAGGGCCTGGAAATACTGGGCGCTGCCGATTTCGCCCATCACACCCGCAGGGCCGGGCACCACACGCGCGTTGTTGCTCATGTTCTGCGCCTTGAACGGCGCCACCTTGAGGCCCAGGTTGCTGTAATAGCGGCACAGCGCCGTGGTGAGCCAGCTTTTGCCCGCGCCGCTGGTAGTGCCCAGCACCATCACGCAACGGGCCAATTGGGGAGCAGAGTTTTCAGTCAAGGCAATGGGCGGACCATGCGGTCCATGATGTGTTCAAGCGCTGCCGCCGCATCGGTGCAGCGGCCGGTGTGCACAGGCGAGGTCTGGATGATGGCGCTGCGTTTGGCGGTGAGCCAGTGAAAGCGCTGGCGGTACGGCAGGCGCGCAATGGGGCCACAGCCTTCGTCGCCCGCACAGATGGCCACGATGGCGGCCAGGTGGCGGCGCACGGCGTCAATGTCGGCGTGCGGGTCCATGGCCAGCAGGCGCGCTTCATCGAGCGCGATTGCAGCCTGGAGAAAGCCGGTGCGCTGGCACGACAGGATCACGCCGGCGTTGATGAACTCTTCGCGCTCCACGCGCGGTACCACGCGCACGGTGGCGTAGTCGTACACCTCAGGCGCGTGCATCGACGGCCTCCTTCAGCGCATTCACCCAAGTGGTGCGCCCGGCAATGCGCGCGCAGAAGTAGTCCACATAGGCTTGGCGGTGGGTAGCGGCTGCGGTCAGCAGGCCTTCTTCGTGGTCGGCACCGGCCAGCACCAAAAACTCGTCGGGCACCTCGGCCAAGATGCTGGCCACCACCCCGGGCGTGAGGCGCACGGCCAGCTCGGAATCCACCTGCGCGAGCAGCGTGGCCCGGGCCAGCAGCACATGGTCGGCAATGGGCGCAAAGGGTTTGGCGGGCAGGGCCACCGTGCCGTTCCAGGCGTGGTGAAAGGTCAGCGCCGCACCGTGGTCGATGAGCCAGGGCTGGCGGTGCCACATCAGCAGATTGGTGTTGCGCGCGGTGCGGTCCACATTGCCCACCAAGGCATCGAACCACACGAGGCGCGAGGCAAAATCATCCGACACGACATCCACCGCCGGGTCGAAATTGAGCGCGCCCGACAGGTAATCCAGCCCCACGTTCAGGCCACCGCTGGCGCGCACCAGGTCCTGGATCTCCGGGTCGGGCTCGGTCTGCGCCAGGGCGGGGTCGAGCAGGGCCAGCACGATGTCGGGCACGGGCAGGCCCAGCGCACGGGCGATGCCACCCGCGATCATTTCAGCCAGCAGGGCGCGCACGCCCTGCCCTGCGCCACGGAACTTGAGCACGTAGGTGCCCAGGTCGTCGCCTTCGACGATGGCGGGCATGGAGCCACCTTCACGCAGCGGCGTGACGTAGCGATTGACGGTGATGGTTCTCACAAGGTCTCCCTCGATCCGATGGAATGCGGGATGGTACGGCCCGGCAGCGCCTGCCATGCGGCCTGCAGCGCATCTTGTGCCGCGGGCGCCAGCACCCCCAGGCGCACGGTGCCGGGGAGGCCGAACGACGTCGCATCCCGCAGCTTGATGCCGCTGGCTCGCAGCGCGGCCAGATCGCTTTGCAACGTGTTGGTGGCGGGCTGCGCGCAGAAATAGTTGGCCAGGCTGCCTGCGTGCAAGGCCCAGCCCAGGTCGATACACAGAGCCTGCTGGCGAGCCTTCCAGTCGCGCAGGGTGCGCAGGCTGTGCAGCAGCCATTGCTGCACAGTGGCGTGCGTCCACGCCTGCAGCAAGGCCACGCCGTGGGCGCCCACGGGCCAGGAAGACGCCAGGGCCGTCAGGCCCAGTGCCTGCCCTTCAGAGTCTGGCGGCGCAATCGCATAGGCCGCGCGCACGCCCGTCAGCCCCAGGGCCTTGTTGGGGGTCCAGAGCTGCCAGCAGGCCGATGGCAGGTACGGCTGCGGTGCGCCCGTCCATGCGCCCTCGGGGTCCAACCTCAGAGGGACATACGCGCAGTCGAGCACACGCCAGGCAGCAGCATCGCCCGGCCGCCAAGCGCCCAGCGCGGGATCTTCTTGCCCCAAAGGGCTCGACGGCTCGCACGCCCATTGCAAACCCGCCGCAGCACCGCCGCTGCGCAGCACATCCAGCCCCCGCACCTGCGCAGCCTGGGCATAGTCGCCATAGCTGTGCGGCGGCACCGCCACCTGCACGGCGCCCTGCTGTGCGGCCAGCGCGGTGATGCGGTGGATGAACTCGCTGGCACTCGCAGCCAGCACGATGCGCCCCGGCACCACGCCATGGAAGGCGCCGAGGGCCTCGCGCAGGGCCGTGTAGGCCGGGTCGGGGTAGCGCGTGGCATCGGCCGACTGGAGGGCGTGCAGCGCCTCCGGGCAGGGCCCGCAGGCGTTGCTGTTGGTCGAAAAATCAAACACCGGGATGCCCGCAGCGTCCGGGCCACCGTGCAATTGCACAGGCAAGCAAAAAGGACCTGGGAATGTCATGCATGCACCCAGGCAAAGGCAACCAGGACCAGCAGCTGAAGGGCGGCCGCCACCGGCACCATCGCCAGCACCACCTGCGTGCCCAGGCGCGCGGCACGACGCGTATCGAGTGGCCCAGCCCGATGGCCCTTGCTGTGCAGCGTGTACACACCCGGCTTGGCCAGGCGCACGTTCAACGCCAGTGCCATGGCCGCCATGGGCCAGCCGCTGTTGGGGGATGGCGTCTTGCGCGCCTGGCGGGCCAGAGTGGAAAAAGGCAGGCCCTTGGCGACCACCGACAACAACAAGGCCGTGATGCGTGCAGGCACCCACGACAGCACGTCGTCCGCCCGCGCCGCCCACTTGCCCGCCCATTGCCAGTACCGCCCGCCGCGCATGCCCGGGTAACCCCACATGGCATCGGCCGTATTGGCAAAGCGGTACAGCGCAGCGCCCGGCAGGCCCAGCAGCGCAAACCAGAACAACGGCGCCACCACGGAGTCGTTGAGGTTCTCGGCCAGCGACTCGATGGCCGATTCGCGCACTTGTACGGCGGTGAGCGCGCTTACATCCCGGCTCACCAGCCGGGCCAGCTGCGCACGCCCGGCGGGCAGCGATTGGCCTAGCGCCACCTCCACCGCCAGCACTTCATCGTGCAGCATGCGCCAGGCCAGCAGGGGCTTGAGCAGCAGTGCCAGCAACGCCGCCGCCACAAAACCGTGCAGCATCAGCACCAGCTTCTGCGCCGCCCAACCGAGTATAAAAACAATAGCAGCCAGCGCACACCAGACAAGCGCTGCGCGCCAAAATAGCTTGAAATCTCGGGCCACTGGCATCCGGGGCGCCAGGCGCTCACCCCACCACTGCAGCGCCCGCCCCATCCAGACCACCGGGTGCCAGGCAGCGGGCGGCTCGCCCAGCCACCAGTCCACCGCCAGCGCCAGCAGCGGCACGCCGATCCACACCGCCACCATGGGCCAGCCCCCGGCGGGTGTGAGCAACAAAAGCCAGTGGTCGGACACGGCGGCCTCACTAATCTTCGATGCCGCGCTGCGCGGGAATGCCCGCCTTGAACGCGTGCTTGATCAGCTGCATCTCGGTCACGGTGTCGGCCAGCTCGATGATCTCGGGGGGGCAGCGGCGGCCGGTGAGGCACACGTGCACGTCCTTGGGGCGATCGCGCAGGGTCTGCAACACGCCGTCGAGCGGCAGCCAGCCGTAGATCAGCGGGTAGGTGATCTCATCCAGCACCACCAGAAAATGCTCGCCCGACAGGATGGCGGCGCGCGCCTTTTCCCAGCCGTCGCGCGCGAGCTGGGCCGAGTGCTCCAGGTCCTTGCTCTTCCAGCTGAAGCCGTCGCCCAACCCCTCGATGGGCAGGCCGATCTGCTCGAACATGCGGTGCTCGCCAAAACGCGCGGTGGGCACCTTCATGAACTGGAAGATCTTCACGGCCTTGCCCCGGCCATGGGCGCGCAGCGCGAGGCCAAAGGCGGCCGTGCTTTTGCCCTTGCCGTCGCCGGTGTTGACGATGATAAGGCCCCGGCGTTCGCCCTCGGGTTTTTCGTAGCGTTTTTCGGTCGGCGGGGTTTCGATCTGCATGGTGTCGATTCTTTCAGAGAGGCCGGGCATCACACGCCGGCCGGTTGCAAAGGGGAAGACAACGAGGACGGACGGCGCGCCTGCCACGCGGCGCCCGCCATCGCCACCAGGGCCATGACCAGCAGGGCCACGATGCCGGCCATGCGCTCCACGGGGCTGGGCTCGGTGGCGCTGTCAGAAGGGGTTGGCTCTGGCTGCCGCTCCAGCAACACGCCCATGGTAGGCACGGCGGGCGCGGAGGGTGGTGCTTCTGCCTGGGCGGGCGGCGCGGGCAGGTCAGCGGCGGGGGGCGCAGGCTGTGGCGCTGCCAGGGCTGGCGACTGCGGCGCGGCAATGGCCATGCCAGCAGGCGGGGTCAGCTCTACGGACTCACCACGAGCCGCGTGCTCCACCCAGCGGCGCACGCTGGGCAGCTCGGCAGCCAGCGGCGCGGCACGCGTCAGCTCCCGGTACATCTGCGCCATCTGCTTTTGCGTGTCGGCATCGGCCTGCCAATAGCCCTGGCGCTGCGCCTGCACCAGGCGCTCCAGCGACTGGGCGTAGGCCTGTGGATGTTCTTTGAGCCACTCGGGCAGGCCCAGCTGGTGCTTGTCGCGCACCAGCACGTCATAAAAGCTTTGCCAATGGTCGCTGCGCACCGTGTCGGGCGCCACGGCCTGCCAGCCCCAGGCGAACTGCACGGCCTTGAGCACCTGCAGCGTGCCCGAATAACCCTCGGCCTTCTGCGCCTTGAGCCAGCCCGGGTGCAGGTAGCGCGACTGCATCTCCAGCGCAATGGCGCGCTGTGCAGTTTCGGTGGTGGGCTCGCCCACATCCTGCAGCTGGGCCACATGCAGCTCCAGCCCCTGCGGCCGGCCGGCCACACGGGCTGCGGCCGACAGGCCACCCAGGTACTGGAACGGGTCGTCCGAGCTGACCATGGCGTACAGGTTCGAGCTGCGCGACAGGATGGCTGCGTCGGTGCGGCGCAGGTGCGCTCCCAGCGCCTTCGCCGCCGTGCCGCCCGCAACCCCCGTCACCGGCTCGCCCTCCAGATAGGGCTGGCTCATCCGCTCGAGGAACATCTGGCCCAGGCGCGCATCGTTGGTTTGCAGGCCGTCGCTTTGCACCGCGTCGGACAGGCCGGTGCCGTAGTCGCCCACCGCATTGCCAAACGAGCGCACGCGTGCCAGTTGCTCAGCCTGTGCGCGGGGCACGCCTTGCTTGCGCAGCTCCTGGCCGATCTGCGCGGTGTTGCGCGCGATCACATTGCCGGGCTCGGCCGTGGCGGCCTGGGCCACCGCACGGTCCAGCAAGCCCATCAGCGCGGGGAACTGGTCACGGTACGAACCGGTGATGCTCATGAGCACATCAACGCGCGGGCGCTTGAGCTCTTCGGCGGCAATGGTCTCGACGCGCACCGGGCGGCCCGAGTCATCCCACACCGGGCGCATGCCCAGCGCCACCAGCGCCTGCGCTTCCATGATGCCCTGGTGGCGCAGCGTTTCGCCCGCCCACAGCGACAACGCCAACCGCTGCGGCGCCTGGCCGCCATGGCGCGCCTGGTAGTCCTTGAACCAGTCGTTGAACAGCGTCTGCGCCACGGCATAGGCCTGGCGTGTGGGCAGGCGGCTCGGGTCCAGCCCCGTGAGGTTGCGGCCTGTGGGCAGGCTGTCGGGGTTGCGGATGGGGTCGCCGCCGTAGGCTGCGGGCAGGTAGCGGCCCTCCAGCGCAGCCAGCAAGCCGGGCAGCTCGCCCTCCGTGGCCAGCAGGCGCTCCAGTTCCTGCGCGCGCTGGGCCAGCTGCAGCAGCGCGGGCGTGTCGATGGGTTGGCGCGCTGCGCGGTTGGGCACATGGTCTTCGGCGCGCACCAAGCCGTCCTGTGCGGGCGGCGCATCGGGCAGCGCGGGGCGCAGGTCCAGCACGCTGGCGGCCTGCGCATCGGTCAGCGCCACTTCCAGCCAGCGCGCGGGGCGCGCGGCCAGCACCGCGTCGTGCTTGATCAGGAAGGCTTCGTCGATGTCTTCGCCCAGCGCCTCGATCAGCGGCTTGCGCAGCGCCTGCAGGATGGTCTCGCGCCGCTGCTCGGGCGCGGGCACGCGGCCGAACACGGCCAGGCCCTTGGGCTGCGAGCTTTGCGCGAGCTGGTCCAGGTAGGGATGCAGAATTTCAAGAAAGCCGTGGAAGTCGGCCGTGATGCGCTCGGCGCTCCAGCCCAGGTCGCGGTGCAGCTGGTGCTCTACAAACTGCGCGACCAGCTGCTTTTCGAGCGCGCGGCGCGTGGGGCCTTCGTCCACCGTTTCCCACTCGTGCATCACCTCGTGCATGTGGGCCATGCGCGCCTCGAAACCTGCCGGGGCGAACACGGGCGTGCGGTGGCTCACCAGCACGGCGCGGCCCCGGCGCTTGGCCGTGAGGGCCTCGCCCAGGTTGTCCACGATGTATGGATAGACCACGGGCAGATCGCCCAGGGGCAGCAGCGCGTCGTCGTGCACATCCAGCGCACGCGCCTTGCCACCGGCCCATTCCTGCGTGCCGTGGGTGCCGAAGTGGATCAACGCATCGGCCTCCAGCTGCGCCCACAGGTACACGGCCAGGTAATGGTGCGACAGCGGCGCCTTGCTCTTGTGCATGAACGGGTTCTGGCCCAGGCGCAGTGTTTCCTCGCGCGGGGGTTGGGGCAATACCGAGAGCTTGCCCACCTGCAGGCGCGGGATGGCGAACACCTTTTCGCCCTGCCAATCGACCACGTAGCGGCTCTTTTCGGGCGCGCCCCAGTGCGCGTTCATGCGATCGCGCACGGCCTTGGGCAGCGTGGCCAGGTGCTGCTCATAACGCGCCAGTGGCAGCGCGGCGGCCTGTCCGTTTTGCAGCAGCGCGCGCACATCAGCACCGGGGTAGTAGGCGGCCAGCAGCGGCTTGAGCCCATCGATCCAGCCCTGCTCAGGCACCTGCTGTGTGCGGTAGCCCGCCTGAGCCAGGCCGCCCGACACCTGCTCCAGGCTGCGCGGCACGTTGAGGAATGAGGCGCCGAAGTTGGTGCCACCCGGCGGGTAGTTGTAGACCATGGCCACCAGGCGCTTGTCGGCGGCGGGTTTCGTCTGCAGCGCGATCAGGCGCCGCGCCTTGGCGGCCACGGCCTGGGCCTGGCGCTCGATGAGGCGAAAGTCTTGCCCCTCGGCGCCGTGGGCGGCGACCAGGACCGGATCGATGGCGCCCGCCGCCTCGGGCTGCGCCAGGTAAAACGGCACATCGGACAGCGACAGGCCCGTGTCGCTGGCCTCCCACGCGGCGGCATCGCCCGCGCGGTAGGGCTGCGTGCCCAGCAGGGGCACGCCCCAGCGGGCCAGCAGCGGCTGCAGCGCGGCGGCCTGGGGCACCAGCTGGTGCAGCACCAGGGCAGAGGCATGCAGGCGGCCGGGTCCGGTGCCGCTCTCGGGGGGCAGCTCCAGCACCTCGGCCAGCGTCTGCGCCGTGACCTGCTGGCCAAAGGCCGCGTAGGCGAACAGGCCTTGCTGGCGGAAGGTGTGCAACCAGGCATCGAGCCACTCCGTGCTGCCGTCGATGAAGTGGTGGCGGTGCACCAGCACGGCCACCGCCGGCAGGCCCCGCAGCGCGGGCTGGCCCTGACGCCAGGCCTCCAGCGCGGCGGCATTGGGCAGCAGGCGGGGCGCGTCGGGGTGGTAGATGCCCCGGGGGGGCAGGATGTCGGGCGCGGGCAAAGTCGGCATCGCAACACCCGCCACCGTGGCGCGCGCCAGGGCGATGGCGTTCTTGAGATTGCGCGGGCCGCCCGCTTGCAGGTAAGCCACCATGCGGGCAGGAGCCTCCAGCGCAGACAGGTCCACAGCAGGCGTGCCCGCAGGCACCCAGACCACGCGGCCCGGGGCGCGTGCGGCGCGGGCATCGAGCTGCGCGCCGACCATGCGGCGCAAGCGCGCCTCCACGCTGGCATGCGGTGCATCCACCCACACCATGGCGGCGCCTGCCAGTGCGCGCTCCAGCTTCTGGGCCTGGGCCGCGTCGAGCACCGCCGCGCCGGCCAGCGGGTAATCGATGTGCACAAAGCCCAGACCCGCGTCGGAGGCCAGGCGCTGCACCATGGCCGTGCGCGGGGCGGTGGTGATGTCGGACGTGAGCCAGAGCAGCACCGGCGCTGTTTTATCGGCGCCGCCCGCTGCCAAGGCTTTCTCAGCCTGGACGGCATGCACCAGCGGCGCAGCCAGCAGCAGGCACCACAGTGCCGCGCGCAAGATCAGTGCCTTCATGGCTTGGCGGGTGCCGGCGTGGCGGCGCCACCCGCGCCACCGGCCGAAGCGCCGGCAGGAGCAGCGCCCGTTTCAGGGATGTAGACGATGTTGCCGTCTTCGAGCTTGTAGGCCACGCCCGCACGCACGCCCTGCCCTTGCGCTGCGCTGCCAGCGCCCTTGAAGCGCACTTCCTTACCCTGCTCGCGCACCACCACTTCCATGTTGGGCTGGCCGGGGTTGCGGATGATGGTGACGCTTTCGTTGGCGCTCGTCTGGGTCTGCACGGCCACGGCCGTGAGCAGCGCCACGACCAGCACCAGAAACACGTCCACCAGGTTCACGGCGGACAGCATCGGATCGTCATCGTCCTCTGCCAGCACATTCAGGTGCTTCAAGCTCATTCCCCCACCCCGCGCTCCTTGCGCACCACCAGCAACTCGGCCAGCAGCCAGCGGCGGCGCACCGAATACACCACCAGGCCCACCGACGCGGCGGCCAGCGCCAGCACCACGCCCGCAAAGGCACCGCTGAAAACGGCCAGCGCCTGCTGGCCGTTGCCCGCGGCCACGCTCTGCAGCGCGGGGCCGAGTGGGATCATCGTGGCGATCAGCCCCAGCATGGGCGACAGGCGGCTGAGCAGGCGCACGGGCTCCACCTGGCGCACCAGTTGCAGCTCCAGCTCTTCCATCGACAGGCCCGGCGCCACGCGCAGCGAGCGGTACTGCGGCTGGCGCCAGCGCTGCCAAGCCTCCATCAGTGTGGCGCCACCCGCCCACAGTGCGTAGACAAACGCCAGCCCCACCAGCACCAGTACCGGCCACAGCAACGACTGCGCAACCTGCGAAAAACCCGATTCGATGTTCATGCTTGCACTCCCTTGATTCCTTGATGGTTGTTCTTGCGTTGCAGGGAGGGCAGCGCCATCCACATGCCATCCAGATGCCGCACGTGGATGCGGTGGTCAAACACGCTCTCCAGCGCCGCGTGCGTGGCGGGTGCATCGCAGGCGCCCTGGTGCAGCACGCGGCCCTGTGCCATCACCACCATGTCGTCGGACTGCAGTGCCAGCGACACCTCATGCAGCACGCTGACCACCGTGCCCCCCGCATCGACCAGTGCACGCATGGTGTGCAGCCAGTCCGTCTGGTGCGGCGGGTCGAGGTTGGCCAGGGGTTCGTCCATCAGCAGCACCTGCGCCTGCACGGCCAGGGCGCGGGCCAGCAGCACGCGCTGGCGCTCGCCGCCCGACAGCTGCGACAGCGGGCGGTGGCGCCAGTCCCAGGCCTGGGTGGTGCGCAGCGCCTGCTCGACCGCCGCGTGGTCGGCCGCGCCCGGCGGCGCCAGCCAGGCCTGGTGCGGCAAGCGGCCGAGCATGGCCACGTCATAACTGGTCAGGTCGTCGGCCGAGCCTTCGTTCTGCCCCAGCCAGGCGAGCTGGCGGGCACGTTCGCGCGCGGGGATCTGCGCCAGCGGGCGGCCCAGCAGCAACACTTCGCCCTGCACGGCGGCGCGCGACAGCAGGCCCGCCAGCACCTTGAGCAGGGTGGACTTGCCCGCGCCGTTGGGGCCGACGATGCTGGTCCAGCGCCCGGCAGGCAATTGCAGGTCAATGCCCTGCAATATCGAGCGATTCCCGATGCTGGCGCTTATTCCATTTGCACTGATAGCTATTGATTTCATAGTGCACCCCCTTGCGAGGTGCGCCGGTGCATGAGCCACAGCAGATAGGTGCCGCCCAGCGCCGCCGTGAGAACGCCCACGGGCAGCTCCTGCGGCGCCAGCAGCCAGCGCGCCAGGATGTCGGCCGCCATGAGCAGCACCGCGCCCATCAGGCTGGAGAGCACGATGTGCCGTTCGTGCGTCACGCGCACGATGGAGCGCACCAGGTGCGGCGCGGCCAGCCCCACAAAGGCGATGAGCCCCGTTTGCGCCACCGCCGTGCCCGTGGCCAGCGCCATGGCAGCCACCAGCCCCACACGCATGGGCATGAGCGGCAGGCCCAGGCTGGCGGCCGTGGCCTCGCCTAGCGTGAGGCCATCGAGCGCGCGCGCAAGCATCCAGGCCACCAGCGAGCACAGGGCCCACACGGCTGCCATCAGCACGCAGGCCATCCAGCCCACAAAGGCGGTGCTGCCCAGCGTGAAGGCTTGCATGGCCTGAAGGATGTCGGGCGAGGCCAGCTCCACGAGGTCACGCAGCGCACCCAGCACCACGCCCACAATCACCCCCGCCAGCAACAAGCGCAGCGTGTGCTGCACGCCCTTGGCGAGCAGCAGCGTGAGCACCACCGCCCCCGCCGCGCCCAAAAATGCCATGCCCGTGATGCCGATGCGGGCCATCCACTGCGCCGCCACCGGCGACACACCGAACAGCGCCATGGCCACCGCCCCGCCCAGCGCTGCGCCCGAGGCGCTGCCCAGCAGGTACGGGTCGGCCAGCGGGTTGCGGAACAGGCCCTGCGCCACCGCGCCCGACAGGCCCAGCAGCGCACCCGCCAGCCACGCGCCCAACGTGCGCGGCAAGCGGATGTCCCACACGATCTGCCAGGCCACGGAGTCGCCGTACATGCGCAGCACGCTGTCAAAACCCGTGCTGCCCACGCTGGCGCCACACAGGGCCAGCAAGACGCTGGCCAGCAGCAGCCAGGCGGCACACCACACAGCGCGGCGGCTGGCAGAACCGGTGGGCAAGTCCATGGGAACGTGGGTCATGGGGCCTTGTCCACCAGGCAGCGCGCCATGATGCGGGCCGCCTCGGCCATGCGGGGGCCAGGCCGCACCACCACATCCGAATCACCCGGACCGAACACGCACAGCCGGTTCTCGCGGATGGCGCGCATGGTCGCCCAGCCGGGGTACGGCACCATGGCCTGCATGCTGCGGTTGCCGATCATGATGATGTCGGGGTTGGCGCGCACCACGAACTCGGGGTTCAGGCGCGGAAACGGGCCCAGCGATGCGGGCACCACATTGCGCACCCCCAGCCGGGTGAGGGATTCGCCGATGAACGAGGCCTCACCCGCCGCATAGGGCCCCCGGCTCACCTCGAAGTACACGCGCGCATTTTTGGCTTTGGGCGGCAGGGACTGTGCCGCCGCCAACACACCCGCATCGATCATGCGCCAGAGGCGGTCAGAGCCCTGCGCGCGGGGCACGCCCAGCAGATCGCTGACAGTGCCCAGCACGCGGTGCACGTCGGCATGGGTCTTGGGCTCCAGTTGCACCACCGTGAGGCCCAGCGCCTCCAGCCGGTCACTGGCGCGCGAGCTGACGGACATCAGCACCACATCGGGCTTGAGTGCCACGACGGCCTCGATGCTTGGGTCCAGCCCGCCCCCCACCTTGGGCAGCTTGGCAATCACGGCCTCCGGCCAGTTGGAGTAGCGGTCCACACCCACCAACCGGTGGCATTGCTCCAGTTCGCACACGCTTTCGGTCAGCGAGGGCAACAGGCTGACGATGCGCTGGGGGGGGCGGGGCAGCGAGACCTCGCGGCCCCGGTCGTCCCGGATGTGCACCGGCTGCGCACGCGCGAGGCCGGCCATCAGCAGGCCCAGCAGCACCAGGATGGCGATGACCCACAGGATGCGGCGCACGGGGGTTGGTTTCATCAGCGAGATTCTTTCAAGGTAAGCGGCAGGCCAGCCGCCATGAGCGTCACGCGGGGGCACACCTGCGCCACCTGCTGGTTGAGCGTGCCGAGTGCATCCACAAAAGCGCGCACCTCGCGCCCCATCGGGATAACCCCCAGGCCAATTTCGTTGCCCACCAGAACAACGGGGCCAGGGGATTTCCGAACCGCTATCAAAAACATAGCTACTTGCGCTTTCCAATCAAGCGCTAGAGCCTGTTTTTGGTCAAAACTCATAGCTTCCACACCCACGGGCATGGTCCAGCGGGTGAGCCACAGCGTGAGGCAGTCCACCACCAGCAGGGTTTGTGGGGTGCTGTGCAACCCCACGGCAGCGGCCACGTCGTGCGGCTCTTCCACGGTTTGCAGGCCAGGCACCCGTTCGGCGCGGTCACGTTGGTGGCGGGCGATGCGCTCGCGCATCTCCTCGTCCCAGGCCTGCCCGGTGGCGATCAGCACGGCGCGGTGGTCGGCGGACTGGGCCAGCCAGTCGCGTGCCAGCAGCTCAGCGCGGCGGGATTTGCCGCTTTTCTGACCGCCCAGGATGAGTTCGGTAGTGATGGGGTGCGACGCGGATGTCATGATTTGCTCTGGCCGCCCAGCAGATGCGCAACCGCCTCGGGGCTCGAAGGGAACCACGCATGGAAGTAGCTCGCGTGGATGCTGCCCTGCTCGTACAGCGCCTCGCCCGCATCCGGCGCAACCGCCTCGTTCGGGCCAGCCGTGCGGGCCACCACGAGGGCGCTGCTGTCGCTGGTCGAATAGTGGAAGGTGTGGCCGCGCAACGTGTGTCCTGCCACGGTCAGTTGCTGCGGCCCCAGCGCTGCCAGGCGCTTTTGCATGGTGACGTGACCGAGCAGCAGGCCCCACAAAGTGGCCGTGCTGCCATCGGCCAGGGTGATGGATTCAAACAGCGCCATCATGCCGCCGCACTCGGCCCACAGGGGTTTGCCCGCGGCCACATGGGCGCGCAGGCTGGCTTGCATCCCGGTGTTGGCCGCGATCTTCGCGGTGTGCAGCTCGGGGTAACCGCCGGGCAGCCACACCGCGTCGCAATCGGGCAGCACCGCATCGTGCAAGGGCGAGAAGAACACCACGCGCGCGCCCGTCTGCTCCAGGCATTGCACGTTGGCAGCGTAGATGAAGCAGAACGCCGCATCACGCCCCACGGCCACCGTACGGCCTGCGAGCAAAGCAGGCACGGCAACCGTGGATGCAGGCGCCGGAAAGTCCACGGCCCAGCGCTGCAGGTCCTCCAGCGTCATCTGGCCCAGCGGCGTAGCAGCCAGCGCATCGGCCGCTGCGTCCAGCCGCTGCAGGCTGTCGTCCAGCTCGTGCGCGGCCACCAGGCCCAGGTGGCGCTCGGGCAGCAGCGCCGCACCGGCCTTGGCGGCTAAAGGCGCATTGCCTGGCTGCACCCGCATCAGCGCGCCCATCCAGTCGTCGGCATCTTGCAAGCCGTCACGCAACATGTCGGCATGGCGCGCGCTGCCTACGCGGTTGGCCAGCACCCCCGCCCAGGGCAGGCCCGGCCGGTAGTGGCGCAGGCCATAGGCCAGCGCGCCAAACGTGCCCGCCATGGCCGAGGCATCGACCACCGCCAGCACCGGCACACCAAAGTGCCGGGCCAGGTCGGCCGCGCTGGGGCTGCCGTCAAACAGGCCCATCACGCCTTCGATAAGGATCAGGTCCGACTCGACGGCGGCGTCGCGCAGTCGCTGCGCGCAGTCGGCCTCACCGTTCATCCACAAATCGAGCTGGTGCACCGGCGCCCCGCTGGCCAGCAGGTGCCAGTGCGGGTCCAGAAAATCCGGCCCGCACTTGAAAACCCGCACGCGCCGCCCCTGGCGTGTGTGCAGGCGCGCCAGGGCGGCGGTGACGGTGGTCTTGCCCTGTCCCGAGGCCGGGGCTGCAATCAGCAGCGCGGGACAGCGTGTCACACCCCACCCCCAGTGCGGTACTCACCCAGCGGCCGACGAAACTGGCGCGCCCCAAGCCAGTGCCACCGTGGAACTGGCTCCGCCAGGCCACGGGTGGCGTCCCCCCTCCGGGGGGAAGGCGCGCAGCGACTCAGGGGGGGCTTCATTGAGGTGCCCACTTCACACCGGCGTAGACCGTGCGGCCTGCGGTGGCATAGGTGCGGGCCAGCTGGTAGTCCTTGTCGGCCAGGTTGTCGATGCGGGCCAGCAGCGTGTAGTCGCGCGCAATGCGGGTACTGGCGTACAGGTTGACCAGCGTGTAGCCACCCAGCACATTGGTGTTGGCCACGGTGTCGAAGCGGCGGCCGGATGCCTGCACCTCCGCGCCCACGGTCCACCCCGCCAGGCGGGTGTCGGCGCCGAAGGTGGCGTGCTGCTTGGCACGGCGCGCCAGCTGCTTGCCGGTGTCCAGGTCACGCGGGCGCTGCAGGTCGATGGAGCCGTGCAGCTGCACATCGCCCAGGCGGTGCGATCCCGCAAACGTCACGCCCTTGTATTCGGCCCGGGCCGTGTTGGCGTAGCAGCCGAAGTCCGACAGGCAGGTGCCGGGGCCAGAGAACGAAATCAGGTTGCTCACACGGTTGCGAAACAGCGTGGCCGAGAACGTGCTGTTGCCCTGGGCGTAGCGCAGCGCCACTTCGGCATTGCGGCTGCTTTCGGGGCGCAGCGTGGCCACGCCGTATTCGCTGAAGCGGTGGTACAGCGTGGGCGCACGGAAGGCCGTGCCCACCGACGCCGTAGCGCGCCACTGCGGGGTGATGGCGTAGCCGTAGGCCACGCTGCCAGTGCTCTTGCCACCGAATTCGCTGTCCGAGTCGTGGCGCAGATTAAGCTGCACGGTGTGGCCTGCCGCGTTGTAGCCGTAGCCCAGGGCCAGCGCGTCTTGCGAGCGCTTGGCATCGATGGGGGCGTTTTCGAGACGGTCTTCGCGGCGCTCCAGCGCGGCCGTGACCAAGTGCGCGCCCTGGCGCCATTCGTTCTGGAAGTAGTAGCCACGCAGGCGCGTGTCGCTCAGGTAGGGCGAGGGGCGGGTTTCGTATTCATCGCGCGAGTCGGTGATGGACAAGCGCGTCTTGTAAGCGCTGCTCCACTGGGCAATCCAGTTGAGGCCCAGGGCGTGCATGGTGTGCAGGTTGCGGTCGTCCTTGCCCAGCCCGCTGTCGTAGCCACTGTTGGAGTCATTGACCATGAGCGTTCCCTCCAGCCGGTGCGCCGCATCGACCTGCAGGCCCACTCGGGCATGGCCTGCCGTGGTGCGGTAGCCGTCGCGGTCAGGGTTCTGGGTGGCCACCGTGCGGGCGTTGAAGCCCTTGCTGTCATCGCGCGCAAAGCCCAGCGCGTAGTCCACGGTGCCGCTGGCCCCGCTGATTCCGGCCTCCACCTTGGTGGTGTTGTGGTTGCCAATGCCCACGCCCACATACGGCGCCGTGCCGTTCTCGCCGCGCTTGGTGAAAATCTGCACCACGCCGCCCATGGCATCCGATCCGTATACGGCGCCTGCGGGGCCGCGCAGCACTTCGATGCGATCGATGAGGCCGAGCGGAATGCTCTCCCACGGCGCCCCCCCGGTGGACTGCGAATCGATGCGCACCCCGTCGATGTACACCGCTGTGAAGCGCGATTCAGCACCGCGCAGGAATACACCCGTGGTGGCACCCGGGCCGCCATTGCGCGAGAACTCCACACCCGGCAGACGGGCCAGCAGGTCGGCCAGGCCAGTGGCGCCGCTGCTTTCGATGGTTTCGCGGTCCACGATGGAGATGTCGGCCACCAGGTCGGACAGCGGCTGCGGCGTGCGCGTGGCGGCCACCACGGTTTCGGCGAGCGAGGGCGCGCGCAGGTTCTGGGCCAGCAGTTCGCCGGTTGCCGGGGCACTCTGGGCCAGCGCACTGCAGGCGCTGCCAACCGCCAGGGTCAACAGGGCCACACGGTGGGCAGGCAGGCGCAGCAGCGCCAAAGGGCGCGCACGAAGGGTACGGATTTTCATGGGGATCATCGTCAACAAACAACCCGGGCCGGCCTCCCGCCAGCATGTGGGTGATACAGCCGCGCAGCTCCAAAAAGGGCGCACGCAGCCACCGTGTTGGCCGGTATCCGGGCTGGCGGAACACCCCCCCAATGCCTTCCCATGCGCTTGTTCAAGGCGCTCAGTGGCGTATGGATGGAGAGAGAGTCGAAAGACTCGTCCGCTGACCGTTGCGGGGGCAGCGCAGGCTGGGCGTGTACCGGTGGTACTGCGCCTCCCTGCTTCCCGTTGAACTGCGGCATGTGAACCACACCGCGAGCACCAACCGCGCGATTTTACGGCTGTTTACAGCCTGCAACCCTACAATCGGGGGCTGTATGGCAACACCGTCCCCCACCGACCAGATCGCCGAGCGCGTCGACCGCCTGCTGCTGCGCCACGCAGAACTGCAACGCACCAACGCGCTGCTGACCGATCAGGTGGCCGCGCTGACGCAAGAACGGGACTCCCTCAAATCCCGCCTCAGTGCCGCCCGCGCCCGCGTGGATGCACTGCTGGAGCGCCTGCCCGCCGCAGCCCCCGCCGCTGTCACCAAGGAAGCCGAATGAAGCAAATCGAGGTGCAGATCCTGCAGCAAAGCTACCTGCTGACCTGCCCCGAGGGCCACGAAAGCCGCCTGCTGGATGCTGTGGAGCGTGTCGATACCGCGATGATCCGCATCCGCGATGCGGGCAAGGTCCGCGCCCGCGAACGCATTGCGGTGCTGGCGGCCTTGAACCTGGCTTTCGAAATCGCCGACCGCGAGGCTGCCGACCTGGCAGCAGGTGCCGCCGCCAAAACGGCCAGCACCACCATCGCAACCGCTGCCAGCACGGGTACGCAGGAAACCCTCCTACCCGACGAAGACCAGCAGCGCCTTCATGCCCTGGTGCAGCGCCTGGATCAGGCATTGGGCGACGACGGCCGCCTTCTTTGACAGCCCCCCCAGCACAGCGCCAAGCCTAACGGATTGCCCCCGATCTGCACCCCTCAAGGCTTACGGGCTTTACATGGCCCCAGACACTCAACCCGTGCAGGCAGCGCCTACAATGGCGGTGTCTGCGAAGCCGCCGGGCTTTATATTTCCTTGAACCAATGCTCAACGAGCTCGGGCTTGGTACATTGCCCGGTGAGCGTGATCATCTCGCGTCAGATGAACCCAACGCTTGGCTGCCCTCGCCCACCTGAACCCCCGGTTCAGGATGAGAGTCCGGTGGCATTCGCAGACACCTTCTTCCCCATGCCCCTGTCCACGCAACCCCACGCTGCAGCATCTCCGACAGGGCATCTCCCCGCCTTCCCTCTCCTCTTTCCACCCCTTTGTCTGACGTCGCGCCATGCTCGATCCCCTGCTGATTGTTGAACTCGGTGTCCTGGGCCTGGCCACAGGTTTTCTGGCGGGCCTACTGGGCATTGGCGGCGGGATGCTGCTGGTCCCGTTCCTGACCTACATCCTGGGCGCGCAAAAGGTCGCACCCGATCTGGCGGTGAAGATGGCGATTGCGACCTCGATGGCCACCATCATGTTCACGTCGATCTCCAGTGTGCGGGCCCACCACCAGCGCGGCGCCGTGCGCTGGGACATCGTCAAGCGGCTGGCGCCTGGCATCGTGCTCGGTGGTTTCATTGCGAGCCTGGGCGTGTTTGCGCTGCTCAAGGGTTCGTTCCTAGCCATCTTCTTCGCGTTGTTCGTGAGTTTTTCGGCCACGCAGATGTTTCTGGACAAAAAACCCGCCCCCACGCGCCAGATGCCCGGTGGTGCAGGCCAGGTGGCGGCAGGTGGTGTGATCGGATTCCTTTCAGGCCTGGTGGGGGCCGGTGGTGGCTTTGTGAGCGTGCCGTTCATGACCTGGTGCAACGTGCCCATCCACAATGCGGTAGCCACCAGTGCGGCGCTGGGTTTTCCCATCGCACTGGCCAACGTGGTGGGCTATGTGATCGGAGGGCAGAACGTGGAGGGATTGCCAACCGCCTCGCTGGGCTACATCTGGCTCCCCGCCCTGGCCGTGATAGCGACCTGCAGCGTGCTCACCGCGCCACTGGGAGCCAAAGCAGCACACAGCCTGCCAGTCAAGCAGCTCAAGCGTGTATTCGCATCGCTGTTGTTCGGGCTGGCGGCGTACATGCTCTGGAAGGGCATCGCGGCGTTTTAAGCGTCTCTGGACCGACCTCCATGCTACCGGGGGGCCCTAGCACCAGGTTGCCTTAGTTCTGGACCGAACTGCGCCGCCCCCGCGCATTCAAAGGCAAGGGCCTGGCAAGCATGGCGCGAAACTCCTGGGCAGGAAGCCCTGGCGCGCAGAGAAATCCCTGGTAGTGGTCGCACTGCATCTGCAGCAACACCGCCTGCTGGGTTTCTGTTTCCACCCCCTCTGCCACCACCTCAATGTGCATGGCACGCCCCATGCTGATGATGGCACTCACGATGGCCCGGTCTCCATCATCGTCGGGCAGGCCACGCACAAAGGACTGGTCGATCTTGAGCTTGTGGATCGGCAGCTTCTTCAGGTACGCCAGGCTGGAATACCCGGTGCCGAAATCGTCGATGGCGAGCCCGATGCCAAGCCCGGCGAGCACACGCAGGCGCTGCTCCATTTCCTGTGCATCCTGCAGCAGGATGGTTTCCGTCAGCTCCAGCTCCAGCAGCGTGGGCGGCAACTGGTGCACCGCCAGTAGCCGGGTGATGCGGTCCACGAAATCAGGCTGCCGGAACTCCAGCGCCGACACGTTCACCGAAATCATGATCGGCATGCCACTGTGCATCCACACCGCCGCCTCACGCACGGCCTGCTCCATGACCCACGCGCCCAGCGTCACGATGTAGCCAGACTCCTCCGCCAGGGGGATGAACTGCCCAGGTGATACTGCACCGAACTCCGGGTCGGTCCAGCGGATCAGCGCTTCGGCCCCCGTGATGCGCCCGGTGGCCATGTTGACCTGTGGTTGGTAGTGCACTGCCATGCGGTCAAGCCCCAGCGCCTGGCGCATCGCATGCTCCATCTGCATGCGCGACAGCAGATTGGCATTCATCTGCGGCTGGTAAAAGCCATAGCTACCCCGGCCGCGCTCTTTGACACGGTACATGGCCGTGTCAGCCTGCTTGATGAGATCGTCCAGCGTCGCACCGTCCTGTGGGTACAGCGCCATGCCGATGCTGCACTGGATGGAGAAGCCCATGCTGTCAAGCATGAAGGGCTTGAGCATGTCGTCCAGGATGCGGCGCGCCACGCTCTCAGCCACCACGGCATCACCGCCATGCAGGTAGATGACAAATTCATCGCCACCCAGTCGACACAACATGTCCGTCTGGCGCAGGCAGGCCTGCAGGCGCTCGGCCACCAGTTGCAGCACGCGGTCACCGAAAGGGTGGCCGAGGGAGTCATTGATGATCTTGAAGCGGTCGAGATCCAGAAACAGGATGGCAAAGCCCGTGTCGCTCTGGCGCGCCCCCTGGATGGCAGTGTCCACACGCTGCGACAACAGCAGACGGTTGGGCAGGCCCGTGAGTACGTCGCTGTAGGCCAGCTCCTCAATGCGCTTCTGGGCGGCGTGCTGCAGCGTCAGATCCCGCATGAAGCCTATGCTCTGCACCAGACGCTCTTCGTCGTCGCGCAGCGCCACCCATGACAACTGCACTGCGCAATAGGTGCCGTTGTCACGGGGCAGCCACAGCTCGCCTTCCCAGAAACCCTCCTTGGCCCACCCCTGCAGCACCTGCTCCATGAAAGCCGCGTCCGACCCACCACCGAACAACGACGCCGCCAGGCATCCTTCAAACGATTTAGCAGACGGCCCCACCAGCCGCTCGCAGCCTGGGTTCATGCGCAAGACCCTGTGCTGGCTGTCGGCGATGAAGATGGCGTCCAGGCTGGACTCGAACACCCGTGCGGCCAGTCTCAGGCTGGCCTGTATCTCGGTCTGGCGGGTGATGTCCCGGTACGAATAAACCCGCCCCACTGGCCGCCCCTGGCTGAACTGCGGCACGGTGCGCAACTCCAGCACCAAGCCATTTCGCAACACCAGAATGTCGGTGCTCTCCTGCATCGGTTCTCGGGCGATGGCAGCCAAACGCTCCGCGTAGGCACGTGCGTCCTCAACCTGGGCCTCCATGTGCGCATAGACAGCCGCATCGTCGCGCCGCACCAGCAAATCGCGCGGAATATTCCACAGTTGCGCAAGCCGCTGATTGAAAGCCCGCACCCGGCCATCGAGGCTGCACACGAGCATGCCGTCAGCGGCAGAATCCAGCGTGGCGCGCAGCTCAGACAGCAAAGTTTCCAGCTCGCGCTCGGTCGATTCCTGGACACTGCGATCCAGCATGGTCAGCATGAAGACCGTGCCAGAAGCGACCTCTGCAGGAACGCGCGTCACCTGACGATTGACCGGAACCAAGGTGCCGTCAGCGCGCAAAAGGCTGGTGTGGGAATGAATGCCATCTGCAACCACCTGGGCCGACTCCCCCCAGAACGCCATGTCCTGCGGTGTGGAGGCCAGACGCAACACGGGCGTACCCACCATCTCGGCTACAGGCAAGCCCACCAGCCGCTGCGCGGCGGCATTCGCGTGAAGGATGAGCAGACTGGTCTCATCGACCAGCCAGACGGCCTCCTGTAAACCGTCGAGCCAGCCGTGGGACTGCGAAACGGTCACGACCCTGCCTCTTCGGGACCGGGGCTGACCGCACGCTCGAAAAAGTAACAGATACGCTGCCGCGGAGAGAGGTAGTCCAGCGCATCGCGCGGCAGTTGCGCAGGCTTGAGGCTGCGCCGGATACCCAGCTCGGGCACAGTTTCCAGGTCCAGAATAGGAGCCTCATCCTTGGGCACCCGGGAGTCATGGACGATGACCTTGGGCCGCAGCGGGCGCGAAGAGTTGACCGAGGCAACAATCGCATAGCGGTCGTTCACCAGCTGGACGATGGAGCCTGGCGGGTACACCCCCATCATGCGGATGAACGCCCCGAGCACCACGGAATCGAAGCGCGCCTTGAGCTGTGCAAAGATGACCGACAAAGCCTCGTGGGGTGTGAGCGCATCCACTCCATTGGCGGGATTGCACATGCGATCGTAGCGATTGACGAGGGCGAGCACCTGGCTCGCGCGCCCCAGATCGGACCCCGACAACCGCAGTGGAAACCCACTGCCATCGGCCATCTCATGGTGCCGAGCAACGGCGGTAATCACAGGTTCGGGCAGCCCCATGCGCGTGGCCAGTGTCACGGACTCAGCCACATGGGTCTCGTAACGCGTACGCTCCATCGGAATCATGGAGGGCGTAGGTTGCCTGAGATTCGGCGGCAGCTTGAGCTTGCCCAGATCATGAATCAGCGCGGCAATGCCAAGGTCGTGCAGCTCGGCACTTTTCATGCCCAACGCACGGCCCAGCAGCAAAGAGATCACCATCACGTTGATCGGGTGCAGGGCATTGCGCTCGCCCACCCCTTCCGACAACAGCCGGATGACAGAATCACCGTTTTCCAGGAGTTCGGCCACGCAACCTGACACCAGCGTTTCGCCTTTGGTACGGGCCTGGTCGGGGTGCTCCGAGACAACACGCTCCAGCGCCTGGTATTGCCGCGTGGCCTCCCCAAACCGCTGATTGCAGGCCGCCAGCGTCCGGTTCTGGGCCTCCAGCAATTCACGCCTGCGCTGCGCCTCTGGGTCCACCGTGGCTGTAGCTGTCGCAGCCTCAGGTGCACTCGAAGACGATGCCTTCATTTCCGGCACGCTCCAGGCTGCAGGCACGAGTTCCCTCAGTTCTGGATCGCTCTTTTTGGGAAAGTACCGCACCTCGGTGAGCCCCAGCTCACGCAAGGTGGCAATCTGCTCTGCCGCCGCCACACGAAAGCTGCTCACCGGGAACGGATGGTGCAACCAACCCACGTCGAGCTGGATGTACATGCCGACACGCAGTTGGCTGATGTCGATGAGGATGGAGGAGTTCACTTCAAGGCGTGTGAAACATGGCGACGTCAATGCCACCAATAGTTACACAGATTATCGCCAGATCGAGGGTCTTGTCGAAGGAGTGCGCCTGCGCCGCAGCGGCATGGCAACACTTGCCTTTCTCACCAAGGGCAAGCGTTGATCACCCTTGTATAGACATGGATTTACGAGGCCTCGCGAACCCCGTCGCACCGCAGCTTGCGAATGGGGGAACTGCTGGCTAGCGGCACCACAACGACGGTTTGTAGACCAGGTCCATCCAGAGTGCCCAGCTGGCCACTGCGCACAGCAAACCTCCTGCGATGCGCGTTCCCCAGTCCGCACGTTTTGCATTGACCCCTGCTTTCAGCCGAATCCACACCAAGGGCCCGCCCACCAGCCACACACCACTGCCCAGGCCAAAAAGCGCCATGCTGAGCGCCCCTTCCAGAGGCCCTCCGCTCAGCGCAGCCACGAGCAGCGCGGAATAGAGCAGGCCACAGGGCATCAAGGCCCAAAGCCCACCAGCAACCAGAACCCCGCCTGGTGCACTGACCAGAGGCCGCACACGCGCCCATACGGTACGGCCCGCCTGCTCTACCCACTGGGGTTGGCGCGCCTGGATCACCATCATCAAACCCCACGCCATCACCGCAACATGCATCAGGGTCCACGCAGGGCGAAGTGCCACGGTCTGCTGGGTCACCCATGCCAGGCTGTCCATGGCCCATGCAGCCAAGCCACCCGCCATAGCGTACCCGGCCAAGCGGCCAGCATGAAAAGCGACGGCGCGCTGAATGACACCGCCACGGGGCACCCACTGCACTGTCTGCACCGTCAGGGGAGTTGCCTGTGGCTGCGCATCGCCACCGGCTGTGGACGCCATGCCCCCACCGCCCTGCCCGATCAATGCCCCACAAGGCGCAGAACACATGGCCAAACAATGGGACCCGCCAACGAGCCCCATCAGCAAGGCGGTTGAGGCGACCGTAGCAATCATGAGGATCAGATGATGCGCGAAAAACGGGCGCGGTTGCGGTCAGCCTGCAGGTAACGGTCAAAGACCATGGCAATGCCACGCACAAAGAACCAGCCCATGGCAGTGACCTCGACCCCATCGGGCCGCACCACCACAAGCCCCTGCTCGGCCATGGTTTCCAGTTGCGCCAGCTCCGCAGAGAAGTAGTGGCGAAAGTCGATCAACCACGCTTGCTCCATGGGCTCAAACAACAGCTCGCCTTGGCACATCAAGGCCATGATGACGGCGCGGCGCACAAGATCGTCGCGCGTCAGGGCCAACCCACGAACGACGGGCAGGCGCCCCTGATTCAGAAAATCGTAATACTCATCCAGGGTCTTGGCATTTTGGCTGTAGGTGGCTCCGACCCGGCCAATCGCAGACACCCCCAGGCCGATCAGGTCGCAATCAGGTTGCGTACTGTAGCCCTGGAAGTTGCGGTGCAGACGCCCCTGGCGCTTGGCGACTGCCAATGCATCCTCAGGCAATGCAAAGTGGTCCATGCCCACATACACGTACCCAGCATCCATAAAGGCGTCCAGCGAACGGGAGAGCATCGACACCTTGCCTGCAGCAGCTGGCAACTCGGCCGAAACAATACGGCGCTGAGGCTTGAAACGTTCTGGCAGATGGGCATACGCGTACAACGCGATACGGTCAGGCCGCAGCTGCGTAACCTGGGCCAGCGTGCGGTCAAACGACTCTGGCGTCTGCCGAGGCAGGCCGTAGATCAAATCCACATTGATGGATTCAAAACCCAGCGAACGTGCGGACTCCACCAGCGAAAACACCTGCTCGGCAGGCTGTATGCGGTGAACGGCCTTTTGAACCTCGGGATCGAAATCCTGCACCCCAAAGCTCAGTCGGTTGAACCCCAGTTCCGCCAGCACTGCAAGGCGGTCCGCATTGACGGTGCGAGGGTCCACCTCAATCGAATACTCCCCGCCCGGCGCCAACGAAAAGCTGCGTTTGAGCATGCCCATCAGCTCCCGCAAGCCCTCGTCCGATAGAAAAGTGGGCGTGCCACCACCCAGGTGAAGCTGACTCACCACCTGCCCCGTGCCGCAGTGTGCTGTGTGCAAGTCAATCTCGCGGCTCAAATACCGCAAATACACCTCTGCACGATCATGGTGTTTGGTGATGATCTTGTTGCATGCGCAGTAGTAACAAAGGGACTCGCAAAAGGGGATGTGCACGTACAAAGACAGCGGCAAGGCCTTCGTCATGGAGCCCAGTCTGCGCTGCTCCAAGGCAAGCGCGTAGTCGTCCTGCCCAAAGGCCTCGACGAAACGGTCAGCTGTTGGGTAAGAGGTATAACGGGGCCCTGGCACGTCGAAACGGCGCAGCAGCTCGGGCGAAACAGCGGTCATGGGCAAATTCCTTGCGTACACTTCGACTGTGCCGTAAGCTGCACTCCATGTCCTTGACCTGCATCAAGTGATGGGCCGGGACGAACAGCGACAATTTGATGCACATCAGTCGCCCACCCGCACCCAAAGGCCCAGCCTGTTAGGCATATGGGGCGATATGCTCAAACCTTACCCAGCCTCTGTTCCTATGAACCCGCTCACCATCAAAGTCGCCTGCTCCAACTGCAACCTGCGCGAGCTGTGCATGCCGGTGGGGCTGAGCGAGGAACAGCTGCAACGCATTGACGAGGTCGTTGCCGTTCGCCGCAAGATCAAACGCGGTGGAACCCTTTTCCGCAACGGCGAATCCTTCACCTCGCTCTATGCCATTCGAACCGGCTTCTTCAAAACATGTGTAGCCACCGAAGACGGGCGTGACCAGGTCACGGGTTTTCAGATGGCAGGCGAGATCATCGGCCTTGATGGCATCGTGAATGACCACCACACCTGCGATGCGGTGGCCCTGGAAGACGCGGAAGTCTGCGTCATGCCCTTTGACCGCATCGAAGAACTGTCCCGCGAAGTCACCGCCTTGCAGCACCATGTGCACAAGATCATGAGCCGCGAGATTGTCCGTGAGCATGGCGTGATGCTGCTCCTGGGCAGCATGCGCGCTGAGGAGCGCCTGGCCGCGTTCCTGCTCAATCTGGTTCAGCGCCTGCACGCCCGGGGGTTCTCGCAGTCCGAGCTCGTGCTGCGCATGACCCGCGAAGAGATCGGTAGCTACCTGGGCCTCAAGCTCGAAACCGTGAGCCGCACCTTCTCCAAGTTCGTGGAAGAAGGCATTGTCGAGGTCAAGCAGCGCCATGTGCGCATCCTGGAGACCGAGGCCCTCAAGCGCATCGTGAACAACCAGCAAGCCTGCCACTGAACCTGCTGTCGTCTGCCATCCTGGCAGTCCTCACCACATTGACCTTTGCCAATAGGTGGCACTACCGCTCAAGGGCACGATGATGTCTTGCGGCAGTCATCGGGACGCTCGCCTTCGGGAACCGGGCAACGGTTAAGTTCAAACGGTGACATGGCCAGCAGCGTGGTCAACGCGCTGGATGCCATCGTGATTATCCAGAACGCAAAAAAGGCCAGCGTGTACACGCCCTGCCGTGACAATGCCAACGGCTGCCCAAACCAGTGCAGGTCTTGCGGATCCACCATCGCAAAAACCAGCATTTCCATCACACCGGCCATCAAAAAGGCCGGCCAGGCAATCCACATCACGCGTTGCATCCACATTGGTTTGTCTCCTGGTAAGGCCGTGCAGGCATGCTGCCCGGCCAGGTGGGTTCAGCGCGGCTGGTCCTGGACCGGGGTGGCCGCGTGGTTGCGGCCCTTCATGGCTGGCAACAGGCTTTTTTCTGGGGTGGCCAGTGTCTTGTTGATCTCGATGCCCTGGCGGTAATAATCTTCCGCGACCACAGGGTCGGGGCGCGATATCGCGAGCCACAGGGTCACAAACCCTGCAATGATCACGATCACGGGACCGGCGATGATCAGCCACACATGGCCAAACCTCCACCAGGGTGCAGCGGCAGAAGGGGCAGTGCCGAGGGCGGAACTGGATGGCATGGTGCTTACTCCTCAAAAATTATCTTGCTCAAAGCAAGACCCGCGAAGGTCTTGCACCGGGTCGCTCGCTGCGTTATCGCGGCACCAGAAACACGGATTTCTCGCTCACATGGGCGTCCGCGCCCAAGGCCTGCACATCGAACTGCACGGCATGTGATCCCGAAGGGGCTGATCCATACGGTATCTGCAGACGGACGGCCACCCACCGGGACTCCGCCGCACCGATGTCCACCTCGGCATCAGAAGCGACTTCCAGCCCTTCAAGGCCACGCACACTGATGCGATAGCGCTGGGGGCCTTCAGTGGCGTTCATGATCTGCAGGCGGTAGATGTTCTCCAGCTTTCCACCTGCCACGATGCGCGACAGCGCCGCCCGATCACGGACCACATCCACCTTCAAAGGCGTGCGTGTGACAAGGCTGGCCATCATGCCTACGCACAGGGCCACCAGAACCGCGCTGTATATCAGCACTCGTGGCCGCAGCACACGGCGCAGGATCTGCGACTGACTCCACCGTTTGGCCACGCCGTTCTGCGTAGAAAACCGGATGAGCCCGCGCGGATACTGCATCTTGTCCATCACGGTATTGCAGGCGTCCACGCACAGGCCACAGCCGATGCATTCGTACTGCAAGCCCTTGCGAATGTCGATGCCCACAGGGCACACCTGCACACACAGCGAGCAGTCAATGCAATCGCCCAACCCCTGGGCTTTGTAGTCGATGTTCTTCTTGCGCGGCCCACGCTGCTCACCGCGTTCTGGGTCGTAGGTAACGATCAGCGTGTCCTTGTCGAACATGGCGCTCTGAAAGCGCGCATAGGGACACATGTATTTGCACACCTGTTCGCGCATATAGCCGGCATTGCCATAGGTGGCAAAGCCATAAAACAGTACCCAGAAAATCTGCCAGCCACCCTGCACCGCCAGCAGCTCTGCCCCGAGTTCGCGGATGGGCACGAAATAACCCACGAACGTGAACCCCGTCCACAACGCCACGACAATCCAGATGACCTGCTTGAAAAACTTCTTGCGAACCTTCTCGAAGGTCCAGGGCCCATTGTCCAGCCGAAGCCGTGCACTGCGATCACCTTCGATCTTGTGCTCGATCCACATGAACATTTCGGTGTAGACCGTTTGCGGGCACGCAAATCCACACCAAAGCCGCCCCGCCACCGCCGTAAACAGGAACAGCGACAACGCCGAGATAATGAGCAGGCCCGTGAGATAGATGAAATCCTGGGGGTACAGAACCAGGCCGAAGATGTAGAACCGCCGAGCCCCCAGGTCAAACAGCACCATCTGGCGCTGCCCCCATTCAAACCACGGCAGCCCGTAGAAAACGATCTGCGTGAGAAACACCATACCCCAGCGCCAACGCGCGAAGAGGCCACTGATGGAACGCGGGTAGATCTTCTTTTGCGCTTCGTACAGGGAAACAATCTCGCCCTGCGATGAGGCATCGGACGCAACCGGCGCTATCGGGATGACCTTGCGAGCAGGCTCGCTGGGTGGGTTCATGATGGTATCGGTCCGTTTGCTTCGTGGTTCTCAGTTTGCGCTGCCCCCTGGAGCTGTGCCTGGGCACTGCTCCAAGTGGCCAAGGCTCAGCGTGCAGCGGCCTGGGTGCCGTTCGACAAGCCCCAGACATAGGCCGACAGCACACCGATCTGCGCTTCTGTCAGCTTGTCCGCCTGGGCGGGCATCTGGTTAACCTTGCCGTTGTTGACCATGGCAGTGATGGCCGCCTCGCCCCAGCCATGCAGCCAGATGTCGTCGGTCAGGTTGGGGGCACCCAGTGCCTGATTACCCTTGCCGTCCATTCCGTGGCAGGCTGCACACGCCGTGAACTTGGACTTGCCCAACGAAGCACGCAGCGAGTCATGCGGGCTGCCCGAAAGACTCAGCACATAGTGCGAGAGATTGCGCACATCTTCGGGGGAGCCCACTGCGGCAGCCATGGGAGGCATGTTGCCGATACGGCCCTTCTCGATGGTTTCACGGATCTTCTCGGGTGCACCGCCATGCAACCAATCGCCATCAGCCAGATTGGGGAAACCCTTGCTACCCCGGGCGTCCGAGCCATGGCACTGCGCGCAGTTGTTCATGAACAGGCGCTCGCCAATGGCCTGGGCCTGAGGATCCTTGGCAATGTCTTCAGGCTTCATCGAGGCAAACCGGGCATACAGCGGCTCCAGCTCGGCCTTGGCCTTGGCCATCTCAGCCTCGTATTCACCCTTCTGTGTCCAGTTGAGCTTGCCGGAAAAGCTGCCCAGGCCTGGATAGGCGGCCAGGTAGCCCAGGCCGAAGATGATGGTGATGACAAACAGCCACACCCACCAGCGTGGCAGGGGGTTGTTCATCTCGACCAGGTCTTCGTCCCAGACGTGGCCGGTAGTGTTGTCGGACGTGGCCATCACCTTCTTGCGGCCTGCCATCCAAAGCAGAATGCCGCAGGCGATGATGCCGACCAGGGTCAGCGTGGTCACAAAGACCGACCAGAAATTGCTGGTGAAGTCACTCATGGGGTGTTCTCGTTCTGGTGAAGGTCAATCTTGCTCGAAAGGCAGCTGGGCGGCCTCGTCGAACCGGGCCTTGTTGCGGCCTCGGTAGGCCCAGACCCAGATGCCAATGAAACAGGCCATTGAAGCCAGCGTGGCCACAATGCGCATGGTGGTGATGTCCATGGGGATATCTCCTTTACTTGAGCGCGCGGCCCATGACTTGCAGGTACGCAATCAGCGCTTCCATCTCCGTCTTGCCCTTGACATCAGCGGCAGACGCAGCGATCTGTTCGTCGGTGTACGGCACACCCACAGTGCGCAGGGCCTTCATGCGCGGCGCCACGCTGGCGGGGTCCACGGCGTTCTTCTCCAGCCAGGGGTAGGCAGGCATGTTCGATTCGGGCACCACATCACGCGGGTTGTTCAGGTGGATGCGGTGCCATTCGTCGCTGTACTTGCCTCCCACGCGGTGCAGGTCGGGGCCTGTGCGCTTGCTGCCCCACTGGAAGGGGTGGTCGTACACAAACTCACCCGCCACCGAATAGTGCCCATAGCGCAGGGTTTCAGCGCGGAAGGGGCGGATCATCTGCGAGTGGCAGTTGTAGCAACCTTCACGGATGTAGACGTCGCGGCCCACCAGTTGCATGGCGTTGTAAGGCTCCACGCCCTTGACCGCCTCGGTTGTGGACTTCTGGAAGAACAGTGGCACGATCTCTACCAGGCCGCCGATGGCGATGACCAGGAGGATCAGCACGATCATCAGGAAGTTGTTGGTTTCCACCTTTTCATGGGAGAAGCCGGTCGAATTCGATGGGTTGTTGTTAGACATGAGTTATCTCCTTCGGCTCAGGCGTGGGCCGCATTCACGGCAGGAATCGCCACCTTGACCGAACGGCCCGAGATCGCTGTCATCCACACGTTCCAGGCCATGACCAACATGCCACCCAGATACAGCAGGCCACCGGCCACGCGGATCACATAGAACGGATAGGTCGCCTTCACGCTTTCCACAAAGGTGTAGGTGAGCGTACCGTCGGGGTTGATGGCGCGCCACATCAGGCCTTGCATCACACCGGCAATCCACATCGCGGCGATGTACAGCACGATGCCAATGGTGGCCATCCAGAAGTGCAGCTCAATGGCCTTGATGGAGTGCATCTTTTCGCGGCCAAACAGTCGGGGCACCAGGTAGTACAGCGAGCCCATCGAGATCAGACCCACCCAGCCCAACGCGCCAGAGTGCACGTGGCCCACGGTCCAGTCGGTGTAGTGACTCAGGGCGTTGACGGTCTTGATGGACATCATCGGACCTTCGAACGTGGACATGCCATAGAACGACAGCGACACGATCAGGAAACGCAGGATGGGGTCGTCACGCAGCTTGTGCCATGCGCCCGACAGGGTCATGATGCCGTTGATCATCCCGCCCCAGCTGGGTGCCAGCAGGATCAGCGAGAACACCATGCCCACCGATTGCGTCCAGTCAGGCAGCGCGGTGTAGTGCAGGTGGTGAGGGCCGGCCCACATGTAGGTGAAGATCAAGGCCCAGAAGTGCACGATCGACAGGCGATACGAATACACGGGTCGTCCCGCCTGCTTGGGGATGAAGTAGTACATCATGCCCAGGAAGCCTGCGGTCAGGAAGAAGCCCACGGCGTTGTGGCCATACCACCACTGCACCATGGCATCCTGCACACCGGCGTAGGCCGAGTAGCTCTTCATGAGGTCAGCCGGGATCGCAGCGCTGTTGACCACGTGCAGCAATGCCACAGCCAGGATGAACGCGCCAAAGAACCAGTTGGCCACATAGATGTGCTTGACCTTGCGCACACCGATGGTGCCAAAGAACACGATGGCATAGGACACCCATACCAGCGTGATCAGGATGTCAATCGGCCATTCGAGTTCAGCGTATTCCTTGCCCTGGGTGTAGCCCATTGGCAGGCTGATGACGGCCCCGGCAATGACCAGCACCCATCCCCAGAAGGTGAAGGCCGCCAGGGGCCCGGCAAACAGGCGAACCTGGCAGGTGCGTTGCACCACGTAGTAACTGGTGGCGAACAGCGCACTCCCACCAAACCCAAAGATCACCGCATTGGTGTGCAAGGGTCGCAAGCGGCCATAACTGAGCCACGGAATGCCAAAGTTGAGTTCAGGCCAGGCAAGCTGGGCGGCGATGATGACGCCCACCAGCATGCCAACCACCCCCACAACCACGGCCAGGATAGAAAACTGCCGCACCACTGTATCGTTGTAGTGCGCAGCATTTGTTTTTGGAGAATCCATCGGGCACCTCTTTGTAATGCAGTAAGAGTTTGTTGCAGTCAGCTTTTTTGGGCATTGACACAAGTCAACCGTCTCGGAGAATCCGCTCTCCCTCTTGCTCGACACTCTCGAACTGGCCGTGGTAGACCGCCCACCACAGGCCCGCCAGAATCATCAGCACCAGCACCACGGACAGTGGAATCAGCAGATAAAGAATGTCCATCAGGCAGCCTCCAGCCAGCTTGTTTTTGAGATATCAATGGGCACCGCGCCCTGTTGTGGCCGCAGGTCTTCGCCTTGCGCAGGCAAAGCCGGCAGGTCGCGCGCAAGGCGCGCGGCGTTGAGCACCACCAGCAGCGAGCTGAGCGCCATGCCCAGCCCGGCCAACCAGGCTGGCATCCAGCCCACCACCGCCAGCGGAACACACAACGCGTTGTAGCCGGCAGCCCACCACAGGTTCTGGCGCACCACACGCAAGGTACGGCGCGCCAGCAGCACGGTCTGGGGCACCAGCGCCAGGCTGTCGCCCAGCACCACAAAATCGGCCTGAGACTGCGCCAGCGGCACCGCACGGCCAAATGCAAACGACACATGGGCCCCTGCCAGCACCGGGCCATCGTTCAGCCCATCGCCCACCATGGCCACCTGGTGGCCACCGGCCTGCAAGGACTGCAACGCAGCCAGCTTGCCCTGGGGCGTGCACTCGCCCGCCGCCTGGGCAATGCCCGCTTGCGCCGCCACACGTTGCACCGCGCCCACGCGGTCGCCCGACAGCAGTTGCACCGCCACGCCGCCCCGCTCCAGAGCAGCCACTACCGCAGGAGCCTCCGCGCGCAGGTCCTCCACCAGATCGAAGCGGGCCAGCTCGGACACTGCGCCGCTGACATGCTGCTCCGACAGCACCACCTGCAGCGCCGACCCCACTTCTTCAGGCGCCACGCCTGCATGGTGCGCAGACCCCAGCCGGACCTGGCGCGCGGGCTGTCCGGCCCCCAATCTGTCGTGCACCCTGGCCACCAGGCCCTGCCCGGCTTCTTCCTGCAGATCGGTCACCGCCCAGCGACCATCATCCAGCGCAGCAGCCGCAGCCACCACGGCTCGCGATGCAGGATGCATCGAGTGGCGCGCCAGAGACGCCGCCATAGCCAACACCTCTTCCGTGCTCCATCCATGGGCGGTGTGTACAGCCTGCAAGGCCATGCCGTCCCGCGTGAGCGTGCCGGTCTTGTCGAACACCACGGTGTCCACATGGGCCAGCGCCTCCAGCCCCTGCAGGTTGCGCACCAGCACACCATGGCGCGCCAGCGTGCCAGCGGCGGTGAGCATGGCCACCGGCGTGGCCAGCGACAGCGCGCAGGGGCAGGTGACGATGAGCACAGCCACCGCCACCATCAAGGCATGCCCCGGGTCGGACGGCCACCAGTACACCGCAGCCAGGCCCGCTGCCACGAGCACCGCCACCAGAAACGGCCGCGCAATGCGATCCGCCAATTGGGCAAGGCGTGGCTTTTGCAGCGACGCGCTTTCCATCAGCGCCACGATCTGCGCAAAGCGGGTCTGCCCGCCCGTGCCTTCCACATGCACCTCCACCGGCGCCTGCAGGTTGTAGCTGCCCGCCGTGACCGTGCTGCCCACGGGGCGCGCCACGGGGGTGGACTCGCCCGTCAGCAGGGATTCATCGGCGTGCGTGCTGCCCAGCGTAATGCGCCCATCGGCCGGAAACGCCTCGCCCGGCAGCACACGGATGGTGTCTCCTGCCACCACACGGCGCGTGGCCACGCGCACAAAGCTGCCATCGGCAGTGCGCCGCTCTACGCTGTCGGGCAGGCGGTTCATCACAGCTTCCAGCGCACCGGCGGTGCGGTCGCGCAGGCGCAGCTCCAGCCAGCGGCCCGTGAGCAGGAAGAAAACAAACATCGTCAGCGAGTCGTAGTACACCTCCTTGCCGAAGATGCCTGCAGGGTCGAAGGTGCCCGCCGTGCTCACCACAAAGGTGATGGCCATGCCCAGCGCCACGGGCAGGTCCATGCTGACGCGGCGCAGGCGAATATCGCGCAGCGCACTGCTGAAGAACGGCCCACACGAGAACACCACCATGGGCAGCGTGATGACCCACGAGGCCCAGCGCAGCAGTTGCTCCATCTCGCCCGTCAGGTCGCCAGGTTGCGCCACGTACGCGGGCCACGCGTACATCATCACCTGCATCATGCAAAAGCCTGCCACCAGCCAGCGCCACAGGGCACGGCGGTTCTCACGCTGGCGCTGCTCGCGCGCAAAGGCATCCATGGCGGGCATGGCGCGGTAGCCTGCCTTGTGCACAGCGTCCATCCACTGCGAGGGCTGCACCTGGGAGGGCTGCCACACCACGCGCGCACGGCGCGTGGCAGCGCTCACATCCGCCTGCAGCACGCCGGGCACGCTGCGCAGGGCATCTTCGATGGTGAGGGCACAGGCCGCGCAGTGCATGCCTTCCAGCACCACCTGGGAGTCCCAGGCACAGCTGGCGGGATCTTCGGCAGCCTGGCCCGTTGGCCCCACAGGCCGACCGAACGCCGACCACTCCTGCGGGTCGTCCAGCAGCACGGCTTGCGCGGCAGGCTCCGCATTGGAAACAGCATCGGGCGGATGTGCCGGGGAGGAGGCCGGCGCACCGGGTCGAAACATTGACATGGTTCAAGCCTATCGTTCGGACATGACAGGTACATTGACCTGCATCAAGTCCCAGAACATGATTCATCCTAAGCTTGTTCCATCACTTTGAGGAGACCTTTATGTACAAACGCATCCTGATCGCAACGGACGGCTCACCCCTTTCCGACAAGGCCGTGGAACACGGACTGTCGCTGGCCGCGCTCACCGGCGCCTCTGCCGTGGCCCTCAAGGTGGTGCCCCGCTACCCCCGCAGTTACTTCGAGGGCGGCATGCCCGTCGATACCAACGACGTCAAGCGCATCGAAACCCAATGGGGCGATGCGGCACAGGCCATGGTCGATGGCGTGAAGGCCCAGGGCGACGCCCAAGGCGTGGCAGTCAAGGCCGTCATCGCCAAGTCCGACCTCGTGGCCGAAGCCATCATCTCGGCCGCCAAGAAGCACAAGTGCGACCTGATCGTGATGGCATCGCACGGCCGCAAGGGCCTCAAGCGCCTGTTGCTGGGCAGTGAGACGCAGCATGTGCTGACGCACTCGCACATCCCTGTGCTTGTGCTGCGTTAAGCATAAATTCAAACATCAAAACAGGCTCTAGCGCTTTTCCATAAAGCGCTAAAAGCTATTAAATACATAGCAAAACACCGAGAAGGCTAGACGCCCGCTCGGTGTTTTTTCATTCCCGTCCAAATGTTCGGCGCCTCGTGCTCGCCCAATTTGGGGTGCCGTGGCTGTTTCCGCGCCTGGGCCACTTCAAGCGCACATTGCCGCAGGTGTCGCTGAACTTTGTGCGCTACCAGCACGCGCACGACTTTGCGACGCCGCACGAGTTCGACGCTGCCATCCAGTACGGCTACGGCAACTGGCCCAACGCCAATGCGCGCTATCTGATCGGCAAAGAGACCTGCATCGTCTGCAACCCCCAACTGCGCGACGCCCTGCCCCTGCACACTCCGCAAGACTTGGTGCGCGCCACGCTGCTGCAACACATCGAGGTGCCCCTGGCCTGGCAAGACTGGTTGGAAGCACATCGCCTGGACACCTGCGCCAGCCGCTTCGGGCCGGGCTTCAACCTTTACTCGCTCATCATCCGGGCAGCAGTCTCAGGCTTTGGTGTGAGCATCGTGCCCACCTGTTTGGTGGAGAACGAACTACAGGCAGGTACGCTGGTCGAGCCCCTGAAAGACCGCTTTGACAGTCCGCTGGGCTACTACCTCTGCGCGCCCACGGCCTGCACCAAAATTTCGGTGTACCGGCTGGTGGCCGGGTGGCTGGAGCACTGCTGCAACCATGCGGAAGGGGCTGCTGCGCCTGCGACTACAGAGGCGGGGCCGGAATGCATCTTTTGTGCGCCACAGCAAGGTGTGGTGAAGCCAACACCGTCACTACTGCCGCTGCCGTAGCGGGGTGATGAGGCCTGTGCGTTGGTGAACCTGCGTGTGCTGGCACCGCCGGTTTTTGTGCGAACAGTCTGCTTCGCAAAAACCAGGCTCTAGCGCTTATAGATAAAGCGCAACAAGCTATCAATTAAATAGCAAACACTTCTTGCATCACCAAACTCCAACACGGAGGAGTCGGCAGCATCACGACCCAATGCCGGGAAGCCCCCTCACCCAGCCAAGGGCAGGCCTCAATCCGCCCGGCACTGAGAAGAGGTGCTTGACACCACGGAGTAGTCGAACTCCGCATCGATGGAGATGCACGCCGACTCGGGGGAAAACGGTGGAAACCAAGCCACAATTTCACCCCCATTTTTGGCAACGTGAAAGAAGCGGTCGACCTTGGACCAATTCGCTTTGAACCCATCGCTTTCTGAGCAAAACATCTTGGTGCTGGTATAGCTCTTGCCGGAAACGACGTAGCTGTATTCCACCACGGGGAACGGGCGAGTGCCTCGATTTACTTTCACCGGGCGGCTATCAATTTTGAGAAACCGCACCGGTGCGCTGAGGTAGGCGCACGGTGAAACTTTCGGAGTCAGAAAAAGAGGGGCAAGTGATGCTCCGATGATCGCGATCAGGGCGATTCCGAGGGGGATGGAGAGGATGCGGCGATTCAACTGTGTGGCCCAAAGGTGACACGAGAGGCGCTTGGAGGCCCAAGGCCACAAAGCGTCATATGAACATCAGGCGTACCGACAAAGGTTGTGGGCTATGGCCATGGACTCTGACGCGGGCTGACAAGATCTAGAGGACAACGCTCGAACCAGTCGAAGCTGACAAGGCATTTCCATACCGAACTTCTCAAGCACTTCCTGAACATCTCAGCGCCTTACGCTCTACAGGAGCGCATGTTTAAACAGAATCACGCCCCAGACATCGCGGATCAAGCGAAAAAACGGTCTCATATCTGAAGTGCGCCACCCAATACCAGCATGCCAAGACCACAAGAGCCCATAAGAGCCAATCAGGCCCGCACGATGGCGGGCATGCAAAGGCGGCCACAAGACCCGCCTCAACGCATCACACAAACAACCCCTTGTACTGCTCCCGCAGGAGGTTCTTCTGAACCTTGCCCATGGTGTTGCGAGGCAATTCAGCCACCACAAAACACTTCTTGGGGATCTTGAAGTTCGCGAGCTGGGACTTGAGCTGGGCCACGATGGCGTCAGCGTTCAGGCTGGCTCCGGGCTTGGCAATGACCACGGCCACGCCCACTTCGCCAAAGTCGGGGTGCGGCACGCCGACCAGGGCGCTTTCGGCCACGCCGGGCATGTCGTTGACGTAGCCCTCGATCTCTGCGGGGTAGACGTTGTAGCCGCCGCTGATGATGAGGTCTTTGCTGCGGCCTACGATGTGGACGTAGCCGCGCTCATCGACCTTGCCCACGTCACCGGTCTTGAAGTAGCCGTCTTTGGTGAACTCTTCCGCCGTCTTCTCGGGCATGCGCCAGTAGCCCTTGAACACGTTGGGGCCCTTGACCTGGATGCCGCCGATCTCGCCCGTGGGCAGGTCTTTGCCGTCGTCGCCCTGCACACGCAGGCTCACGCCCGGCAGGGGGAAGCCGACGGTGCCACCACGGCGCTCATCCTCGCCCTTGTAGCGCTTGTCGGCGCTGTAGGGGTTGCTGGTGAGCATGATGGTTTCGCTCATGCCGTAGCGCTCCAGAATGGTGTGGCCGGTGCGTTGCTGCCATTCCTTGAAGGTTTCGATCAGCAGGGGTGCAGAGCCTGCGATGAACAGGCGCATGTTCTTCACGGCCTCTTTGGTCAGGCCGGGCTCTGCCAGCATGCGCACGTAGAGCGTGGGCACGCCCATGAACACGGTGGCGCGGGGCATGGCGGCGATAACGGCCTTCGGGTCGAACTTGGCCATCCAGATCATCTTGCTGCCGTTGATAAGCGCGCCGTGGATGGCGACGAACAGGCCGTGCACGTGGAAGATGGGCAGTGCGTGGATGAGCACGTCACCCTTCTTCCAGCCCCAGTAGTCCTTGAGCATGACGGCGTTGCTCAGCATGTTGCCGTGCGTGAGCATGGCGCCCTTGCTGCGGCCGGTGGTGCCGCTGGTGTAGAGGATGGCGGCGAGGTCATCTGCACTGCGGGCCACGGCCTGGTGCTCATCGCTGTGGTGGGTGGCGCGCTCGAGCAGGCTGCCGGTGCGGTCGTCGCCCAGGGTGAACACATGCTGCGTGCCCAGCGTGAAGGCAATCTTGCTGACCCAGCCGAAGTTGCCGGGCGAGCACACCACCACCGCGGGCTCGGCGTTGCCGATGAAGTATTCGATCTCGGCGCTTTGGTAGGCGGTGTTGAGCGGCAAAAAGACGTAGCCCGCACGCAGCGTGGCCAGGTACAGCGCCATGGCTTCGACGGACTTTTCCACCTGCACGGCCACGCGGCTGCCTTGGGGCAGCTTGAGCGATGCGAGCAGGTTGGCAATGCGGGCGCTGGCGCGGTCCAGATCGCGCCAGGTGTAGAACAGCGGCGTGCCGTCTGCCGCCGTGGTCTCGACGGCGGTGCTGTCCAGGTCAGACGGGAAGGCTGCGCGCAGGGCGCTGAAGAGGTTGTTTTGGCTCATGGCAGTTGGACGGTTTTAAAGGTTTGGATCAACAAGGCGGGCGGGGCCCGTCAAAACAACGGCGCGCGTTTTTCTAGGAACGCGGTGATGCCTTCGCGGTGCTCGGCGCTGTCCGCGTAGGCATAGGGGTCAGGCGCCCCGTTTACTATATTTTTCATAGCTTCTTGCGCTTTACCATCAAGCGCCAGAGGCATTTTTAATGCCCGAAATGTCTGCTTGTTCATGCGGGCGGCCTGCGGCGCCAGTGCGGCGATGCGCTGTGCGCTGCCCAGGGCCTCGGTGGCCACCATGTCGTCGGCCACCACACGGCTCAGAAAGCCGCGTGCCAGCATGTCAGGGGCGCTGAAGGTGGCGGCCTCCAGCAGCATCTGGCGTGCGGTCACGTCACCCACAGCACCCGCCACCAGCTGCGCCTCGCGCGGGGCCATCGGGAAACCGAGCTTGGCAATCGGCGCGCCAAAACGCGCACCACTGCCCGCCACGCGGATGTCGCAGCAGCTGGCAATCTCCACCCCGGCACCCATGCAGGCGCCACGGATCTGCGCCACGATGGGCACGTCGCACTGGAGCATGGCGTTGAGCCCACCCCAGACGTCGTTCTCATGAAAGTCCCGCAAGGCAGCGGCGTCAAACCGAAAGCCGGGGTATTCCGAAATGTCACCGCCCGCACAGAAGGCATCGCCCTCCCCCGCAATCAGCACACAGCGCACATCGCTGCGCTGCTGGATGTCTTCAAACACCACACGCAGCTGCCGCCACATGCCACGCGACATGGCGTTCAGCCGCCCGGAGTGGCGCAGGGTGACGTGCGCCACTCCACGCTCACCCGATTCCATCAACACTTCACCCGACATCTCGGCAACCTATCAAGTTATGCACATTACTCAGCCCTGAAAGCCCGCGCTACGCCATCGCGAGTGCCACCGTGGAACCGGCTTTGCCGGGCCACGGGTGGCGTCCCCCTTCAGGGGGAAGGCGCAAAGCGCCACAGGGGGTTAATCAAGCTTTGCGCCAGAGGCCTTCACCACCGCCGCCCAGCGCTTGACCTCGCTGCTGACCATGCCCGCAAACTGCTGCTGGGTCATGCCGCCGTATTCGGCACCGTTGTTGGCCCAGATCGCTTTGAGTTCGTCGGCGCTGCCCAGCTTGCGCACCTCGTCCACGATGCGCGCCTGCACATCGGCGGGAGTGCCCTTGGGTGCCCACAGGCCGTACCAGGTGGTGACGGTGTAGTCGGGCAGGCCAACTTCGGCGGCGCAGGGTACGTCTGGGAACGCGGCATTGCGCTTGGGGCCCGACACCATGAGCGCCTTGATACGCCCACCTTTGATGTGGGACGCCGAGGAACCCAGCCCGTCAAACATCATGTCCACTTGCCCGCCAATCAGGTCCTGCAGCGCGGGGCCGGCACCCCGGTAGGGGATGTGGGTGATGAAGGTGCCCGTCTGCTGCTTGAACAGCTCGCCCGCCAGGTGGTGCGACGTGCCAGCGCCCGCAGACCCGTAATTGAGCTTGGCGGGGTTGCGCTTCACATAGTCCATGAACTGCTGGAAGTTGTTGACCGGCACGTTCTTGGGGTTGACCACCACCACCTGGGGCACGTTGGCCAGCAAGAACAGCGGAATGAAGTCCTTCTCCAGGTCGTAGTCGAGCTTGGGGTACATCGACGGGGCAATCGCGTGGTGCACGGCCCCCATGAAGAGCGTGTAGCCGTCTGGTGCGGCCTTGGAGGCAAAGCTGGCCCCCACGGTGCCGCCCGCGCCCCCTCGGTTGTCGATCACCAGCGTCTTGCCGGTGGCCTTGGAGAACTGCGCTGCCAAGGGGCGCGCAAAGGCATCGGTGCCGCCGCCCGCAGGGAACGGCACCACCAGGTTCACCGGCTTGGTGGGCCAGGCCGATGCCTGGGCCCATGCAGGCACCGTGCCTGTGGCCAGCCCCAAACCTGTGGCAGCAGCCCCCAGCAGCACCTCGCGGCGCTGAATTCGCATGTCTTTCATTCCTTGTCTCCTGTCGTCGTTGTAAAAAGGGAAAGCAGGCCTACGGTGCCCCACCGTTCAAACCGTGCCAGGCACTTGCCACCATCGGCTGGCTCCCCTCTGAGGGGGTCCATCGGCCATTGTCTGCGCCGATGATGACGATGATGGCATTGCGCGGCACCGGGGCCTGCGGTCAGTCACGGCACAGGCTGTCGATGTCCCCCGACACCGGCACCTTGCCTTGCGCGAGCAAGCTGCGGTGCTTGTCGATGCGCTTGAGGTCGTACAGGTAGTTCACCATCAGCCCGTACGATTGTTTCAGTCCTTTGCTGGACGGGTCTCCCGCCCAGTTCAGGCGTTCCACCCGCGCTCCGTTGCCCAGGTGGAAGCGGGCCACCGGGTCCACTGGCTTTCCGTCCTGCAGCTCACGGGCCAGGTAGCGTGCGGCGCACTCCATCAGCATCTGGCGCACAGGCGATCGGGCATCGAGGTCGGTGGCCTTGTCGAGCGCAGCCAGCAGATGGGTGGCCTGCGGGGGTTCAAAGCCCACGGCCCGGCCCAGCTCGGTGCGGCGCTTGTCATCCAGGCGCTCCAGCATCGCACCGGCATGCTTGCCCAGCCAAGCGCGGAAACCCGGAATCGGCGACAACGTGGCAAAGGTGCGCAGCCGGGGAAATTCGGCCGTGAGGGTCTCCACCACATGCTTGATGAGCGAATCGCCAAAGCTCACACCGCGCAGCCCGGTCTGGGTGTTGCTGATCGAATAGAAAATCGCCGTGGTGGCCCGCCCGATGTCAGCGGGTGCCGCCGCTTCGTCGAGCAAAGGCGTGATGCTGGACGAGATTTTGTCCACCAGCGCCACCTCCACAAAGATCAGCGGCTCGTTGGGCAAACGCGGATGAAAGAAGCCGTAGCAGCGGCGGTCGCTGTCGAGCCGGTTTTTCAGATCGGCCCAGCTGCGGATGTCATGCACGGCCTCGTACTTGATGAGTTTTTCAATCAGCGAAGCGGGCGAGTCCCACGACAGGCGGCGTAGCTCCAGAAAGGCCACGTCAAACCAGGTCGAGAACAGGTGCTCCAGCTCGGCATCCAGCGCCAACAGGCGCTTGTCGGACTTGAGCAGGGGCAGCAGCTCGGCACGCAGGTCCAGCAAGAACCGCATGCCTTCAGGGAACGCAGAAAAACGCTGCAGCAGCCGCGTGCGCGGCGACACCAGTGCGCGGCGCAGGCTGATCTCGGCCTGGCCTTCTTCGGCCGTGCCAGCCGCCGCTTCGTAGCGCTGGCGGGCCGATTTGAAGCGCGTGGCGTCGGGGGCGAACTGCTCGCACATCAGCAGCCACATGTCGCGGCGCTCTTCGGGCTCGGCCTTGGCATACCACTCGGCCACGGCCTGGGCGCGGCGGCCACCTTCGATCTCGCTCACCTGCGGGGCCACCACCTCCTGCAGGTCGGCCAGCAGGCGGCGCAGCGCGCGGGGCGACAGAGCCTCCTGCCCGCGCCGCAGCGTGGCCTGCAGCCGCTCGTTGGTGGAACGTGGCACGGCGACCTTGGCCACCACATCGGTCACCGATTTGTCGAGCCCGGCGCGGGCCGGTTTGTCGGCCGCCTTCTCGCTTGCCTTGTCGCCGGTTTTGTCAGCGGGCTTGTCTGCGGCGGGCGCTGCCGTGCGCAGGCGCGACACGCTGCGGGTGATCCATTCGGGGGTGCTGTTGATCATGGGGTGAGCCTCGATTGCTGGTTGCGGGCTACGTCGCGCAGCGCATCGCGCTGGCGCAACAGATGGTTGCGCATGGCCTCTTCAGCGGCATCGCAGTCGCGCGCCTTGAGCGCGGCGAACACGGCCAGATGCTCGGCCAGGCTTTGCTGCAGGCGGCCGGGCACATGCAGCGTTTGCGCCCGGGCCAGGCGCAGGATCTTTCGCAGGTCGCCAATCACCTGGGCCAGCCAGCGGTTGTCCGCCAGTGTGATGAAGGCCTCGTGAATGGCGTAGTTGGCTTCGTAGTAGTCGGCGATCAGGCCTTCGGACGCAAATTGCTGCAGCCGCTGGTGCAACACGTCGAGCGCGGCAATGTCTGCCGCCCCCGCCTTGCGTGTGGCCTCATGCGCTGCGCGGCCTTCAAGCAGTGCGATCACCGGAAAAAGGTCATCCAGGTCGCGTTCGGTGATCTCGGCCACAAAACATCCCCGGCGTGGCTCGTGGCGCAGCAAGCCCTCCGCCACCAACACTTTGAGCGCCTCGCGCAGCGGCGTGCGCGAAATAGCGAGCCGCTCGCACAAGGCCGCTTCGTCCAGAAAACTCCCGGGGGGCAAGGCGCCCGCAAAGATTTGCTCGCGCAAGCGCGAAGCGGCTTCGTCGTGCAGTGAGTTGGGAACCGGGCGCATGGTGCGGGTGAAACTCCAGAGTGATCTTCAACGGCGGGCGGGCAGCTGACTTGCAGCTTTTGCCGCCAACGTGCTTCCAAGTGCCTGCAAATAGATGATTTTCTTGCGGAAGACTGTAATTTCTCATAATTACGTAAAATGACAAGAGGCAAATACCCGAATCCGGATGCCGTTGGGTAAAAAACAGTGTCTTGCGGCGGTTGCGCAACATCCAGTAGGCGAAGGCAAGGGCATGCGCGCTTGGCCCGCTGGCGCGCCTTGGGTACGGCCCCAGGGCCAAGCGGACAAAGGCAAGGGATCAGGCGCACACGCGACGTGCCGTTCTGCGACTCCTCCTACGGCCCATTCCGGTCTATTCGTTATGGCAGCACACCCGCTGAAAACACCCCATCCCAGCCAAAAGCATGGCTCGGCCAACCGCCGTGCCAGACACGTTCACCGCGCTCAGACCTGTCGATTGGCGGTGACACATCCGTTCGCGCACCTCTCCCTACAATGGCCCGAAAGGAGGCGCCAGAATGCCAGGAACAATGCACTCGAACGACAGCATGGTGCGCCGCACAGCGCTGCTGGTATTGGTTGCGGCGCTGTCTGCATGCGGCGGGGGGTCGTCCAGCAGCGACCCGCCTGTCGAACCCAGCGGGCAGGTCATCAACTCCACGCTGCGGTCCGAATCAAACGGCTTTACCTACGCCATCCAGGTTTTCCTGCCCCAGTCGTACGCCACGGGCACTACCATGCTGCCCGTCATCTACGCCACTGAAGGCGACGCACCCTACGGCGCAGGTGGACCCGGGGGTACGGCAATCTCGCGATTTGAATCCTTCAAGCAGGTGATGCAGCGGCGAGGCACCCAAGCCATCCTGGTAGGCATCGGCGGCACATCCCAGCGCGGCACGGACTTTCTGCTGCCCGGCGCCACGCGCTACCTGAACTTCATCACCAAGGAACTTGCGCCTGCGATTGAACGCCAGTACCGCGCCGATCCCAAGCGAAGGGCGCTCTCGGGCCTCTCCCATGGCGGCTACTTCGTTGTTGCGGCCCTGGTGTTGGAGGGCACTGCGGGGGCGCTGAGCTTCTCGCACTACCTCTCTACCGAGTCCAGCTTCGGGGCACACGCGGACCCCGCCGCCTACCGAGCGTTTGAAAAGCAGCTCGATGGCAAGGCCCTGCCTGCCACGCTGTTCCTCGCAGGCGCCCGCAGCAGCAATGGGTCCGTTGTTGTCACGCCCTTGTACACACAGATGGCCGCACAGACCAACCCAGGACTGACCTTGCTGAAGGCCGAGTACGAAACCACCCACGTGGGCGCCGATGTGCCGGCGTTCGAAGAGGCGCTGACGCGGTTTTTCCCGTAGATCAAGCGGCCGCCGCCCCCTGGTAAGGCACCGGGCGCAAAGGCCAATATGCTACATTTTTTATAGCTACTTACGCTTATCCATCAAGCGCTAGAGGCCATTTTTACTTGATTTTTTGCCTTACCACGGGCTGGCGCTGCGCCCAGACCCACAGCAGGACGCCCGCTGCAATCATCGGCACGCACAGCCACTGGCCCATGCTCATACCCAAGGACAGGATGCCGAGGAACGCATCGGGCTCGCGGAAGTATTCGGCAATAAAGCGGAAGGTGCCATAACCCACCAGGAATGCGGCGGCCACCTGGCCCTGGCGACGTTCTTTGCGCGCATACAGCCACAGCAGGATGAACAGCAGCAAGCCCTCCAAGAGGAACTGGTAAACCTGCGACGGATGGCGTGGCTGCAGGGAACCGCTGTGTGCAAACACCATGCCCCACGGCAGGTCCGGGCTGGCAAAACGGCCCCACAGTTCGCCGTTGATGAAATTTCCCACCCGCCCTGCGGCCAAACCCGTGGGCACGCAGGGCGCCACAAAGTCGGCAACCTGCAGCCAGGGGCGCTTGCGCGAATGTGCGAACCACAACATGGCCACTATCACGCCCAACAAGCCACCGTGAAAGGCCATGCCCCCTTGCCACACGGCAAAGATTTCCAGGGGGTGACTCAGGTAATACGCAGGTTTGTAGAACAGGCAATACCCCAGGCGCCCCCCCACCACCACACCCGCCACCCCCAGGAACAGGATGTCTTCCACGTCCTTGCGCGACCATGCGCCAGGACCGGTGATGGAGGCAAACGGCTCGTGCCGCAGGCGCCGGATGCCCAGCAGCATGAACAGGCCAAAAGCCGCAAGATAGGTCAGGCCGTACCAGTGGATGGCCAGCGGGCCGATCTGCAGGGCGACAGGGTCGATGTGGGGATAAGTCAGCATGGGGGCGATTGTGCACGCGCAGCACTACCCTTTCAGGGCGCTGGCCTGCACCTCATGGGCCACAAAGTCGATCCACCGGGCCAGTGCGGGCGGCACAGTGGCGCCCCAGACCAGGCTGGTTTCGCACACGGGCGCCAGGGGAGACTTGCCGCCCAGCTGCCGGTAGACAACGCCCGGCCGCTGAAACTGTTGCACGCTGGCAGGCACCCAGGCCAGCCCCAGGTCGGCCGACACCAGGTTGACGATGGTCTGCATCTGGATGGCCTCCTGGGCCACCTGCGGCACCTGCCCCGCTGCGTGGTACAGCGCCACGATCGCGTCGTACAGCGAGGGCAGGATCGGGCGGGGGAAAATCACCAGAGGCTCCCGCAGCAGGTCAGAGAACCGGACGGTGGGCGTGCGCGCCAGCGGGTGATGCTCAGGCAGCGCAAGCACCAGCGGCTCTTGCGCCACACACAGGCTTCGCAGGGCAGGTGGCGCCTGGCCGGGCGTGTGCAAAAGCAGCCCGGCATCAATCTCCCCCCGCTCCAGCGCCTGAAGTTGCACGTCGCCCGTCGCCTCGATCAATTCAAGCCGCACCCCGGGCCACTGGGCCCGGAAGGCTCGCACCCACTGCGGCAGCATCCCAAAACCCACGGTCGAGACAAACGCCAGACGCAGCCGCCCCACCTCGCCCGCTGCCGCCGCGCGCGCCTGTGCAGGGAGTGCCTGGGCGCGGTCGAGCAAATCCAGCACCTGCGGCAACAGGGCAGCCCCGGCCGGAGTGAGCTGCACGCTGCGTTTGGTGCGGTCGAACAGTTGAAGGCCCAGCGTGCGCTCCAGCCCGGCGATGGCCTGCGTGAGCGGCGGTTGTGTCATGTGCAGGCGCTGCGCCGCGCGGCCAAAGTGCAGCTCCTCAGCCACTGCGGCAAACTGCCGCCACAAACGCATATCAATGAATGGCTCTTTCATATGCTGTACATATTAATCGCCCTGTACAAATGGATTGGATGGCGCCCACCAATCGCCGCATACTCGCGGCTGCGAAAAGTTTCTCCACCCACAAGATTCGCTCCACGAAGGAAAACACACCATGGCAGACAACAAAGTCATCCCGATCCAGCCCATCAACCGCCGCAGCGCCAACATCACCCAGGGCAAGTCGCGCGCACCCAACCGCTCCATGTACTACGCCATGGGCTACGAGGAAGGCGACTTCGTGAAACCCATGGTGGGCGTGGCCAACGGCCACAGCACCATCACGCCCTGCAACAGCGGCCTACAGAAGCTGGCAGACGCGGCCATCGCAGGTATCGAGGAAGCCGGTGGCAACGCCCAGGTATTCGGCACCCCCACCATCAGCGACGGCATGGCCATGGGCACCGAAGGCATGAAATACAGCCTGGTGAGCCGCGAAGTCATCAGCGACTGCATCGAGACCTGCGTGGGCGGTCAGTGGATGGACGGCGTGCTGGTGGTAGGCGGCTGCGACAAGAACATGCCGGGCGGCCTGATGGGCATGCTGCGCGCCAATGTGCCCGCCATCTACGTGTATGGCGGCACCATCCTGCCTGGCCACTACCAGGGCAAGGACCTGAATATCGTGAGCGTGTTCGAGGCCGTGGGCGAGAACGCCGCCGGCAAGATGAGCGACTTTGACCTGAAGGAAATCGAGAAGCGCGCCATCCCCGGCACCGGCTCGTGCGGCGGCATGTACACCGCGAACACCATGTCCAGCGCGTTCGAGGCCCTGGGCATCAGCCTGCCCTACTCGTCCACCATGGCCAACCCACACGACGAAAAGATGAACTCGGCCAAGGAATCGGCCAAGGTGCTGATCGAGGCCATCAAGATGGACCTGAAGCCGCGCGACATCGTGACCAAAAAGTCCATCGAGAACGCCGTGGCCGTCATCATGGCCACGGGTGGCTCCACCAACGCGGTGCTGCACTTCCTGGCCATTGCCCACGCGGCAGGCGTGGAATGGACCATTGACGACTTCGAACGCGTGCGCGTGAAGACCCCCGTGCTGTGCGACCTCAAGCCCAGCGGCAAATACCTGGCTGTGGACCTGCACCGCGCAGGCGGCATCCCGCAGGTCATGAAGATCTTGCTGAACGCAGGCCTGCTGCATGGCGACTGCATCACCATCGAAGGCAAGACGATTGCCGAAGTGCTCAAGGATGTGCCGGACGAGCCCCGCGCCGACCAGGACGTGATCCGCCCCATCAGCAACCCGATGTACGCCCAAGGCCACCTGGCCATCCTCAAAGGCAACCTGAGCCCCGAGGGCGCTGTGGCCAAGATCACGGGCCTGAAGAACCCCGTGATCACCGGACCGGCCCGCGTGTTTGACGACGAACAATCGGCACTGGAAGCCATCCTGGCCGGCAAGATCAAGGCGGGGGACGTGATGGTGCTGCGCTATCTGGGCCCCAAGGGCGGCCCCGGCATGCCCGAAATGCTGGCCCCCACTGGCGCGCTGATTGGTGCTGGCCTGGGTGAAAGCGTGGGCCTGATCACCGACGGCCGCTTCTCGGGCGGCACCTGGGGCATGGTGGTCGGCCACGTGGCGCCCGAAGCGGCAGCCGGTGGCACCATCGCCTTCGTGAACGAAGGCGACAGCATCACCATCGACGCACGCCAACTGCTGCTGGAGCTGAACGTGAGCGAAGAAGAGATCGCCAAGCGCCGCGCTGCCTGGACGGCCCCCGCACCGCGCTATACGCGCGGGGTGCAGGCCAAGTTCGCGTTCAATGCATCGAGCGCCAGCAAGGGTGCGGTGCTCGACGCGTATTGACGTCCAGCGCTTTCAAAAAGCAAAAGCCCGCCGCTCCCGGCGGGCTTTTTTTTGCTGCCAAGACCATGGCATCCGCGTTGTGTGCCCCCGCGTGACTTGCGTCTTAAAACCCGCGCCGCCTCGACCGCCACCGGATCCAGCCGCCCGCCAAAGCTCTCAATGGTGCGGTCACACGCCAGGACCAGCTCGCGCGCATCAATCCCACTTCCTTTCGCACGGCCGCCGTCACGGCGGCCTCACGGGCCGCTATATCCCGCACCAGCCGAAGTACGGTCACCCGTGTACGGTCTGCAGGTGAGGCACTGGGCGAGCCTGGGTTCACCGCATCTTCTGGCGCCGAGGCTTCCACACCAGCCTCGATGTCGAGGATGTCGAAAAAGGCCAGAGGCTGCTCTGCACAGGTAGTCACCATCAGGCCCCAGGGCTCATGCACATCGATGCCCTTGGGGCCACCCTCGCGCGGGTTGTGGTGCCCCCGCTCAAACACAGCGTCCTCCAGCACGCGGAACACGGCATTCGGTTCGGCCAGGCTGCACCACCCGGAAGGAGCCCGGTGAAACACGGCCACATGGGGGGCGCCAGCATCCGCCACCAGCAGAATGCGCCCGCCCGCCAGGAAACACAGCCCATGGGGGTAGCTGACGCCACGCAGTTGTGCCGCAGGCGCGTTGCCAGGCGCAAGAAACTCATCGTTGCGGTAGAGCGCGACAATGTGGCGGTCGTGGTTGCTGACCGCCACCCATTCAGCATTGGGGTCCAGCGCCACACCATCCGGAACCTCCAGCCCGTGCTGCATGAGAAGCTGCGCATCCAGATGGGAAAAACCTGCAGCAGCGTTCAGCAGGTGATGGGTCACGTAATGGGAAAAGCCGTTGCACACCCACAGCTCGTGCAAGCCTGCGCCCAGATCCCGTGCGCACAGGCTTCCTGGGGTGCTCAGGAGTTCCGTTTCCTGCTTGCCGATCACGGACAGGGGCTCCAACGTGTGCAACGCGGTCAGACGATCCGCCGGGGGAATGTCGAACAGCGATACATTGCCCTCCCGGCTGGCGACCGCGATGATGCTGTTGCTGATCCAGCACAGGCCATGGGGGCGCTGGAGGCTGGTGGACGCAACCTCCACGGCATCCGTCAGGTAGAGCACCTTCTGCCCGTTTTCAAACTGGCAGTCCATTCCCACGACCAGCACCCTGTCGAGGGTGATGGCAGCGAGCGCCACACGGCGTCCGTCGGGCGACCAGCTCACATCTTCGGTTCGCCCCATGGACGCAATGGCGTCCAACACCTCTGCGGGGCCGATGCATGCCAGTCTCATGGCGAAACTCCTTGCTGGATGTTGTGAAACGCCAAGGCATCGTCCACACTGCCATCCATCACCACGCATCCATCTTTAAGGACCAACGCTCTGTTGCAAAAGCTCTTGAGAATGACCTCGTTATGGGATGCCAGCACCAGAATGGAGACCTGCTCGATCAGCCCGTTGATGCGCTCCTTGGCCTGGCTGAAAAACTTCGCATCACCAGCACCAATCATCTCGTCCATGAGCAGAATATCGGGAACCACGCTCGTGGAAACGGCAAACGCCAGGCGCAGCAGCATGCCCTGTGAGTATGTCCTGACCGGCAACTGAAGATGCTCGCCCAGCTGTGTGAATGCCTCTACCGAGGGTATGAGGCCCATCGCCTGCTTGCGCGTCAGACCCATCACGATGCCCCGCATGATGATGTTGTCGTACCCAGTGGCATCGACATCCATGCCCAGCATGATGTCTGTGAGCGCTGCAATCCGGCCACTGAAGGACAGCTCGCCTTGCATGGGCTCATAGACGCCCGAGAGCACTCGCAGCAGCGTGGTTTTGCCAGCGCCGTTCGAACCAATCAGGCCGACCCGATCCCCCGGACGCAGCAACAGGCTCACATCACGCAACGCATGCACGCTGACCTGCCGCAAACCGCTGGCCTCCACACGGGCCTTGTCACGCATAGGAAGCCCCAGCACCGTATTGAGCAGGCCCCGTGACCGCGTAGTGAACACGGGAAAGTCGATGGATACGTTGGACAACTGGATATGGGCCATCTTGGGATACCGAAGGGTGGCGGCGCCTACAGCCAGTACACAATCCGCCGCCGAATCGCGACATACTGCCAAAAGAAAATCAAACCCAACAGCAAGACCACCCCCACTGCAGCACCCCAGGTCTGTAGGCTGGGGATCTCTCCCATCAAGGGGCTGCGCGCCAGGTCCAGGAAAAGCGCCAATGGATTCAGGTGCACCACCCACTGTGCACGTTCGGTCAGCTGGTCAGGCACCCAGAGCACGGGGGTCACAAAAAAACTGACCTGCATCAGGCTGCCCAGGGCCACCGTCACGTCACGAAAGCGGGCCGCAAGCCCCCCCAGAATGGCAACCACAAAACTGGCAGCCAGCAAAGTCAGGGCGGTGGCGCCAAGCAGCGCCCCCCACTGCACAGCCCCCAACCGCCCCGCCCACCACAAGACGGCCAACACAATGACCGCGCTGTGCAGCATCAGGATGGAGCATCGAAACACGGTGCGGAACACAAACGCCATCTTGGGGTAAGGCGTCTGCTTCAAAAACGCGTCCGAGCCGATATACGTCAAGCAGCCCTCGTTGATCAGCGCACTGAAATACCCGAACAGCACATGCCCGGCACAAAAATACGGCAGGTACCACTCGGCCGGGTACTTGAACAGTTGGGCGCCGATCAAGCCAAAAGCAACGATGAAAATGGCCGTGTGCAGCGTGATCCAGACAGGCCCCAGAAAGGTCCGCCGATACTGCTTGGCGACATCGTTCCAGCCCATAAAACACCAGAAGCGCCACGCCACCATGGCGCTCCAGATGTCAAACCCCAACAATTGAACTTGCCTCTGACGCGCAGACACGGGGGGATTGGCGGTTGAATGAGCCATCACAGCAATATCAAGCCATCGACTCGTAGACGCGCAGGGTTTTTTCTGCGCACGCTTGCCAGGTGAAAGCACGCACGCGATCACGCCCGCACGCGACCAGTTGGCCCGCCAGTTCTGAGTTCTCGGCAACTCGGCGCATCGCATCCGCAAGTTCGTCGATGCGCAGAGGATCAATCAGCAAGGCCGCATCCCCCGCAACCTCCGGGATGGAGGTCGTGTTGGACGCCACCACCGGCACCCCCGCCGCAAAGGCTTCCAGAACCGGCAGTCCGAATCCCTCGTGGAGCGACGGGAACACCAAGGCCGTTGCACGCTTGATAACCACCTGAAGATCGGCATCCGGCAAGTGCTGCAGCCAGCGGACATGTTTGAGCGCGCCCCCGGTGAATTGGGCGACAACGTCTTCGCACCCCCAGCCCGGTTTGCCGACCACCACCAACGGAAACTCCCGCTGCAGAGGCTCGGGCAGGCTGGCGTGGGCCAAAAGCAGGCGGCTGATGTTCTTGCGCGGCTGCAGGGTACCGACGCTCACAAAATAGCGGTCTGGCAATGCATGCCGATCCCGCACGGCTTTTTCCACGGACTCATCGACCGGAGCAAACCACTGCGGACCTACACCCAGAGGAATGGCAGTGATCCGCTCTTCGGGCAGGCGGAAGTGCGTAGCGATCTCCTGGCGGGAGTAATTGGAAATCGTGATGACCTGCTGCGCCCAGAACGCAGTACGCCGCCACAATTCGTTTTTCAGGCCCTTGAACCGGTATCGGACCCACTCGGGGTGAGAGAGCGGGATCGCATCAAAAATCGTCGCCACCACCGGCGTTCCACGCAAGCGCGGAACCAGATGGTCGGTGGCATGGATGACATCAATCCCCGCGCAGAGCGCGCGGCGCACCCTGCCAAAGTCCACCCCCGGCAGCGTGGCGCCCAGGGCCTGCCGCGCAAAAGGTCCAAAGGACATCGCAGGTGTCGCGCCCTGCCAGAGGCTCGCCGGAGCATCGAACAGATAGGGCTGCAGTTGCGCTGACGGCGGCATGGCAGCCATCAGCTCCCGGGTGTAGGTACCAATGCCATCCACACCACCCTGCTGGACAGAACGTGCCAGCACGCTGACGCCAAAAGCTACCCTCATCGGGCCACCTCACACAGCAGCCAGCAGGGCGCACAGTAGTGGTTCACCATCATCGGGCCCCGGGATAAGTGCGCCGCAAGTCTGCTTCCACCATCATTCGACAGATCTGCTCTACGGAGGTGCGCGCCTCCCAACCCAGTTCGGCCCGGGCCCGGGAGGCGTCGCCCACCAGGATATCCACCTCTGCTGGGCGAAAGAAACTGGGATCCACGCTCGCCACAACGCGCCCCGTCCCCACATCCACGGCCACTTCCGAAGCAGCGGCACCCGCAAACTCCAGGGATATGCCAGTAACCGAGAACGCCATACGCACAAAGTCGCGCACGGTCTGCTGGCGGCCGGTTGCCAGCACGTAGGTACCAGGCCTATCTGCCTGCATCATCTGCCACATTCCTTCGACGTACTCGGCCGCAAAACCCCAGTCGCGACGCGCATCCAGGTTGCCCAATTCGAGCACCCCCCTTTCGCCATGGGCCATGCGGGCCACCGCATTCGATATCTTGCGTGTCACAAATTCACTTCCCCGAAGGGGGCTTTCATGGTTGAACAGAATGCCGCTGACGGCATACATGCCATAAGCTTCCCGGTAGTTGATGGTCATCCAGTGGGCAAACAGCTTGGACACCGCATAAGGGCTGCGCGGACAAAAGGGGGTGGACTCGCACTGCGGCGTTTGACCCACCCCACCGAACATCTCTGAGGAACTGGCCTGGTAGTAGCGTATGTGGGGGTCCACCAGCCGGACAGCTTCCAGCAGATTCAATGCACCTTGGCCATTGACCAGCGCCGTAGTAGTCGGAGCGTCAAAACTCGCTCCCACAAAGCTCTGTGCCGCCAGGTTGTACAACTCGTCCGGACGGAATTTTTGCAGAAGTGCAATGGCAGAGCCGGGGTCCGTCAGATCAAAATCAACCAGCAGCAAATGGGGATGGCCCATCACGCCCAGCTCCTGAAGGCGCCAGGTATTCACACTGCTGGTGCGTCGATGGGTGCCTATGACTTGGTAACCCTTGTTCAGCAGAAACGCTGCCAGATAGGCGCCATCCTGTCCGGTGACTCCCGTGATGATGGCCGTCTTGCCACGTGCAGCGATGATGGGCTCTTTTCTGTAACACAACCTTGCCATACCCGCCCCAGGGTCGGAGCGAAGACCGGCGGCTGCAGAGTCTTGGAGTCAACGAGGCTTGCGCGGGCGCATGCCCAGGGCTTCCTTGTTCTTGTTGATCCGGTCCTGCTTGCGTTGCTCCATCTTTTCCATGGCTTTACGTTTCGTATATCCCGTGGAATCAGCCCAGGCCCACCATAAGGCCGTGGCACCAAAGGGCGCCAGCACCCACCACCAGGACCAGGCGGCCACGGGTCCAACCTCGAAATACTTCAATGCCAGAAGCAACAGTGAAAGACCCAGCAGGTACATCGCGATCTCCAGAAAAGGCCGAAACCGCCCGGTTGACCCCGGACAAATCCCTGTCAACCCAAGCCACTACAATTCCATTAAAGAACTGTAACTCAACCACAGGAATTCCCACCATGAAGCGTACCCTGATCACCCTTGCCATGACGCTGTCGGTTGCGGCACCCGCCATGGCCGATCTGGCCTTGGCAACCTCGAAGAACTGCATGGCTTGCCACGCTGTGGACAAAAAGCTGGTGGGCCCTTCGTACAAGGATGTGGCTGCTAAATACTCCGGTCAGAAAGATGCTGTGGACAAGCTGGCCGCCAAGATCGTCAAGGGCGGCGCGGGAGTGTGGGGTCCAGTTCCGATGCCTGCCAACGCACAGGTCAACGATGCAGAAGCCAAGAAGCTGGCTGCGTGGGTGCTGACGCAGAAGTAAATCGCCTCAAACTCACCCCGGGGGCGGCATAGCCCCTTGGTGAAAGGCCGCGCCACGCACTGTGACGCGGCCTTTTTAGTTTCTAGAACCTGTTTTGCTTTTCAGGGCGCTGGCAAATTGCAGGACACAGCAACGAAAAGCTGCGAGCCCCTCTGATCACACCCGAGAAACGACCGGCACCGCCTCCAGCCCGCGCGTTCGCAGCTGGTGCTCAAGCTGCCCCACATACGCTGCGGTGGAGTTGTCGGACTCAGTGGCACGCGCTGCCAGGTGCGCTTCCAGTTCATCCAGCCGCGCCAACACAGTGGCGTGCGCCTGCTGGTGCTGAGCATCCAGAAAAGCCCGCAACTCCGTAAAACGCGAGGCTTCCGCCTTGTCCGCCAGTTCGCGCTGGACCTGCATTTCCTTGGTATGACGTCGCGTCTCCATCAATACCGAACCCTGGAGCGACAAGACATAGACGATAAAAAAGATGCCCAACAAGCCCGTAAGGCCCAACATGATGAGCCCCAGCGGAGCCTCAAAGACCACAATGCCGAGCGACACCAGGGACGGTGCGGCCAGAGCGGGCCAATTGAGGGCGGCGAGTGCAGCAATGGCTAAAACCGTCACCCAAAGAACGATGGAACGCAGATGCATGAAAACCTCCTGTAGGCAGCGCCCAGGCGAAGATCCGCAAGCGCCATGCGCCGTTGTAACGCATGCACGGGCCGTCACCGACCGCAGGCGGGAGATTTCAGGCGGTGTCCTACAAAGAGAACTAAGGAGGCGCGGAGCCCTAGGGCGCCTCACAAGCGCGGTGGACCAGCGACGGGATTGTGTGGCCACATCACATCGCTACGCGATATGAGTGCCCCCAAACCCCGCAAGCGCTGCGCGCTGGCGCCGTTACACGGCACCTTCTGGATCAGTTGGTCTGAGCCAACTGATCCAGGATTGCGGGGTTTTCCAACGTGCTGGTGTCCTGCGTGATGGCCTCGCCCTTCGCGATGCTGCGCAGCAACCGACGCATGATCTTGCCGCTGCGGGTCTTGGGCAGGTTATCGCCAAAGCGGATGTCCTTGGGCTTGGCGATGGGGCCGATTTCCTTGGCGACCCAGTTGCGCAGTTCGTTGGCAATCTGCTTGGCTTCTTCGCCCGTGGGGCGGGAACGCTTGAGCACCACGAAGGCGCAGATGGCTTCGCCGGTCACATCGTCGGGGCGACCCACCACAGCGGCCTCGGCGACGAGGTCGGTCTTGGAGACCAGGGCCGATTCGATCTCCATCGTGCCCATGCGGTGGCCCGAGACGTTCAGCACGTCATCGATACGGCCAGTGATTCGGAAGTAGCCCCGATCGGCGCTGCGCACCGCCCCATCCCCCGCCAGGTAGTAGCCCTTGAGTTCTTCGGGGAAGTAGCTCTTCTTGAAACGCTCAGGGTCGTTCCAGATGGTGCGGATCATGCTGGGCCAAGGGCGCTTGATGACGAGGATGCCGCCCGAGCCGTTGGGCACATCGTTGCCCATTTCGTCCACGATGGCAGCGGTAATGCCGGGCAGGGGCAGCGTGCAGCTGCCAGGCACCAGCGGCGTGGCGCCAGGCAGCGGCGTGATGACATGGCCGCCCGTTTCGGTCTGCCAGAAAGTGTCCACGATGGGGCAACGCTCGCCGCCCACGTTCTTGTGGTACCACATCCAGGCTTCGGGGTTGATGGGCTCGCCCACGCTGCCCAGGATGCGCAGGCTCGACAGGTCCGAGCGTGCAGGGTGTACCGCCTCGTCAGCTTCCGCAGCCTTGATGAGCGAACGGATGGCCGTGGGTGCTGTGTAGAAGATGGTGCACTTGTGGCGCTCGATCATCTGCCAGAAGCGGCCGGCATTCGGGAAGGTGGGAATGCCTTCAAAGATGATCTGCGTGGCGCCTGCAGCCAGCGGGCCATAGGCGACGTAGGTGTGGCCCGTGATCCAGCCGATGTCGGCCGTGCACCAGAACACATCGTCAGCGCGCAGGTCGAACGTCCAGTCCATGGTCATCTTGGCCCACAGCAGGTAGCCGCCGGTGCTGTGCTGCACGCCTTTGGGCTTGCCGGTAGAGCCGCTGGTGTAGAGGATGAACAGCGGATGCTCGGCACCCACAGCCACCGGCGCGCATTCGGTGCTTTGCCCTGCCAGTGCTTCGGCAAAGGTCTTGTCGCGCCCGGCCACCATGTTGCAGGCCGTGGCCGTGCGCTGGTAGACAAACACATTGCGGAGGGTGTCGCAGCCGCCCATGGCCAGGGCTTCGTCGATGATGGCCTTGAGCGGCAGCTCTTTGCCACCCCGCATCTGGTAATTGGCGGTGATCACGGCCACGGCACCCGCGTCAATGATGCGCTCGTGCACCGCCTTGGCGCTGAAGCCGCCAAACACCACGCTGTGCGTGGCGCCAATGCGGGCACAGGCCTGCATCGCCACCACGCCTTCGATGGTCATCGGCATATAGATCAGCACCCGGTCGCCCTTGCTCACGCCATGGGCCTTGAGGGCGTTGGCAAACTGGCTCACACGGGCCAGCAACTCTTTGTAGGTGATCTTGGTGACCGTGCCATCGTCGGCCTCAAAGAGGATGGCGGTCTTGTTCTCGGTGGGCGTGCCGATGTGGCGGTCCAGGCAGTTGGCCGAGGCATTGAGTTCGCCGTCGGCAAACCACTGGTAAAACGGTGCGTTGGATTCATCCAGCGTGCGCGTGAACGGCTTGGACCACTGCACGTTCTCGCGCGCCAGGCGCGCCCAGAAGCCTTCGAAGTCCTTGTCGGCTTCGGCACACAGCGCATCGTAGCCCGCCATGCCTGACACGCGGGCGGCTTTGACGATCGCATCGGAGGGAGGGAACACGCGGTTCTCAACCAATACGGACTCGATGGCGGATGTGGGCGCACTCATGGTGTTGTCTCCTGGGTCTGATGGAATTGGAATTGGGCGGTACTGTCGGCCGTGGCACTTACAAGCCACTGACTGGCACGAAGCTTACAGAATAGGCCACCTGCAACCAGGCGGAAGAGCGCTTGCGGATGAGGGGTGTCACGCGGCACCCCTAAAATCGCGCGACCCAAGATCCACCCTTCATTTCATGTCCCTCCCCAAAAAACCCGTCCCCCCGGCGCCCATGCGTCCCCTGCCCTCGCTGATTTTTGCCAGCCGGTGGCTGCAGCTGCCCCTGTACCTGGGCCTGATCCTGGCCCAGGCGGTGTACGTTTTCCACTTCTGGGTGGAGCTGGTGCATCTGATCGAGGCCGCTTTTGGCAACACCACCGCGCTCAAGAGCCTGGTCTCCAGCATTGGCTACAAGAGCGACTTCGAGGTGACCTCGCTCAACGAAACCATCATCATGCTGGTGGTGCTGGCGCTGATCGACGTGGTGATGATCTCGAACCTGCTGATCATGGTGATCGTGGGGGGCTATGAAACCTTCGTCTCGCGCCTGCACCTGGAAGACCACCCCGACCAGCCCGAGTGGCTGAGCCATGTAAACGCCTCGGTGCTCAAGGTCAAGCTGGCCACCGCCATCATCGGCATCAGCTCGATTCACCTGCTCAAGACCTTCATCAACGCCGCCAACTACGACATCAAGGTGCTGATGTGGCAGACCATCATCCATGTGGTGTTCCTGCTCAGCGCGCTGGCCATTGCCCTGACAGACCGCCTGATGGCGCATTCCACACCGCCCGCGCGCCACTGACGGCGCCCTCCCCCCTCTGCACCCGAAAGAGGCCGCCCATTGCGGCCTCTTTGCTTTTTCTTGAGTGAAAATAGTTCCATCGCTTAACTGGCATTGATTTATAGCTGCAAAAAATGTAGCAAATTAGATCGATATCTGCTCCCAAATTTCTCCCCAATCGGGCGGCACAGTGCAGGCCATACCCACTTGCAGGAGAAATCCATGGACCGCAGCACAGCCGCCCAAGCCATCGTCGCCCCCCTCGCCACCGCCACGCAGCCCCCCACCAACCGCCGTTTTGCCCTGAACGCCCTGGGTTCCCTGGGCGTGGCCACCCTGTTCGGCTGCGGGGGCGGAGACACCGAAACTACGGACACGACCGACACCACCGGCACAGGTACCGGAACGGGGACAGGCACGGGTACCGGCACCACAACCACCTGCTCGGTTGTCCCCGAAGAAACCGCAGGCCCCTACCCCGCCGATGGCTCCACGGCCAGCAACAACACCTACAACGTCCTGGCGCTCAGCGGCATCGTGCGCTCGGACATCCGCAGCTCCATCGGCTCGTCCACGCAGGTCAGCGGCGTGCCGCTGACCATCACCATCACGCTGACAAACACCAGCGCCAGCTGCGCAGCGCTGTCGGGCTACGCCATCTACCTGTGGCACTGCACGCAGGACGGCAACTACTCGGTCTACAGCTCGAACAACATTGCCGACAACTACCTGCGCGGCGTGCAGGCCACGGATGCCAGCGGCACCGTGACCTTCACCACCGTCGTGCCCGGCTGTTATGCGGGCCGCATGCCGCACATGCACCTGGAGATCTACCCCACGCTCGCGTCGGCCACCAATGCGCGCAACAAGGTCAAGACCACGCAGCTGGCCTTCCCCACCGAGCTGCTCAGCAGCATCTACAGCGCCAATTCCGGCTACAGCGCCAGCGTGCGCAACCTGGCTTCCATCACCTTTGCCACCGACAACGTCTTCAGCGATGGCACCACGCTGGAGATGACCACGATGCAGGCCAACAGCGGCGGCGGGTACTCGGCCAGCATCACGATCTCGATTGCGGCTTGACTGAAAGCCCCCTTGAGTCGCCTTCGGCGCCATCCCCCGGAGGGGGACGCACCCGGTGGCCCGCCAAAGCCGGTTCTACGGGTGCACTGGCCTGGGCCGCGCCGGTTTCTGACGGCGAATCCACTCGTTGAACGCTTTTCTCCACTATACCGACGGAAAAAACCATGACTTTGCACTCTCTTCGCCTCCACCTGCTGGCCCGCATGACCCTCGCGACCGTACTGGCAGCCACATCCGCCGCCCCCGTGCTGGCGCAATCGCAGGGCCGGCAAGAGCCGCCCGCTCCGCCGCCCGAAGCCTATGCCGCCTGCAAGGGCAAGACCGAAGGCGCCAGCGTGACGCTGACCATGCCCGACGGCAAATCGCTCGCAGGCACATGCCGCACAATGGGCAGCACCCTGGTGGCCATGCCCGCAGGCGGGCCTGGCGGCCCCGGCGGTGCAGGCGGCCCGCCCCCCGCCCGCTAGACCGTCCTGCAGCCCCATCGATGCCCCACCTGACCCTGCACCGCAAAGCCTTCATCGCCCTGGCAGCCCTGCTGGTGGCCTTGTTGTTGATCTTTGCAGGCTTTTCGCGGCTGGGCTTGCAGCGGGGCCTGGGGCCGTATGTGGCAGAGATCGAACTGGCCCGCATGGACTGGCTGGCCGAGCGCCTGCAGGCCCACCACACGCAGACGGGCGGTTGGGAGACCCTGCGCAACCAGCCCCGCCTCTGGGGCCAGCTCAGCCACCCTGGCAGCGGCCTGCGCCGATCAAACACCCAAGGCGCAGAAGACACCCCGCCCACCGACCGAAGCGGTTCGCCCGGCATGCCCCCCGAACTGGCGAACGGCAACCCGGCAGCGGACCGCAGTTTGCAGCAGCCCCCACTACCGCCCCCCGATGGCGGCCCGCCCCCGGGCGAGCGCGGCGCGGGTGGCCCACAACGTCACCCCGACGACCTGTTCCCCCGTCTGGGTCTGGTGGACGCACAGCAACACCTGGTGGCTGGCACGGCGCCCCAGCCGGGTAGCGCGCGCCTGGCCCTTACGGGAGCCGACGGCAAGACCATCGGCCAGCTGGTGCTGGCACCTCCACAGGGTGTGCGCAGCGAAGCCGACCAGGCCTTTCTGGCGCAACACCTGGGCTTTGTGGCATGGACAGGCCTGGCCGGGCTGGCACTGGCACTGCTGCTGTCGGGCTGGCTGGCACGGCGCTGGCTGGCCCCCGTCGAGGCCCTGGCCAACGGCGCACGCGGCATTGCGCAGGGCCACCTGCACACCCGCGTGCACGTGCACGGCAACGACGAACTGGCCCAGCTGGCCCGCACCTTCAACACCATGGCCGAACAACTGAGCAGCATCGAGGCCAGCCGCCGCCAGTGGCTGGGCGACGTAGCCCACGAGCTGCGCACCCCCCTGGCCGCCATGCGCGCCGAAATCGAGGCCGTGCAGGACGGCATCCGCCCGTTTGACGACAAGACCGCGCTGCGCCTGCACCGGCAGGTGATGCGCCTGATCCAGCTGGTGGGCGACCTGCGCGCCAGCCTGGACGCGGCGGGCACCAGCGCGCCCTCGGCCCAGGTGCCCGTGCACCCGCTGTCGCTGCTGAACGAGGCGCTCGCATCCATGCGCCCGCGCTTGGCGCAGGCGGGCATCGACGTGGACACCACCGGCCTGGACGCCCTGACCACGCAGGTTCCGGCGCAGCCTGCACCCCTGGTGCGGGGCGATGCTCAGCAACTGCACCAGGTGTTCTTGAACCTGCTGGAAAACAGCCTGCGCTACACCGACGCGGGCGGCCTGCTGCGCCTCTCGGCACGCCTGTTGCCACCGGCCGATGGAGCCGCCCAACTGCAGGTGCAGCTGGACGACAGCGCGCCCGGCGTGCCCGCGCACGAGCTTCCACGCATCTTTGACCGCCTGTACCGCGCAGAAACCTCGCGCAACCGCGACCATGGCGGCTCTGGCCTGGGCCTGGCGATTTGCCGCGCCATCGTGCTCGCGCACGGCGGCACGCTGACGGCCGACACCTCACCCCTGGGCGGCCTGCGCATCACGCTGCAACTGCCATTGCTGGACAACCCCTCATGAGCCAACGCATCCTCGTCATCGAAGACGAACCCGACATCGCCGCCATCGTGGTGGACTACCTGCGCCACGCGGGCTACACCGTGGAACACCAGGCCGAGGGCCGCGCGGCGCTCGCCAGCATGCTGGCCGCGCCGCCGGACCTCACGCTGCTGGACATCATGCTGCCCGGCATGGATGGGCTTGAAATCCTGCGCCAGGCGCGCCGCCACACCCAGCACCCCATCATCATGCTGACCGCCCGCGTCGAAGAGGTAGACCGCCTCATCGGCCTGGAGCTGGGCGCAGACGACTACATCTGCAAGCCGTTTTCGCCGCGCGAGGTGGTGGCCCGCGTCAAGGCCGTGCTGCGCCGCACCGCCGCCGCGCAGGAGCCACCGGCAGCCACCACCACGGTGGCAGCGCTGATGCTGGACGAATCGCATTGGCAGGCCACGTTGCACGGCACGCCGCTGGGTCTGACGCGGCGCGAGTTCCGCCTGCTGCAAGTGCTGGCACGCCAGCAGGGGCGCATCTTCTCGCGCGCGCAGCTTCTGGACCAGGCCTATGAAGACACCCTCGATGTGAACGAGCGCGCGATCGACAGCCATATCAAGAATCTGCGCAAAAAACTCAAGGCCGCCAGCGCGGATGGCAGCGACTGGATTCGTTCGGTGTACGGCGTGGGTTTTGCGCTGGACCCGACGGCGGCCGAGTGAGCCTCGCCCGATGGGCAGATTGCTACATTTTTAATAGCTATTGACGATTATCCAATAAGCGCAGGGGCCATTTTTTTCACGAGATAGTGGTGTGGTGGGCCGCCTATTCAGCCCCTGTCTCACCCCAACGCACGCAGCGCACCTACACCACCTCCGCCCGGGCACGGGTGTGATCGGGGCCACACCCTGGCCACTTTTACCTGTTCGCCCCGATGCCCGCCCTGCCCCCATCGCCCCGCGCACCAGCACCACCCCGGCCCACCAGCCGCCCCCAGAAGCTCCCCGGAGGCCTGGTGTACGTCACACCCGCCATGCCCGGCCTTACCCGCGTGCGCAGCGGTGCCAAGGCTTTCCGCTACCGTTTGCCCGATGGCCAGTGGCTGCAAGACCCGGACGAGGTCGCCCGCATCAAACGCCTGGCTATCCCACCGGCTTATACCGACGTGTGGATTTGCCCCCTGCCCCACGGGCACCTGCAGGCCACGGGGCTGGACGCGCGCGGACGGCGCCAATACCGTTACCACCCGCAGTGGCGCGCGCAGCGCGACGAGGGCAAGTTCGAACACATGCAGGCGTTTGGCCGCGTGCTCCCGCGCCTGCGCAGCCGCGTGGCGCGCGACCTTGCAGCGCACCGCAACGGCCAGCCTCTGACTCGCACGCTGGTGCTGGCCACGCTGGTGCGCCTGCTGGACACCACCTACCTGCGCGTGGGCAATGAGGAATACGCCGCCACCAACCGCTCGTATGGCCTGACCACGCTGCGCACGCGGCATGTGCAACTCAAAGGCAGTCAGCTCAAGCTGCGATTTCGCGGCAAGAGCGGCGTGTTGCAAGAGGTCGAGCTGGACGACCCGCGCGTGGCCCGCGTAGTGCGACGCTGCCAACAACTGCCGGGGCAGGAACTCTTTCAATACGAGGACGAAGACGGTAGTTTGCGCACCGTAGGCTCGGGCGACGTGAACGACTATCTGCGCGAGATCACGCACGGCGCTGCAGACTCAGAAGGTGATCATTTCACTGCCAAGGACTTTCGCACCTGGCACGGCACCACGCAGGCGCTGGAGCTGACGCGCCTGGCCTGTACGCAACCAGTTGCCCCCACCGCCGCCGATAAAAACGTGCGCTACAACGCCAAGGCCATTCTGGCCGAGGTGGCGCGCCAGCTGGGCAACACGCCCGCCGTGTGCAAGAAGTCGTACGTGCACCCGGCTGTGCTGGAGCTGGGCACACGATTGGCATCTGACGCGGGGCCCGGCCTGCAGGCGGTGTGGAATCACATTGGCGGCACCACATCGCCACGGGGCTTGAGCGCGGCGGAGCGCCGACTGCTGGCGTTTCTGCGCAAGCCGCAAAAGCTGCACAAGGCGCGCCCCACCACCAAAGCGTAAGCATGGTGCTGCTGGGGTGTCGCACAAGTGCCGTTCAGGGCCATCGCGGTGAGCGCTGTCTCGCTAAACTGGCACGCTGCGCCTTCTCACCGTCTTTCAGCCCGGCCCCGCGCACAGGCCGCCCCCCCAACTCCAGCCTGCCGCCATGCCCACCGCCACCATTGCCTTGCCAGAGTCCGCCCATTCCCTGGCCGACCACCACCTGCAACGCCCGTTCCTCAGCCAGACGGAGCGTGAAGCCATCAACCGGGGCCGCTGGTTCGCCGCGCTTACGCCGTCGCTGCGGCATGACATCTTCCGGCTGGGCCGCATCACGCGCTACACACACGGCCAGATGATCGTGGAGCAGGGTGATCTGGCGCAGGACTGGTTTGCCTGTGCCAGTGGTGCCATCCGGTTTCGGCGCACCACGCCGTCTGGCAAGCAGGTGACGCTGGCCTATGTGGAGCCCGGCATCTGGGTGGGCGAGGCCGAGGTGCTGCACCGGGGGCCCAACACCTACGACGCGCACGCCCACGGCCCCACCACGGTGCTGAGCGTGGCCGAGGGCGTGTTCCGCCAGTTGCTGCGCGAACACCCCGAGTTCGGCGAGGCCCTGCTCACGCTGCAGGCACGCCGCATGCGCTACCTGTACTGGATGATGGAAGACATGGCCACCCTGCCCCTGCGCGCGCGGCTGGCCAAGCAGCTGCTGCACGTGCTGCGACGTTTTGGCGAGCGTGCGGCCGTGCCCGGCCAGCGCGGGGCCATCGGGCTGGCACTGGTGCAGGACGAGCTGGCACAACTGCTGGGCGGCTCACGCCAGCGCATCAATGTGGAACTCAAGTGGATGGAGCGTGAGGGCATCATCGGCATCCACCAGCGCAGCATCGTCGTCTACCAGCAAGACCAACTCGAAGCGCTGGCGCAGCAGGAATAGTCCTGCTGCCTTGCGACCGGCCAATAAAAAACAATAGCACCTTGCGCTTATTGGACAAGCGCTGGCGGTCATTTTTTCTTGAACTTTTGACCCACGCCACACCGCGCTGACCCTCAGCGCCCCACCATATTGCCCGGCACCACCCACTGGTCGAACTGCTCGCCCGTCACATGGCCCGAGGCCACGGCCGCTTCGCGCAGGCTGGTGCCTTCCTTGTGGGCCTTCTTGGCGATGAAAGCAGCCTTGTCGTAGCCGATGTGGGTGTTGAGCGCGGTCACCAGCATCAGCGAGCGATCCACCAGTTCGGTGATGCGCTCGCGGTTGGGCTCGATACCCACGGCGCACTGGTCGTTGAAGCTCACCATGCCGTCGGCCAGCAGGCGCACGCTCTGCAGAAAGTTGTGGGCCACCATGGGGCGGAACACATTGAGCTCGAAGTTGCCCGAGGCGCCGCCGAAGTTGATGGCCACGTCGTTGCCGAACACCTGGGCGGCCAGCATGGTCACCGCCTCGCTCTGGGTGGGGTTGACCTTGCCGGGCATGATCGACGAGCCGGGTTCGTTCTCGGGGATGCTGAGTTCACCAATGCCGCTGCGCGGGCCGCTGGCGAGCCAGCGCACGTCGTTGGCGATCTTCATCATGCTGGCGGCGAGGGTCTTGAGCGCGCCGTGGGCATGCACCAGCGCATCCACAGACGCCAGGGCTTCGAACTTGTTCGGCGCGGTGACGAAGGGCAGACCCGTGAGGCGCGCCAGCTCGGCGGCAGCCTGCTCGGCATAGCCCTTGGGCGCGTTCAGCCCCGTACCTACGGCGGTGCCGCCCAGCGCCAGCTCGTACAGGTGGGGCAGCGCCGCGCGCACATGGCGCTCGCCATGGTCGAGCTGGGCCACGTAGCCCGAGAACTCCTGGCCCAGCGTGAGCGGGGTGGCGTCCTGCAGATGGGTGCGGCCGATCTTGACGATGCCGTCGAAGTCCTGCGCCTTCTTCGCCAGCGTGGCGCGCAGCTTGGCAATGGCGGGCAGCAGGCGGTGCGTGAGGGCTTCCACGGCGGCCACGTGCATGGCGGTGGGGAACACGTCGTTGCTCGACTGGCTGCGGTTTACGTCGTCGTTGGGGTGCACCAAGCGGCCTTCGCCGCGCTCGCCACCCAGGAGTTCGCTGGCGCGGTTGGCCAGCACTTCATTGACGTTCATGTTGGTCTGCGTGCCCGAGCCCGTCTGCCAGACCACCAGCGGAAACTCACCGGGATGTTTGCCAGCAATCACCTCGTCAGCAGCGACCACGATGGCCTCAGTCTTCTTCGCGTCCTGCAGGCCCAGCGCCTGGTTGACAACGGCCGAGGCGCGCTTGACCTGGGCCAGCGCCTTGATGATCTCGCGCGGCTGCTGCTCGCCAGAGATGTCGAAGTTCTGCAGCGAGCGCTGCGTCTGCGCGCCCCAGAGTTTGTCGGCCGGGACTTCGATGGGGCCAAAGGTGTCGCGTTCGGTGCGGGTGGTCATGGACAGCGGTTCTCCAAGTGAAACAACAGGTGCGACCTGGCAACGGGGCCGCTCCCGGCAGAATAATGCAAAAAATAACCATTCTCATTTAATACACTGCACTGCTGGTGCGCAAGCATGCGCTCGTCAGTGTGTGGCAAGCCCCGCTGGAGAGCGCAAAAAGCGGTGCCGTCATCACTGCCGGTGGGGGCTTCGCTTCGGCCCGCTGTGAGGTCTTGACAAGGCCCCACACCTTCTCGCGCTCAATCGTCGGCTTGTTCTTACACCGCACGGGCGCCAGCGGGCACACCATGGCGGTGCAGCAACTTTCCTCGCCGCGAATCCACGGAGACCATCATGGCCAAAAGCAGCCTGCTTGGCATCGATGCCGACAACCTTTCTCCCCTTCACAGCGCCAAGGGCAACGACAGCCTGGGCCCCAGCGACGCGTCCGACTCGGGCAGCGACAGCGCCGGGCTGTATGGCACCGACCCCGACAATGACACCGACCGTTACGGAACCGGCGAACGCGCGAGCGTGGAGCCCGAACTGCAGCTGGAGTCGCGCGACATCCTGCCCGACCACCTGGAGTCGATGGACACCGACGACGACACGGCTGAAAACGGCGATGTGCGGGCGGGAGCCGACCAGTATCCGGCCGATGACCCGGCGGACGACCCGGAGCTGGATCCGGACTCCGGCGACGGTGCCGAAGCGTAAAAGCAAGGCGTGGCCTCCAGCCAGTCTGCCGTTGGGGCTAGCGAGCTTTGAGAGGCGGGTCAGACTGCGATAGCCGCGTTGTCCACAGGTAGTCTGCGCCAAGGCCGCGCCAGCGCCGTGTCAGCAGGGGGGTGGGATAATTGCGGGCTGCGTGCCCCGGCATGCGTTCGTTCCCGCCTCACGACAGAACCACGATGACCACCACAATCCAATACGACGACCTCGTCGAGTCCATTGCTGCCGCGCTGCAGTACATCAGCTACTACCACCCCACCGACTACATCGCCCACCTGGCCCGTGCCTATGAGCGCGAGAAGAGCCCGGCGGCCAAGGATGCGATCGCCCAGATCCTGACCAACAGCAAGATGAGCGCCACCGGCCAGCGCCCCATCTGCCAGGACACCGGAATCGTCAACGTGTTCCTGAAAGTGGGCATGGACGTGCGCTGGGAAGGCTTCACGGGCAGTCTGGACGACGCCATCAACGAAGGCGTGCGCCGGGGCTACAACCACCCCGACAACACGCTGCGCGCCTCGGTCGTGGCCGATCCGCAGTTCGCCCGCAAGAACACCAAGGACAACACCCCTGCCGTGATCTTCACCGAGATCGTGCCCGGCAACACCGTGGACATCACCGTAGCGGCCAAGGGCGGCGGCTCGGAGAACAAGTCCAAGATGTACATGCTCAACCCCGGCGACAACGTGGTGGACTGGGTGCTCAAGACCGTACCCACCATGGGCGCTGGCTGGTGCCCGCCCGGCATGCTGGGCATCGGCATTGGCGGTACGGCCGAAAAGGCCGTGCTCATGGCCAAGGAAAGCCTGATGGACGACCTGGACATGTATGAACTGCAGGCCAAGGCCGAAGCCGCCAAGACCGGCGGCCCCGCGCTCGACAAGGTTGAAGAGCTGCGCCTGGAGCTGTTTGAAAAGGTCAACGCGCTGGGCATTGGCGCCCAAGGCCTGGGTGGCCTGACCACGGTACTGGACGTCAAGATCAAGATGTACCCCACGCACGCGGCGAGCAAGCCAATTGCGATGATCCCCAACTGCGCCGCCACACGCCACGCGCACTTCGTGATGGACGGCTCGGGCCCGGTGTACCTCACGCCCCCGAGCCTGGACCTGTGGCCCAACGTGAACTGGGCGCCCGACTACAACAAGAGCAAGAAGGTCAACCTCGATACGCTGACCAGGCAAGAAGTGGCCAGCTGGAAGCCCGGCGACACCCTGTTGCTCAACGGCAAGATGCTGACGGGCCGCGATGCCGCACACAAGCGCATCCAGGACATGCTGGCCAAGGGCGAGAAGCTGCCCGTGGACTTCACCAACCGCGTCATCTACTACGTGGGCCCGGTGGACCCCGTGAAGGGCGAAGCCGTAGGCCCTGCAGGCCCTACCACCGCCACACGCATGGACGGCTTCACCGAGATGATGCTGGCCCAGACCGGCCTGATCGCCATGGTGGGCAAGGCCGAGCGCGGCCCGGTCGCCATCGAGGCTATCAAGAAGCACCAGAGCGCCTACCTCATGGCCGTGGGCGGCGCCGCCTACCTGGTCTCCAAGGCCATCAAGGCCGCCAAGGTCGTGGGTTTTGAAGACCTGGGCATGGAAGCCATCTACGAATTCGACGTGGTGGACATGCCCGTGACCGTGGCCGTGGACGCCGGTGGCACCAGCGCCCACATCACCGGCCCGGCCGAATGGCAAAAGCGCATTGCCTCGGGCGAATTCAAGGGCATCGGGGTCGCTGCGGCCTGAGGCCCCGCTCGGCGTCGCCCTGGCGGCAGACTCGACGCTGGTACCAGGGCAATCGCTCTCCCAACCGCCTTCGGGCGGTTTTTTCTTGGGGCTCGCCCACTCCGGCACGAAGGCTGCGTCTTTCCTACAATCCACGCTTTCCTCCAAATGCCAGAGCTTGGTTCCTCGATGCCGCAGGCCTCTTCTCCCATCGGTGTTTTTGACAGTGGCGTCGGTGGGCTGAGCGTACTGCGCGCCCTGCTGGCCGCCATGCCCCACGAACGTTTCGTGTACCTGGCAGACAGCGCCAACGCCCCCTATGGCGAGCGCGGCGATGCCTTTGTGGCCGCCCGCACCCACGCCATCACCGAGTACCTGCGGGAGCAGCACCACATCAAGGCGCTGGTGGTAGCCTGCAATACCGCCACAGCAGCGGCCATCCACGAGGTGCGCAGCAGCCACCCAGAATTACCCCTCGTGGGCCTGGAGCCCGCCATCAAGCCCGCCCTCGCGGTGACAAAGACAGGCCACGTGGGCGTGATCGGCACCCGGGGCACGCTGACCAGTGCGAAGTTCGGCAAGCTCTTGGCCTCGCTGGCTGATCAGGCGCATTTTGTGGTGCAACCCTGTGACGGCCTGGCCCATGCCATCGAGCGCAGCGTGGCGCTGCCAGTGGCCGACCAAGGCAGCCCCGTCCATGCCACGGAGACCGGGGCGCTGTGCGCGCGTTATGTCCAAGCCATGGGCAGTTTTGGCACCGCCCCGGGGCAGATGGACACGCTGGTTCTGGGCTGCACGCACTACATCTTTGTGGCGCACGAGCTGCGCGCACTGGTCGGGCCGGGCGTGCAGTTCATCGAGACGGGTGAGCCCGTCGCCCGCCAGACGCGGCGCTTGCTGGAGACTGCGGGTCTAAAGGCCGCGCCCGATGGTGCCGTGGCCACGGATGCACCACGCACCCGCCTGTTGACCACCGGGCCGGTGGCCATGCTTCAGGCGGCTGCAGAGCGCTGGCTGGGTTTGCCAGCAGACTGCTGTGAAACGGTGTCTGTGCCTTGACCAACCGCTGTGTTAGGGCCTGGCGCTTTGCCAGCAAGCGCAAATTGCAAAGTGCCATCAACAAAGTGGCGTTCAACTTTTCTTCTACCCAGAACTAGTTTCAGCAGCAGCGCTCCACAGCCGTTCACCCGCATGCTCCACATGGGTGAGGTACAGGCGCAGGTCGAACTCGTATTGGTGGTACTGCGGCTCCATGTGGGTACACAGTTGGTAAAAAGCCTTGCCGTGGTCCTTCTCACGCAGATGGGCCAGCTCGTGGACCACAATCATGCGCAGAAACTCGTCGGGTGCCTGTTTGAACATCGACGCAATGCGGATCTCATGCTTGGCCGCCAGCCGGTTGCCCTGCACGCGCGAGACCGCCGTGTGCAACCCCAAGGCATGGCGCACCACGTGGATCTTGTTGTCAAAAAGGACCTTGTTGACCGTGCCCGCATTGCGCAGGTAACGCGCCTTGAGTTCCTGCGCGTAGTCATACAGCGCCTTGTCGCTGCGCACCGCATGGACCTGGGGATACTTGCGCTGCAACATGCCCCCCAGCCGCCCCTGCGCAAGCAGATCACGCGCCTGGTCCTGCAAAGACACCGGATAGGAACGCAGATACGGTAGATCAGAGGTCATGGAAAGCACGACAGTTCGAAGAGATCACAGAACTGCGCAGGACCGCATTGAATACAACGCACACGGGCACAAGTCATTGCCACAGCATGCCGATCAACTTTTGCCACCAGCACATGCAAGGCAACCCCACACGGGGACACCAGTGTGAGGTTGAATGAAAGAATCAGTGCAGGTGGCGCGGACGGCGACCACCACCGCCACCATGACCACTGCCGGAGCCGCCCCCACCAGGGCCACGCGGCGGTTTTCCGATCTCCAGCGAGTTCACCAGTGCATCAAAGCGCTGGCTGTACAGTTTGTCGATCTCGGCCACCACGCCACCCAGTTCGGCACCATCAAAGTGGCGCTCCATCATGTTGACAACGTCCTGCACCAGCAAATCACGCTGCACCTGCATGATGGCGGCGGGCGTGGGGCCGACAAACAGCATGACGAAATCGTCGCGCGACTCCGCACCCTGCTCTTCCTCGTCCTCGTCGAAATCTGCGTCGTAGAACGTGACTTCGATGGCAGCACCTTGCTCGGCAAGCTCATTGAGGCTCATGCACATTTCGTCCAGAACTTGGCGAAAGTCTTCATCCCCCCGCACCGTCCAGCACATCTGCAGCAAGTGTTCCTGCGCGTCGTATTTGATGCCGGGCTCTTCTTCGTAGGCGCTGGCTGCGCCATCAGCCAGCGAGCGGGCTCCGGCGTACTTCCACAAGGGTTTGAGCGCCTCCTGGAGTTGGTCAAAGCTCACATCAGCGCGCAGCTGGACTTGTCCGTGGACGTGGATTTCGAAGGGAGCGTTGTAACTTGACATGATTGAATCGTAGTGGTGCCCCGAGCCGGGGTCGAACCGGCACGCCCCTTTTCAGGAAAGCGGCGGATTTTAAGTCCGCAGTGTCTACCAATTTCACCATCGGGGCGCCGGCTGCCCAACGCACTCCTGCGTCGCAGCGTAACCCGGGCAGCGCATGCGCGCAATGCCCTGTCGTATCTCTGGTCACAGGGCCGACGCCCCGCCGAGCCGCCCGCCTTGCACCACCAAGAAAAAAGGGAAGCCGAAGCTTCCCTTACAAATATGGAGCGGGAAAAGAGTCTCGAACTCTCGACCTCAACCTTGGCAAGGTTGCGCTCTACCAACTGAGCTATTCCCGCATTCGCCTACTGCACCCGACGTTTCCATCAGAGCCAATCAGCAAGCCTCAAATTATATCGCTATTTTTTGGCTCTATTCGATTGCAAACCAAAAAATCAACCAATCACCATCCATCCTTCAACAGTCGTCTTGATTACGACGATCACAGAAGATCTTCAGACATCAAGACACAGACCGTATCTGGAGGCGCGGTCCGGAGTCGAACCGGACTAACCGGATTTGCAATCCGGGGCATAACCGCTTTGCTACCGCGCCAGAAATTCACATTCCTCTGACAAAAAAGGGAAGCATTTGCTTCCCTTTTTGTGGAAATTGGAGCGGGAAAAGAGTCTCGAACTCTCGACCTCAACCTTGGCAAGGTTGCGCTC